>JAQGMO010000222.1 GCA_028292315.1 Herminiimonas sp. | reverse complement strand
TTCGTGCATTTAAGAATGCATTTGCCGGTGAGTCATGGCTTGTGATCGTACATTCACTGTCGGCGCCTTGCTGCGGCCTGATTCCAGCCGCCAGCAATTTTTCTCTGATCTGTTGCGTGGAAGCAGCACGCGGTAATGGCAAATCGGTAATGCACCAGTGATCGACCCGCCCTTTGAGATGCGCAATCACGCCATCGATATCCTTGTCATGCATTGCGCCGAATACGGCGTAGGTATAGGGATGAAAGCCCATGTTGTCGAGATTCTGCGCCAGCGTTGCCGCGGCATGCGGATTGTGAGCAACATCAAGAATCACGCTGGGCCGTCCCGGCAATACCTGGAAGCGTCCCGGCAATTCGACCATGGCCAGGCCGGTGCGCACTTCCTGTGCGCCCACCGGCAGGCGATCGCGCAACACCTCGAGCGCCGCAAGCGCCGCCGATGCATTCAATAGCTGGTTGGCGCCGCGCAGGCTCGGATAACCAAGCGAATTGCGGCGCTGGCCGCGTCCGCCATAACTCCATTGCTGCTTGTCGCCGGCATAGTTGAAGTCGCGCCCCAGCAGCCATAGGTCGGCGCCGATTGCATTGGCGTGATCGATCAGCGATTGCGGCGGCACCGGGTCGCTGCACACGGCCGCCTTTCCATGCCTGAAAATACCGGCTTTTTCAAAGCCGATCGCTTCGCGCGTAGTGCCAAGATATTCAGTATGGTCGATGTCGACGCTGGTGACGATCGCGACGTCCGCATCCACCAGGTTGACCGCATCGAGCCGCCCGCCCAGGCCGACTTCGAGGATCACGGCATCCGGTCCCGCCCTGGCAAACAGGCGCATGATGGCGAGCGTCGTGAATTCGAAGTAAGTCAGCGAAACATCGCCGCGCGCCGCCTCGACCGCTTCGAATTGCTCGACCAGCGCTGCGTCCGACACGATTTCACCGTCGATGCGGGCACGTTCATTGAAATGCACCAGGTGCGGGGAAGTGTACAGGGCGACCCGGTATCCGGCATGCTGCAGGATCGCTTCCAGCATGGCGCAGGTTGACCCTTTGCCATTGGTGCCGCCGACAGTAATGACAGGGCAATCAAAGTGGATGTCCAATGCGCCCATCACTTTTGCAACACGTTCCAGGCCCATGTCGATGGCCTTGGGATGCATTGTTTCCAGGGTGGACAACCAGTCGGTGAGTGTGCTCGGAGAGTTTTGCATTACGTTGAATAAATGGGGACGTCAGCGGAAATAAAAAGCCCGAATCGTGGGATTCGGGCAATCGGGCAAATCGGAGTAAGTTGTTCTATGCGACTACTTCAACCGCCTGGTTTTGCAGGAGTGCCAGCAGGCGGGCGATTTCCTCGCGCATTTTACGGCGGTCCACGATCATGTCGACCGCGCCCTTCTGCACCAGGAATTCGGCACGCTGAAATCCTTCCGGCAACTTCTCGCGCACCGTATTTTCAATCACGCGCGGGCCGGCAAAACCGATCAGGGCCTTGGGCTCGGCAATCACGACATCCCCCATGAAAGCGAATGAAGCGGATACCCCGCCCATGGTCGGATCGGTCAATACTGAAATGAAGGGCAATTTTTTCTGCGACAGCTTGGTCAGCATCGCTGTCGTCTTTGCCATTTGCATTAACGACAACAAACCTTCCTGCATGCGTGCACCGCCGGTTGCGGTAATGCAAATGAACGGGACTTTCTGTTCCAGCGCGATTTGGGCGCCACGCACGAAACGTTCGCCGACCACCGACCCCATCGACCCGCCCATGAATTCAAATTCGAAGCACGCCACCACGACTGGCAAAGTCATGATCGCGCCGCCCAGAACGATCAGGGCATCGGTTTCGCCGGTGGCTTCCAGCGCCGCCTTCAGGCGATCCGGATACTTCTTGCTATCCTTGAATTTAAGCGTATCCACCGGCAAGGCTTCCTGGCCGATTTCATAACGTCCTTCAGCATCGAGCAATGCGTCGAGCCGCTCGCGCGCCCGGATACGCAAATGATGATTGCATTTCGGGCAAACATGGATATTGGTTTCGAGATCCGTGCGGTATAACACCGCTTCGCATGACGGGCATTTTACCCAGAGCCCTTCCGGCACCGATTTACGGGTCGCTGTATCGGACCGCTGTATGCGCGGGGGAAGTAATTTTTCTAGCCAACTCATGATGAGCCTCTCATTTTTATCCTTGCCGACTCGCTGTCGCGGAACCCTGACTGAGAGCAAGCCGGACATCGCGCCATGGTTCATGGCTGCAATATCATGGTACTTCAATCACGGCGGCAATATCACGGTGACAACGCCTTGATGTTGCGCCGTAATGCTGTATGCGCCGTACCTTGTCGAATCAGGTTGTCACGCAAAGGTAACGCGGCTGTAACGCGATTGTAATCAACAGCCGCAATTGTACCGTTGCCCGGGGTAACTCGCCAGCGCGGCAGGAGATCGTCTTCGATCGATTACGATATTGATGTCTTGGCGACGCCGGCCGCCGGCGCCTCGTCCAGTGCTTCGCGTATGCCCCGGATAAATGTATGGACGGCCTCGATCGCCTGGTCACGCGGCGTATTTTCCAGCTCCTGGATAATGCGGCTGCCGATCACGACGGCATCCGCCACCGATCCGATTGCCTTGGCCGTTGCCGCATCGCGGATGCCGAAACCAACCCCGATCGGCAGCTTGACGTGCTTGCGGATCGCGGCGATCCGTTGCGCCACCTCGTCAATATCGATATTGGCGGCGCCGGTCACGCCCTTCAGAGAGACATAGTAGCTAAAGCCGCTGCCGACCTTGGCGACCTGGGCAATCCGTTCCTCGGTCGAGGTCGGCGCCAGCAGGAAGATCGGATCGATGCCGTTCGCCTGCAACGATTGCGCGAATTCCTCGCACTCCTCGGGCGGGTAATCGACCACGATCGCGCCATCCACACCGGCGTCGCGCGCAGCCGCGATAAATGCCTGCTGGCCCATCCGTTCGATCGGATTGGCATATCCCATCAGGACAACCGGCGTGCGGGCATCGGTGCGGCGGAACTCACGTACGAAACCGAACACATCATTCAGGCTGACACCGTATTTCAGGGCGCGTTCACAAGCGCGCTGGATCACCGGCCCTTCCGCCATCGGATCGGAAAACGGCACGCCCAGTTCAAGCACGTTGGCGCCGCCGGCCACCAGCGCATGCATGATCGGCACCGTCATATCCGGCGCCGGATCCCCCGCGGTGATGAAGGGAATCAAGCCTTTTTTATTTTGCGCGGCCAAGGCGGCCAGTGTGGATTGGATCCGGGACATAGGGCAATTCGTAAGTTTTACTGGTTATATTCAGCTCTGTTAAGCGCTGCATTAAAAGCCGCGTTCATTAAGAGCCGCATTAAAAGCCGCGCCGGGAGCCGCGGCTTTGCCGGATCAAAGCACCCGCTTCGCCTGTTCCGCCACCGTGTGCATATCCTTGTCGCCCCGGCCCGATAAATTGACCAGGATGATTTTATCTTTCGGCAGGGTCGCGGCCAGCTTGGCGGCATAGGCCAGCGCATGGCTCGACTCGAGCGCGGGAATAATGCCCTCGATGCGGCAGCAGGTATGAAATGCCTCGATGGCTTCCGCATCCGTTATCGATACATATTGCGCGCGGTTCGAGTCCTTCAGCCATGCATGCTCGGGACCGACTCCGGGATAATCAAGGCCTGCCGACACCGAGTGCGTCTCGATGATCTGGCCGTTTGCATCCTGCAGCAGATAAGTGCGGTTGCCATGCAATACGCCGGCCGATCCGGCATGCAGCGTCGCCGCATGCTTGCCGCTGTCCAGTCCTTCGCCCGCCGCTTCGACGCCGATAAGTTGCACGTCCCGGTGCTCGATGTAGGGGTAAAAAATGCCCATCGCATTCGAGCCGCCGCCGATGCAGGCGACGACATGATCGGGCTGCCTGCCCGCCAGTTCCGGCATTTGCACGAGGCACTCTTCACCGATCACCGACTGGAAATCACGCACCATCATCGGATACGGATGCGGGCCGGCCACCGTGCCGATGATGTAGAAGGTATTTTCCACGTTGGTCACCCAGTCGCGCATCGCTTCATTGAGCGCATCCTTGAGTGTCTTGGAACCGGACTCGACCGGCACCACTTTGGCGCCCAGCAGTTCCATCCGATACAGGTTCTGCACCTGCCGCCTGGTATCCTCGCTACCCATGTAGACCACGCATTCGAGCCCGAACCGCGCGCAGATCGTGGCAGTCGCCACGCCGTGCTGGCCGGCGCCGGTTTCCGCAATGACGCGCGGCTTGCCCATCCGCCTGGCCAGCAGGGCCTGGCCGATGACGTTGTTGATCTTGTGGGCGCCGGTGTGATTCAGGTCTTCACGCTTGAAATAAATCTGCGCGCCGCCGGCGATTTCGGACCAGCGTTTTGCGTGATAGATCGGGCTCGGGCGGCCGACGAAATGCTTCAGTTCACTGTGAAACTCGGCCAGGAATTCCGGATCGTTCTGGTAATGCGCGTAGGCTTCCTTGAGTTCATTGAGGGCAAATGTCAGGGTTTCCGACACGAAGCTGCCGCCATACGGGCCGAAGTGGCCCCGTGCATCCGGCAGGTTGTAGCGGTCGGCCTGGTAGTGCGGCGCTGTCGTCAGCGGCTGACGCTCGGCATGGTTTCCGAGTCCATCCAATTCTTTCATGGCGATGTTCTTTCTGCTGCTTTGCTGGTGTCGGGAGAGTTGGAATCCGCCAAGCGAACCGCGGCGACGAAGTCCCGGATCCTGGCGCTATCCTTGATGCCTTTTTGAAGTTCGATGCCGCTGCTGACATCGACTGCGTAAGGACGCACGCGCAGAACCGCGTCAGTCGCGTTTTGTACGCTCAAGCCACCACTTAAAACGACCCGAGGCGCGAGTTCTTCTGGAATCAGAGACCAATTGAAAACCTTTCCGCTGCCGCCATAGCTGTCTACCCACGTGTCGAGCAGCAAACCGGAAAAAAGCGTGCTGGCGGCTCGATAATCTTTGTCGTATTTTAACAAATCGGCGCCGGTCATAGTCGGTTTGACGCGAATTGCCCGCAGGAACGGCAAGTTTACCGCTGCCGCCAGCGTGCAACACTGTTCAAGGGTTTCATCGCCGTGAAACTGCAGCATGGAAATCGACGTGGCGCGCACTGTTTCTTCCACCTGCTGTTGAGTGGCGTTGACGAACAGGCCGACGGCACTGACGAAAGGCGGCACCGCGCGCATCAGCTCGGCGGCCTGTGCGGGACCGACATAGCGCGGGCTGGCGGGAAAGAATACGAATCCCAGCGCATCCGCGCCGCTCGCGACGGCGCAGCGCACATCCTCGAGACGGGTCATGCCACACAATTTTATCCGGGTACGGTGCGTCATACGATGTTCAGGGTCAGGTTCAGGTTCAGGGTCAGGGTCAGGGTCAGGATTCAGATTCAGGCTCCGGGCTTACGCCCGGCATCAGAAAATGCCCGGCGCCTGCAGCGCCTGCTGCGGCAAACCCCACTTCTCATCGTAGTCGATTTTTGCAAGGTAAAGGCCATCGGGCATGAATGTCGGCGCGGCAAGTGCGCGATCGCGTGTTTGCAACAGTTCCGCAATCCATTCCGGACGCTTCGAACCATTGCCGACGTACACCAGCGAACCGACAATATTGCGCACCATATGATGCAGAAACGCGTTGGCATGCAAAGTAAAGACGATCATGTCACCGCGCCGTTCGATCTTCAGCGCATGCATGGTGCGCACCGGCGATTTTGCCTGGCACTCGATCGCGCGGAATGCTGAAAAATCATGCTCGCCCACCAAGTGTATCGCCGCCGCGCGCATCGCGTCGGCATCAAGCGCGCGGAACACCCAGCCGGCTTTGCCGGTCAGCAGCGGGGAGCGGACTGGATGGTTATACAACAGGTATTGGTATGTCCGTGCGCTCGCACTGAAACGTGCGTGAAACATTTCGCCCGCCGCATCGGCCGGAACTTCGCGAGCCCAGCGCACCGCGATTGATGGCGGCAGCGAAGCATTGACCCCACGCACCCATGAAAATGGTTCGCGGCTGACTCCGGTATCGAAATGCACCACTTGTTCGATTGCATGCACGCCGGCGTCGGTACGACCGGCACAGGTGGTCACGATCTTTTCCTGCGTAAATTTTGCTAGCGCCGCCTGCAAACGGTCCTGCACGGTATCTCCGCTCAATTGCGTTTGCCAGCCGTGCCAGGGGGTACCGTCATACTGAACACCTAAGGCAATACGTTTCACTTCCGGTGTTGTCCTGTCTGGTGTTGAAACATCTAAAAGATAACGGGCGCAGGCTCCTTGCTGCCGCGCCCGTTTTAAGAGGGAACCCCGATCAGGCCAGTTTTTCCAGCAGCGCTCTGGCTTTCTCCGACTGATCCGTATTGCCGCCCTTGATCACTTCATCGAGCAACTCGCGCGCACCTTCCTGGTCGCCGATTTCCTGGTATGCCAATGCCAGGTCAAGCTTGGTCGCCATCTCGGCTACGTTGATATTGCCGTCGTCAATTGCCTCGGCCGCCGCACCGTGGTTTCCGATATCGAGATCCAGGCTGATGTTCGACAAATCGAAGTCGAGGGGGGCCGGATCTTTCGGCTCCCTGGGCGCTTCGCTTGCTGCACCGGCCGGCTCTGACACTTCCGGAAAATCGATATGCAGGGGAGTATCGTCGGCATGCGCTTCGTCGCCCGGCTTCGCTGCCGGAGTAGCATAGTTACGCACGTCGAAATCGAGCAAGTTCGGATCAAAATCGAGATCCGGAACCGGCTCCGATTTCGCATCGGCCGGTTTCCACTCTGTCTGCGGCGCAGGCGCGTCGGCATGGCCGAACCGGTTCAGATCGAAGTCGAAGTCCAGCGTGTTGTCTGACGTGTCTTGCGCCGGCGTGTCTTTCGCGGGCGGCGCAGCTGACTCGGCAGGCGTCGGCGGGGCAGATACCGGCAGGACCGGGACATCCTTCGCATCGCTTTTGCCGTAGGCCGGGAAGTCAGGCGCTTTTTGCTCCGGCGCATCCGGTACGGCCTGCGTCGTGTTGAGCAATCCATCGAGATCCAGCTCGTCGGCCGAATTTGAAGGCGCGCCCAGGGCCGGCTTATCCTGCTCGGGCGCATCAGCCACCTTGCCGCCGGCATACATTGGATTTTTCGGGTCGATCCCTATTCCAAGGCTTGCAGCCTGCTGCCATTCCTCGCCTTCGCCCTTGGTCCTGCCATACAGTTCCGAAGCGGTGGTTTCGAACGCGCGCAAGTCGTTCCGGCTTGCATAAATTTCGAGCAGCTTTACCCGTACCGCATTCCGGTCCGGTTGTGTGCGCAAGGCTTCTTTCAGAATTTCTTCCGCCTGCGCATCACGGCCGTAAGCAATATACACATCGGCCTCGGCCACCGGGTCGACTTCATTGGTATCGAGCTGGCTCGCCGACGGTGAAAAATTCGAATTGAACACGCTGTTGCTGGTATCGACGCTCTGGCCGCCGGTTGAAGCAAACAGCGAATTCGCTTTCAGGCCGGACGATTCGGTCAGCGTGCCGGAATCCTCGAATTCCTGCTCTTTCTTTCTGCCAAGGCCGGCGCGGCGTATACCGAGCGCACCCAACGCAGCGACCAGGATTGCGATGAGTGCGAGTACTAGCGGATTGTCCAGCAGGCTATCGATAAAGCTTGGTTCCGGCGGCGGTGTGACCGCGATCGGCGGTTTCGGCTTGGCCGGCGTTGCGGGCTTCGCCGCTTCCGGCGCCGTCGCCGCAACAGGTGCCGGCGCTGCGGGAGCCGCTGTCGCCGCCACAGTGCCGGCTTCGCCGGCACCCGGTGCCACGGTGCCCGAAGCCGCAGCACTCGGCGCCGGCGCGGCTGCCCCAGCGGCCGGAGCCGCAGGAGCCATACCCGCGGCTGGCGCGGCCGCCGCTGCCACCGCGGTCTCGGTCTTCCCGGCACCGGCCTGGTTTTGCCGTTCCGCCAGATCCTTGTTCTTCAGCTCGAGCAGCTTTTGCAGTTCGCTGACGTTTTTCTCGAGTTCCCTGACCCGTGCGTTCGCTTCGGCCAGCGCCTTATCGCCTGCGATCCGGTCTTCGGCCGCAGCACCGCCGCCGGAAGCCTTGTCGGCGCCGGTTGCGCCGGCAGCACCCGACCTCGATAATCTCAGCTTGTCTTTCGATTCGCTGGCCGCGTTCGGTTGTTCTTCCACCTTGGCCGTGATCCTGCCACTCGCGCTCTGGCTGGCCTGGTCCGGATTCAGCGTTTTGCTGCCGGCAACCTGACTCGCCAGTTTATTCCGGTAGCCGTTAAAGTCGGCCGACTGGGTGATGACGATGCTTCTTGCCTCGGAAGAACTGACGCTGCGCGCCGTTTCCGCATCCGGCACGGCCAGGATTTGGCCGGCGCGCAGCCGGTTGATATTGTTGCCGCCAAAAGCACTCGGATTGGCACGCTGCAAGGCGACAAGCATCTGGTCGAGCGACACGCCTTCCGGCTTGTGCTGGCCGGCGATTCCGGCCAGGGTATCGCCTGATTTGACACGATAGGAATCAGCCCCCGTCTCACCCTGGCCCTGTGCGGCGCGCGGCGCCGGAACCGGGC
>JAQGMO010000221.1 GCA_028292315.1 Herminiimonas sp. | reverse complement strand
GCCTCGCGGACGTCGCGCATGGTTTCCTGCGCAAGTTTACGGGCCTTGTCGCAGCCGTCGGCGACGATGGCGCGCACCAGGGTCGGATCGTCCAGGTACTGCTGGGCACGCTCGTGCATGGGCTGCTGTTCGGCGATGATGGCGTCGATCACCGGTTGCTTGCACTCGAGGCAGCCAATGCCGGCCGTGGTGCAGCCTTTCATGACCCAATCGCGCGTGTCCCCATCGGAATAGACTTCGTGCAATTGCCAGACGGGGCAGCGCAGCGGGTCGCCAGGATCGGTGCGCCGCACGCGCGCCGGATCGGTCGGCATGGTACGAATTTTTTTCGTCACCGAGTCCTTGTCCTCGCGCAGCGCGATCGCGTTGCCATAACTCTTGGACATCTTTTGTCCATCAAGCCCTGGCAGACGCGACGCTTCCGTCAGCAAGGCCTGCGGCTCAACCAGGATTTGCTTGCGGTCGCCCTCGAGATAGCCGAGCAGCAACTCGCGATCGTTCGAAGACAGACTTTGCGCATCGACCACCATGGCCTTGGCCTGCTCCAGCGCCTCTGTCTTGCCCTGCTCCTGGAACAAGGTGCGCAATTCGTTGTACAGCTTCGCACCCTTGGATCCAAGTTTTTTGAGCGCTTCCTGCACTTTGGCTTCGAACCCTTTTTCCCTGCCGTACAGATGATTGAAGCGGCGCGCGACTTCCCGCATCATTTCAATGTGCGGCACCTGGTCCTCGCCGACCGGCACCAGGCTGGCGCGATAGATCAGCACGTCGGCCGACTGCAGCAGCGGATAGCCGAGGAAGCCGTAAGTCGCGAGATCGCGATCGGCCAGCTTTTCCTGCTGGTCCTTGTAAGTCGGCACGCGCTCGAGCCAGCCAAGCGGCGTCGCCATCGACAGCAGCAGGTGCAGTTCGGCATGCTCCGGCACGCGCGACTGGATGAATAGAGTCGCCTTCGACGGGTCGATGCCGGCGGCCAGCCAGTCGACCAGCATATCCCAGGTGCTGCTTTCGATAATGCTCGGGTCATCGTAATGGGTGGTCAGCGCATGCCAGTCGGCGACGAAGAACAGGCACTCCTTTTCGTCCTGGAGACGGATCCAGTTCTTCAGGGCGCCATGGTAATGGCCGAGGTGCATCGCGCCCGTGGGCCGCATGCCGGAGACAACGCGTTCAGGATACATAGTCGTCACTTCAATAAAAAAGTCAGGGGAGAGATCAGCAGCTTGAGCAGCATGCCGGCGAACGTCATCAGGGGTACCATCCAGAATTGCAGCACCTTGAGAAAGACCAGGCCAAGCACGATGAAAAAGCCATATGGCTCAAGTTGCGCATACCGATATGCGGCACGGTGCGGCAGCAGGCTGATCATGATCCGGCCGCCGTCCAGCGGCGGCACCGGAAACAGGTTGAATGCAAAGATGACCAGGTTGGTCAGCACGCCGGCCTGGACCATCTTCATGAAAAATTCTTCGTTGCTCTGGAAGGAACTCAGTATCACCCCCAGCACCATCCACATCAGCGCCATGACCAGGTTCGCGGCCGGGCCAGCAAGGGCCACCCATGCCATGTCACGCTTCGGATTGCGCAGATTGCCGAACTCGACCGGCACCGGTTTGGCATAACCGAACAGGAAAGGACTACCGGCAAAAAACAGCACGATCGGAATCAGCAGCGTACCGACCGGATCGATATGCTTGATCGGATTCAAACTCATCCGTCCCTGCGAAAAAGCCGTCAGGTCACCGAAGTGTTTGGCCGCATAAGCATGTGCCGCTTCATGCAGGGTGATCGCAAATACGATCGGCAGGGCATATACCGCAAAGGTTTGAATGAGCTCGTTCATCAGCAGGATTTTATCAGAGGGGGCACCCCTGCCAGCAGCAGGCAGGGAAATCGATGGAAATTAATTGAATTGGTTGCAATCACGCTGGCAATTCGCAATTAAACCGGTGACCAAACCATTAGTCGCATATCTCCTTGCCCTTGCGGCAGTAAAAAGGATTCACAAGCAGAACTCACAGGCCGAACGGGGCCGGATCACCGCGTCCCTGCCGCACCAGCACCGGTTCGGCGCCGGTCAGGTCGATCACGCTGGTGGGTTCCAGGCTGCTTGCCCCGCCGTCGATCACCAGTTCGATCTGGCGCTCAAGCCGCTCGCGGATGTTTTCGCTATCGGTCAATGGAAGTTCCTCGCCGGGCAGGATCAGCGTGGTGCCGAGCAGCGGCTGGCCCAGTTCTTCCAGCAGCGCATGCGCGATCCGGTTTTCCGGCACGCGCAAGCCGATCGTCTTGCGCGATGGATGGCTCAGGCGGCGCGGCACTTCCTTGGTCGCTTCCAGGATGAAGGTGTAAGCGCCCGGCGTTACTGCCCTCAACAAGCGGTATTGGCTGTTGTCGACGCGCGCATATTGCGAAATCTCGCTGAGATCGCGGCACAGCAGCGTCAAATGATGCTTGTCGTCTACCGCACGAATTCGCCGCAAACGCTCCACCGCACTTTTGTCATCGAGATGACAGACGAGTGCGTAACAGGAATCGGTGGGCAAGGCGACGATGCCGCCAGCATGGATGATTTGCGCCGCTTGCTTGATTAATCGTAATTGCGGGTTGTCCGGATGAATTTGAAAGAATTGACTCATGAAATAATGACGGCGGCAACCCTATGGCTGCCGCCGATGCAAATCGGGATTGGAGGTTAATTGATTATTGTACGCCACGCAACGCCGCAATCCGCTTCTCGATCGGCGGGTGGGTGGAAAAGAAGTCCAGCCAGCCGGGCTTGTCGTTGATGCCCAGGGTGGCGATCGAGTTCGGGAGGCTGCTCGGTTCGACGCCGCCGAGCCGGCCCAGCGCCTTGATCATCGGCTGCGGACTGCCGAGCAGTCTGGCCGAGCCGGCATCGGCGCGGAATTCACGGTGCCGCGAAAACCATGCCACGATCATCGAGGCGGCGATGCCGAATACGATCTGGCAAACGAAAACCGTCACCATGTAGCCTATTCCGGGACCACCGCCCTCGCCGCGCGACAGCGCGCGGTCCACTGCGTAACCGACCACGCGCGAGAGGAATACGACAAAGGTATTCACCACGCCCTGGATCAGCATCATCGTTACCATGTCGCCGTTTCCGACATGGGCGATTTCATGGCCGAGCACAGCCTCGACTTCATCTTTCGACATGCTTTCAAGCAGACCGGTGGATACCGCGACCAGGGCGGAATTCTTGAATGCGCCGGTGGCAAAGGCATTCGGCTCGCCCTCATACACGGCAACCTCGGGCATGGCGATCCCGGCGCGGTCGGCGAGCTTGCGGACCGTGTCGACCAGCCATAATTCAGTGGAATTGGAAGGCGCTTCGATCACATGCGCGCCGGTCGACCATTTCGCCATCGGCTTGCTGATCAGCAGTGAGAAAATCGATCCGGTAAACCCGACTACCAGCGAGAACACCATCAGCATCGGCAGATTCAGGCCGGTGCCGGTCAGAAACCGATCGACTCCCAACAGCGACAGCACGATGGTCATTACCGCAATGACGGCAATGTTCGTTGCAAGGAACAGGAAAATCCTCTTCATGCGGCTTCTCCCTCGATTGGATACGTTTTGTATATGAGGATGCGTACTTGACAATTCAAGGGGGTGGGGAACGGGGACTGTTGCCCCTACATCTTCCAGTCATGCCAGACCGGCGTGACGCTATCCGGCAAAGGCGGCAGCTCGCCCAGATCGACACGCGACTCACCCGGCCCGTGGAAGTCCGATCCGCGCGAGGCGAGAAAGCCGTAACGCTTGGCGACTTTGGCATACTCCGCATACTGATCGACCGTATGGCTGCCCGTAATCACTTCGATGGCGGCGCCGCCAAGATTTTTGAATTCCTCGAACAATGCGTCAAACGCTATTGCGTCAAATCGATATCGCCCTGGATGCGCAATCACGGCGACGCCTCCGGCGCCGCGGATCCAGCTGACCGCCTGTTGCAGGCTGGCCCACCGATGCGGCACATAACCGGGCTTGCCCTCGACCAGGTAATTGCGGAATACGGCACTGACGTCGTGATAAATGCCAAGTTCGATTATGTAGCGCGCAAAATGCGTGCGCGAAATCAAGTCTGGATTGCCAACATATTTCAGCGCGCCTTCATAGGCATCCGGCACGCCCGCCAATGCCAATTGCGCCGCAATCTCGCGCGCCCGCTGTTCCCGGCCTGACCGCGTTCTCGCCAATCCCTGTATCAGATCCTGATTGGTTTCGTCGAAATTCAAGCCGACGATGTGCACGGTTTCGCCCGCCCAGCTGATTGAAATTTCAACTCCCGGCACGTAGGTCAGCCCAAGCTCGGCAGCCGCCTTGCGCGCCTCCGGAATGCCGCTGACTTCGTCATGATCGGTCAGTGCCCAGACATCCACTCCTCTGGCCTTGGCGCGCGCGGCGACCAGCGCCGGACGCAACAAACCGTCGGATATGTTGGAATGACAATGAAGATCAATGTTAAGCATGCAGTTTATTCAAGCCTGTAAAGCTATTATTGTACGCCGCTTGATTCCGTCATGCGGTATCCGGAACGTTTCGCGGCTCTTCAGTGGCGTCAGGCAACAACAGGAAGTCTTCGATCAATTGGGCCAGCGCCTGCGGCTGGTCATGATGCAGCATATGTCCTGCGTTCGGGATGATCGCCGTAGTCACGCGGTTGAGGAACCCCTTGCGCCGGTCGAGTTCGGCGCGCGCCTGCTCTCGCGGCCCCATGCCGCGCCAGACATCGCTCTCGGCGCCTTCGACCCATAGCACCGGCGCCGTGATCGCTTGCCAGCACGCCATGATTTCATCGATGCGGTATAACACTGCACTGGTCGCTTTATGTACCGGGTCACCCTGGATTTCCCATACGCCGGGCGCGGTTTCCCTTGCCCAGTGGCCCGACAGATAGGCCGCCCGCTCTGCCGGCAAACGCAAATTATTCTGTTGCATGCGCGCGGCGACCTCGGCCTGGGATGCATAGGTCCGCATGGTTGGCGGGCTGCGCAATTCATCGAGCCATTTCGCATAACGTCCGGGTGCCTGCTCCGGCTTCGTCGCCGGCATGCCGAAACCTTCCAGGTCGATCAATCGGGCAATCCGCGATGGCCGTACCCCCGCATAAGTGGTGATCACATTTCCTCCCATGCTGTGGCCGACAAGATCGACTGCCTGATCCGGCGCGT
>JAQGMO010000197.1 GCA_028292315.1 Herminiimonas sp. | reverse complement strand
CCGGGATATACACCACCAGTTCGCCGTAGAGCTTGGTGCCGTCACGCTGTGGAAAATTCAGCGTGCCCAGCTTTTCAATCTTCTTTTGCAGCGCGCTGTAATACATCGCATAGCCGACCTCCCTGGTGCTCGGCGTAATCTGCGTTTTCTTCGGACGCTTGTTGTAATCCTCGATACTCTTGTTGATTTCCGCTTCCATCCTTGCCAGCTCTTTTGCGGTATCGGTCGCATCGGTGCCGTTCGGGACCGGAATGTCAGCCGGCTTATCCTTTTCCATGTCGCGCGGCACGGACAGCGGCGTCTTTTTGGCGGTTTGCGCCAGGATTTTTTTCTGCTGCTCTTCCAGTTCGGCGACGCGGCGCCGGCTGGCCTTCAGGCTGTCGCCATCCACGCTCCTGCGCAAGTCGGGCAACGGCGACTTGGCGCGGCCGCTCTCGGCATTGCCGCCGCCGTCGAGGTTGGCCTGCGCCAGCGCGTCCGCCTTGACCGGCTTTTTGTCATGTTTGGCGTTGACCAGAATGACTTCCAGCCCCGGATCGGCCGGCTTGAAGCGAAAAGCATCCGGCGCGGCGAACCGCACCGCCAGCAATGCGCCATGCACCAGTATCGAAACCGCAACCGCGATCGCGAGCGAGGATTTTTGAAAGAGTGACTTCACGTGCAATTGGGAAGTGGATTGCAAAGGATGACCGATTCTACGTCAAAGCCGCGCAATTTCCACCGGACTTTCAAGTTCGATATCACTCTGGCGCCGCCTGTGTTTCGATAGCGACGCCAGTTGCCGAATTTTCATCGGGAACCGGGCTGGCGCCGCCTTCGGCCGCATCGAGCACATCGGATAATTCGTCATCGATTTCCTGCACCTCTTCCGCGGAAGCCGCCAATGGCGCGCCGATTTCAAGCAGCCGCGCCTCCACCGTCAGGTCGACCTCGTCCCAGCCGATCAGGTCCAGTCTGACCTGGGTGCCGCGCGCCACCTGCGTCATGCCCGGCAGCTTGATGACCAATGGAATATCGGCCAGGCGGACGATCTCGTCTTTCAGCACGACCGCATCGACCTGCCGCGCATTTTCCTGGCCCAGCCAGCGCAGGCACCAATAACGCTCCATGTTCGATTGAAAGTCGGCATAGGCGGAATACGCGGCGTCGAATGCGGATACGATTGCGAACAGTCCGGCATCCCTCGGCTTGAACGGCGCGACCAGCGGCGCGGCGACGCCATGCTGCACGCATGCCAGGATTTGCCATTGATTGACCAGGTCGGTGTAGCGCCGCAGCGGCGATGTGCTCCATGCATACTGATCCACGCCGAGGCCCTGGTGCGGGGCCGCGTGCGTCACCATCCGGACCTGCATCCTGGCAGCCCAGCCGCCGCCCGAAGCGCCCTGGCTGCGGTAGATTCCGGGCACGCCGTTGTCATGCATGAATTTGCCCCAGCTGCTGTTGGCAAAGATCATGAGTTCGGCAACGATCTTGTCGAGTGGCGCCCCGCGCTTGCGGCGGGTGATCGTGACGACATCGTTTTCGACATAAAAATTGAAATCGATGCGGTTGTTCTGTTCCGGCTTGAGGCCGAAACTTTCCCGCTTGGCCATGCGGCCTTTTTCAAGCACCTGGGCCCATTGCCAAAGCAGCGCGATCTCGGGCTTGTGCGGATAATCGCCGGCCTCGGTCGCCAGGTTTTCTTCGGTGACCAGCGCGTCCAGGTCGTTGTGGCGCAGATTAGCGCTGATCGGCACCGCTTCGGCCCTGGTCTCGGTGCTGACCACCGTCCAGTCGCGCGGATCGAGCGTTGCATACAGCGACAGGGCCGGGCAGGTTTTACCTTCGGCCAGCGTGAACGCGTCGACCAGCGCATCCGGCAGCATCGTGATTTTATCGCCCGGCATATACACCGTCGAAAGCCGTTGCCGCGCAATCGCATCGATCGCATCATCACGCGCAATGCCCAGCGCCGGCGCTGCGATATGGATACCGATGCGTATCTTGCCGTCGTCCAGCGTGACAACCGAAAACGCGTCGTCGATTTCAGTCGTGGTGACGTCGTCGATCGAAAAAGCCTGCACATCGGCGACCGGCAGCGCGCCCGCCGGCATCGAAGGCAGCGCGACCGCCGGGAAGCCAACGCCTTTCGGGAAATTTTCCAGCAAAAACCTCGACAGGTGCAAGTCCTTGGGCGACGCAATGCCGCCCACCGCCAGCATCAGGCGCTGCGGTGTCGTGTGCAGTTCGGCACTGGCAGTCTCCAGCGCCTTGTATTCGATACTGTTCTTGTCCGGCTTGAACAACAGCTGCAGGCTGATCGGCTTCATCGCTTCCGGCAAACGATTGGCTTTCAATTCCTCGACATATCGGGACTGCACCAGCGCCTGCTGCCTTTTCTTTTCAAGCCCGGCCAGCGCCGCCTTTAACGAGGCTTCCGGCGCCGCCTTGTAGCGCCCTTTGCCCTTGCGGTAAAAATAGATAGGCGCTGCATGCAGTTTCAACAGCAAGCCCGCCGCTTCGTGCGGCTTGGGCTGCTGGCCAAAATATTCAAGGCCCAATTCAGTAAAGCCGAATTCTTCCTGGCCTGCGACTTCCCATAAAAAATCGAGATCGATTTCATCGGCAACGACATGCGCGTCAGCCAGCATTTCGCCAGGCGACGGCGACGCGAACTGCAATAACACATCCTTGGCCCGCACCTTGGTGCGCTTGCCAGTATGCATTTCAACCTGGTAAGCCTCACCTTGCTGGGATAGCGCCACCCCGGCTTTGAAATCGCCGGACTCTTCAAAAAATAAATTCATGGGATCTTTGCTTAATAATTTATTCAGGGGCGTTGGTTCGGCCGCGCTCCGCATCGGCATCGCAAAAAGCCAGGACCTCGTCCATATAGTGCGCGAAATCGGAAATGCCGTGATCGCTGCCCTCGATCACGCGTTGCCGCGCGCCGGGATAATGCGCCACCATTTCGCGCCAGTCGAGCACCTCGTCGCCGGTCGCCGCAACCAGGAAATACCGCTCCGGCAAGCTGATCCGGTCCACCGCGAGCGCTGCCAGCTCTTCAATATATTCATGCCTGAATTCAAACGGTTCGTCGCTATGGTAGGCAGTCGTCACCCCGATATGGCTTTCCAGACTGCGCATCGGCCTGACGGCCGGGTTCAGCAGGACCGCGCGGCAACCGATCTGCTCGGCTAGCCAGGTTGCGTAATAACCGCCGAGCGACGAGCCGATCAGGGTAAGCCGGCCGGGCTCGGCTGTACTTGCCAGCTGTGCCGCCAACGCGATCGCCAGCCGCGGCGAGGCCGGCAATTGCGGGCACACGTAGTCATCGCCGCGGCCCGATTCCTGCAGCCGCTGCGCCAGCAGGCGCGCCTTGAATGAAAGCGGCGACGAACGAAAACCGTGCAGATACAGGATCATTTGTTCAACGCGTCCAGGATCTTTTGATGCACATTGCCAAATCCGCCATTGCTCATCGCCAGGATCTGATCGCCGGGGCGGGCGGCCGCCGCGATCGCCTGCACCAGGGTATCGAGTTCATCGAATGCGCGCGCCTTCGATCCGAGCGGCGCCAGTGCCGCGTCGAGATCCCAGCCGAGACCATCCTTGCCGCCGCCTTTGGCGCCGTAGCCGAACACCAGATCCGCGTCGGCCAGGCTGCCTGGCAACGCTTCTTTCATGGTGCCGAGCTTCATGGTATTGGAACGCGGCTCAAGCACCGCGAGGATGCGCGCAGAACCGATCTTCTTGCGCAAGCCGGCGACCGTGGTCGCGATCGCGGTGGGATGATGGGCAAAATCATCATACACGGTGATGCCGTTCACCGTGCCGCGCACTTCCATCCGCCGTTTCACATTTTCAAATTTCGCCAGTGAGCCGATTGCCTGGGCCGGGGGCACGCCGACATGGCGCGCGGCAGCAATCGCGGCAAGCGCATTCATCCGGTTATGTTCGCCGGATAGCTGCCACTGTACCGTCCCCTGCATATCACCATCGAAGAAAACATCGAAGCCGCCGTCGGCATGCTCGATCAGCGACCAATCTTTATGAGTTTTATCGTTTTCGCTACGGTCCGCGCCGCCAAACCATTCCGTTTCGCTCCAGCAGCCGCGTTTGACCACGCGTTGCAGCGACGCTTCGCGGCCGTTCACAATCAGTCGCCCGACGCGCGGCACAGTGCGCACCAAGTGGTGGAACTGGGTCTCGATCGCCGCCAGGTCCGGGAAAATGTCCGCATGATCGTATTCAAGATTATTCAGGATTGCAGTGCGCGCATGATAATGGACAAATTTGCTGCGCTTGTCGAAGAAAGCCGTATCGTATTCATCGGCCTCGATCACGAAAAATCCGGAACCCTCGCCCTTGCCGGAAAGCCTGGCGGAAATACCGAAATTCATGGGCACCCCGCCAATCAGGAAGCCCGGATCATAGCCGGCATCTTCCAAAATCCAGGCCAGCATCGAGGAAGTCGTTGTCTTGCCGTGGGTTCCTGCAACAGCGAGTACCCACTTATCACGTAAAATATGGTCGCCGATCCATTGTGGGCCAGAAACATAGGGCAAGCCGCGGTCAAGAATCTCTTCCATCAGCGGATTACCGCGGGAAACCACGTTGCCGATGACAAACAGATCGGGCTGAAGGTTCAGCTGTTCCGGGCCAAAGCCTTCAACCAGTGCAATGCCCTGCGCTTCGAGCTGGGTGCTCATCGGCGGATAGACATTGGCATCGCAGCCGGTCACTTTATGGCCTGCTTGTTTAGCCAGTACCGCGAGCCCGCCCATGAAGGTGCCGCAGATGCCTAGAATATGTATATGCATTGTACAATTTCAAATTGGATTAACGAGATTTTACCCGAGCCGCAGGCTTGCGCCGTTACGCGGCGACGATACTGCCACACATCATGATGAATTCTTCCAACGACGCCGAACTACTGCGCGCTGAAATCGCCGCCGCCGCGGCCCGCATGATCGCGGAAGACGGCGCTGACTATGGCACTGCAAAGCGCAAGGCCGCCCGCCAGATCCTCGGCGATGTCAGGGTGCGGGGCGATGTTTTGCCCGATAATGCGCAGATCGAAGAAGAAGTACGGATTTATAACGAAATTTTTTTCGGCGATACGCAACCGGCGCGCCTGCTACGCCTGCGGACCATTGCGCTGGAAGTCATGACGGAGCTGGCGCAGTTCTCCCCTTATCTGACTGGCGCAGTGTTAAACGGCACGGCGGGCGCGCATTCCGATATTCATTTGCAGCTTTTTGCCGACAGCCCTAAAGATGTTGAAGTTTATTTAATGAATAAAGGTATTAACTTCGAAGTATCCGAAACGCCGCACTTCCGGTCTCGCGGCGAGGCTGTCGAGACCGTCAGCTTCATGCAGGAAAATGAGGGGGTTCACTTGGCACTATATGAATTTGATGATTTACGGGCCGGCAAAAAGAGCACGGACTCGGGACGAGCCGATCGGGCCAGCCTGGAAGCGGTACGCGCCCTGATTAAGGAAACCGGTTCCGAATGAAAAAAAGAATTCTCCCCTTTGTTGCGGTGGCAGTCCTGTTCGGCGCCATCGGCGTCTATGTCGGTTCAGGTAAGTTTGCCTCGGCTCCTGCCACAACGAATGCAGTTGAGCAGATGTTTGCACAGACCATGAATGACGCGGCCGGAAAGCCGGAGGCATTATCGAAATGGAAAGGCAAAGCCCTGGTCGTCAACTTTTGGGCAACATGGTGCGCACCTTGTGTCGAAGAAATGCCGGAGCTGACCGCGCTGCAAATGGAGCTGACGCCAAAAAATATTCAAATTATCGGAATAGGCATAGATACGCCATCCAACGTCGCCGAATTTTCATCAAAATATAAAATCAGTTATCCACTGTATGTATCTGGCATGAATGGCACGGAGCTGTCCCGTCAGTTTGGCAATCAAGCCGGCGGTTTGCCGTTTACGGTCTTGATCGATGCCGATGGGCGCATCAGGAAAACTTATCTGGGACGACTAAAGCTTGATGAATTACGAAAGGATTTAGGTAGCTTGTAAGAATAGGCAAGATTTCCTCTTGCCAACCAACAGGATTAGGCGGCAAAATGCGGCCAACCTCGTCAAACGGAACGGTATCTCGATGGCAACAAAAATTCTCTTGCTGAATGGCCCGAATTTGAATCTGCTCGGCACGCGTGAGCCGGCAGTATATGGTTCGACCACGCTGGCGGATATCGAGTCGGCGGCAAGGGCGCAAGCAAGTGCGGCAGGCGCCAGCCTGGATGCTTTCCAAAGTAATCATGAAGGGGCGCTGGTGGATCGCATCCAGGCCGCCAAACGGGATGGGGTTGATGCAATCGTAATCAATCCCGCTGCCTATGGACACACCAGTGTCGCCTTGCGCGATGCCTTTGCCGGCGTCGCGATCCCATTTGTCGAAGTGCATATCTCGAATATTCATAGCCGCGAATCTTTCCGTCATCATTCTTATCTGTCTGCTATTGCAGTAGCCGTGATCTGCGGAATGGGCGTCGAGGGGTATCGCTTTGCGATCGATTTCGCGCTTAAAAAGCTTTAATTTCCATTATCTGTTCACAATCGACATATAATTGTGTCGATTTTTTAATCCTATTACATAAATAATTCCGAGGGAGTCCACATGGATTTACGTAAACTCAAGACCCTGATTGATCTGGTTGCCGAATCGGATATCGCGGAACTCGAAGTTACCGAGGGTGAGAGTAAAGTCCGGATCGTCAAATCTTCCCCGATGCCGCAAAACCAGGTAGTGATGATGCAGCCGCAAGCAGCGGCAGCGCCTGCTCCGGCGCCCGCTTCCGCGCCGGCGGCAGCTGCGCCGGTCATTGCGGCGGCACCGACCGGCCATACCGTCAAATCGCCTATGGTCGGAACCTTTTACCGCTCAGCCGCGCCGGGATCCGCCCCCTTCGTCGAAGTCGGTGCCACGGTAAAGGAAGGCGACACGCTTTGCATTATCGAAGCAATGAAACTTTTAAATGAAATCGATGCCGACACCGCCGGCGTGATCACCCAGATCCTGGTCGAGAACGGCCAGCCGGTGGAGTATGGCCAGCCCTTGTTTGTCATAGGTTAAGCGGTGCGCGTCCAGCGCCAGCCAGTACTTCGGCACGATGCCGGGGACACAGTGGCGCCGCCGGTTTTTTCGCCAGACGCGTGCTTCCAAGGCGTTCCTGTTTAGACCTTCCTACCTTACAACGGCTCCTATTTTCCGACCATGTTTGAAAAAATCCTCATCGCCAACCGTGGCGAAATCGCGCTTCGAATCCAGCGTGCCTGTCGCGAGATGGGCATCAAGACAGTAGTGGTCCATTCCGAGGCCGACCGCGAAGCAAAGTATGTGAAGCTGGCCGACGAATCAGTCTGCATCGGCCCGGCGCCCTCGGCTCTCAGCTACCTCAGCATGCCCGCCATCATCAGCGCTGCGGAAGTGACCGATGCGGAAGCAATTCATCCCGGCTATGGATTTTTGTCCGAGAATGCCGATTTCGCTGAGCGCGTCGAGCAATCTGGCTTCGTCTTTATCGGCCCGCGTTCCGATTCGATCCGCCTGATGGGCGACAAGGTATCGGCCAAGCAGGCAATGATCAAGGCCGGGGTGCCCTGCGTGCCCGGCTCCGATGGCGCGTTGCCGGATGATCCGAAGGAAATCATCCGGGTGGCGCGCAAGGTCGGCTACCCGGTCATCATCAAGGCGGCCGGCGGCGGCGGCGGCCGCGGCATGCGTGTCGTGCATACCGAAGCGGCCCTGCTGAACGCGGTCACAATGACCAGGACGGAAGCCGGCACTGCCTTCGGCAATCCGGAAGTCTATATGGAGAAATACCTGGAAAACCCGCGCCACGTGGAAATCCAGATTCTCGCCGATGAATTCAAGAATGCGGTATGGCTGGGCGAACGCGACTGTTCGATGCAGCGGCGGCATCAGAAAGTGATCGAAGAAGCGCCGGCCGTCGGCATCGCACGCAAGCTGATCGAAAAAATCGGCGACCGCTGTGCCGAGGCTTGCCGCAAGATGGGATATCGCGGCGCCGGTACCTTCGAGTTCCTGTATGAGAACAACGAGTTTTATTTCATTGAAATGAATACCCGTATCCAGGTCGAGCATCCGGTGACCGAAATGATTACCGGCATCGACCTCGTGCAAGAACAGATCCGGATCGCGGCCGGCGAAAAACTGCGCTTCCGTCAGCGCGACGTCGAATTGAAAGGCCATGCCATCGAATGCCGCATCAATGCGGAAGATCCATTCAAGTTTACGCCGTCTCCCGGCAGGATCGGTTCATGGCATCCACCCGGCGGCCCCGGCATCCGGGTCGATTCGCATGCCTATGCCGGCTATTATGTGCCGCCGCATTATGATTCAATGGTCGGCAAGGTAATCGCCTATGGCGCAACCCGCGACCAGGCGATCCGGCGCATGCAGATCGCGCTGTCGGAAATGGTGGTCGAAGGCATTTCCACTAATATTCCATTGCACCGCGAACTGATGGTGGATGCCCGCTTCATCGAAGGCGGAACCAATATCCATTATCTGGAACAAAAGCTGGCTAACCGGCCGAGTTTGCCGAAAGAGTCAATCAAGCCCATTCAGAAATAAAGCGACGCCATGAGCTGGACTGAAATCGTAATCGAAGTCGCACGCCGCCACGCGGAATCCTTGTCGGACGCATTGATGGAATCGGGCGCGCTCTCGGTGTCGGTGGAAGATGCGGATGAAGGCACTGAGGCCGAGCAACCGCTGTTCGGCGAGCCGGGCATGGAACCCACGGAAGCTGCCTGGGAGCATAGCCGCGTGGTCGCCCTCGCCGAAGCCGGCGCCGACCATGCCGCTATCGTGGCCCAGGCGCAGGCTGCCTGCGCGCTGCCCCAGCTTCCCTATACGCTGCGTCCGGTTGCAGAGCAAGACTGGGTACGTCTGACGCAATCGCAATTCGAACCTATCCATATAGGCAAAAATATCTGGGTGGTGCCGAGCTGGCATGAAGCGCCCGATCCCGCCGCTCTGGTGCTCGAGCTGGACCCCGGTCTCGCGTTCGGCACCGGCAGCCATCCTACCACCCGCCTGTGCATGGAATGGCTGGAAACGCATGCGCCGCAAGGCTCATCGGTGCTCGATTATGGCTGCGGGTCGGGCATACTCGCGATGGTTGCCAAAAAGCTCGGCGCCGCCAAAGTGATCGGGATTGATATAGATCCACAGGCGATTGAATCGGCGCACTACAACGCCGAACGCAACCACTGCGAAATCGATTACTATTTACCCGACCAGTTTGCCCATTCCGCCGACGCCGCCGATCGCCCATTATTCGATATCGTGGTTGCCAATATTTTGTCCAGTCCACTAAAACTGATGGCGCCGATGCTGGCTGGCCGGGTTGCGCCGGGCGGCGCCCTGGTGCTATCGGGCGTACTGGACCGGCAGGCTGACGAGGTGGTGGCGGCTTATGCGCCTTTCCTCAAGTTATCGGTATGGGCTGAGCGGGATGGCTGGGTTGCGCTGGCAGGAACCATGGCGGGCGCGCACGAAGGCCAACCGGCCGGCCCGCAATAGCAGCAATGGCGCTTGCGACCCGCTGCCCGCATTGCCATACGACCTTCCGCGTCGCGCATGATCAACTGAAGCTGCGCGCCGGACTAGTGCGCTGCGGCGCCTGCAAGGAAATTTTTAACGGCGTTGAACACCTGTTGCCGCCAAGCGGACCAGCGCAGCCGGAAGCAGCACCGGCGCCGGCGCCGGGTTTGCCGGCGTCGTCCCCGCCGCAATCGGGGCAACCGTCTGCCGACGTACCGGCTGGAGGCGATGCGCCGCGGTCCTCTGAAGCAAGTCCATTTTATGAAGCAGGTCCGTCTGCTGAAGTAAGCCCGCCCGCTGAAGCAAGTCTGTCCTCCGAAGCAGGTCCGCCCTCCGAAGCAAGTCCGTCTTCTGAAGCAAGCCCGTGGTCCGAAGCAAGCCCGTCGTCTGAAGCAAGCCCCTCGTCCGACGCCAGTCCCTCTTCCGACGCATCGGCGTCTGCCGCGGCATCATCTTCTGCCGAAACGCCCCCGCCTTCCGCGAGCGATTCAGGCGCGCGAACCTCGCAGCCGGAAGCGGCCGCTGCGCTACGGACCCAGCCAGCCGTGTGGCGCACCGCTCTCGAAAGCGCTCCGATCCATACCGTGCCAGACAATGCAGCCAGCGATCCATTGCTGCGCATGACATTGATGGATTTTTCCCCCGACTACGAAACCCGCCATGCCGCAGGCCGGCCGGCCGCCGAGGAGGCCGGCGGCTCCGCTGACGACCTGAGCCGCGCGATCGAGGACTTGCAAAGCAAACCGTGGCGCGGCACAAGGAAGCCGCGCCCGGACGAGGAAGAAGACTTCCTTGATGAATTCGATTCCCCCGAGCCGGAATTCGTCTTGCGCGCCCGGCGGCAACAGCGATTCGGCCGGATGCTGCGCATGGCGATGAGCGTCGGTTCCGGTTTTCTGCTGGCGGCCTTGCTGGCACAGGGGACTTATCATTTCCGCGACCAGATCGCAGCCCGCCTGCCGCAGACCAGGCTGGCCCTGGAGCAGCTGTGCGGACTGATCGGCTGTCAGGTGGGACTGCCGGCGCAGATCGATTCAGTGTCGGTTGAATCAAGTGAGCTGCAGGCGCTGGCTGATAGCCAGAACAACTTTGCGCTGGCGACCCTGTTACGCAACCGCAGCAGTGTCAGCCAGGCATGGCCGAACATCGAATTGACCCTGAATGATGCAGAGGAAAAGCCGGTGGTGCGACGCGTATTCACGCCGCGCGAATACCTGTCGAAGACGCAGGATTCCGCCCGCGGCTTGCCGCCGAATTCGGAACAGCCGGTCAGAGTGGTGTTTACCCTGTCCCAATTAAAAGCCACGGGTTACCGGGTCTATCTTTTTTATCCCTGATTTCGTCTTTCCCTTATCCATTTACTTCATTCAACCGGTACCAATTCATGACCTCCTTAATTTGCGGCTCGCTTGCATTCGATACGATCATGTCTTTCGGCGGACGCTTTTCCGAAGCACTGCTGGCGGATCAGCTGCACAAGATAAACGTCGCATTCCTGGTGCCGTCGTTACGGCGCGAATTCGGGGGATGCGCCGGCAATATCGCCTATAACCTGAAACTGCTGAACGGCGATCCGCTGATCATGGCGACCATCGGCCAGGACGGCGCGCCCTACCTGGAGCGGCTTGATCAATTGTCGATCTCGCGCCGCTGTGTGCGGACGATCGGCACCTCCTACACGGCGCAGGCATTCATTACGACCGATGCCGATAATAACCAGATCACCGCATTTCATCCGGGCGCCATGGCGCTGTCGCACCAGAACCGGATCGCGGATGCGGGCGCCGTCAAGCTTGCGATCGTCGCGCCGGACGGGCGTGACGGCATGCTGCAACATGCAAAAGACTGTGCGGAGCTCAATGTGCCATTCATCTTCGATCCGGGCCAGGGTCTGCCGATGTTCAGCGGCACGGAACTGGAGCACTTCATTGAACTCGCCACTTATGTCGCAGTCAATGACTATGAAGCGGAGTTATTGACTGAACGCACCGGACTGACTCTGGAAAATATTGCGCAGCGCGTCTCCGCGCTGGTGGTTACCCGCGGCGAACAGGGCGCTGAAATCTTCACCGGCGGCCAGCGCATTGATATTCCCTGCGTCAGCGTCGACCAGGTGATCGATCCCACCGGTTGTGGCGATGCGTTCCGCGCCGGCATGCTGTATGGCTTGAGCAGGGATATGGACTGGACCACGATCGGCCGGCTTTCCAGCCTGATGGGCGCGATCAAGATCGGGCATCAGGGCGGACAGAACCACGCACCGTCGGTTGCGGAAATCGAAGAACGGTTTCATAAGGAATTTGGATACCGGTTTTAGGCGCCGCGCAGTCTTCTGGTCCGTGCCGCATCGGCAACGCGGCACGGACCAGAACCGGGCAATCAGGCCGTGACGGATTACTAATGCGCACGGAGGCAGCATGAATGTATACCTGAGGTTCGCGCCCGCATTGCTTGCCACCGTCGTAGCCGGATGCGCATCGGGCCCGCCATCGGCTTTAATCCCGGCATCGACTACCCGGGGAACCACTTTGGTGCGGATCGGTACTGTGACCGCGGTTAGCGCAGGCCGGTTGACCGTAGGATTCGATGACGGTGAGCAGGCCAGCCATGAAGTCGGACCTGATGAAAACTTTCGGGAAGGCGAAAAGGTAAGGGTTATTTCCGCCAACGGGCGTATCCAGGTGACGCATTGATCGCTTGCGGCACTTCGACCTGCCCTGCCTCCTGACCCGCTTACCCCGTGATTGCCTTCAGCAGCGCCTGCATGACTTCATCGGCGCTTAGCCGGCTGCGAATTTCAAGGAGTTTGCGCCGGCTTGTTTGTCCATGCGTGAGCAACACCGCGCTCCGTGGCACATCGAGATAGCCCGCGATCGCGCGAATCAGGGCTTCATTTGCCTTGCCGTCGACCGGCTGCGCCTGCAGCCGGATTTTGAGCGCATCCCCGACCAGGCCGACAACTTCTGTTTTCCTGGCGTTCGGCTGGATCTGTACCGTTACCCGAACGCCGGCTGCCGCCGAACAACACCATTCGCCGGTTTCCCGATTCATCGCAGCGATCAATAAATCATAGCAGCGGCACGATCAGCGCACTAACCAGGTAAAGCGCGATCCGCAACAATAAGAACGCCACCAGCGGAGACAGGTCGATACTGCCGATCAAGGGAATTACCTTGCGCAGCGGCCGCATCATGGGATCGGTCAAGGCGCCGATCAGGGGCGCGAGCGGCGCATGCGGATTCACCCAGCTGAAAATCACTTCAATGATGATCAGTCCCATTAAACCGTACAGGATCCACTGTGCAAGCCTGAGCAAGGTCAGCAGCAACAGCGTCTGCACCGAGAATGCAGGCGCCAGCATGAGCTCTACCGCCACCGAAAGCAGTGCCACCAGGAAGGCGCCGGCAAAGCTCGCCCAGTCATAGCCGCCGACCCCGGGTAGCACGCGGCGCAATGGTTTAACCATCCAGTCGGTCAGTTGATACATGAATTGCCCGATCGAAGACGGTGGTCTGACACGGACCGCCTGCATCCAGAATCGCAGCAATAAAATACCGGCCAGGACGGCGGCGATGGTGTCGACGATCAAGATAAAAATGGTATACAGCACAGCGACATCTCCCAAAAAAAACCCGCTGCATGACGCGAGGTCGTACAGCGGGATTGTGCCCGAACTTAATCAGGCTTCCAGACGGACCTGGAATTACGGACGTGAGCCAGTCGGAAACGGCCATGCCGCTGCCGGGTTCAACACCGTTTTTACTGCTGGAGCCGCTGCAGCAGGTTTCGCTGCAGGCTGCTTCTTGGCAGCGGCCTTTTTAGGCGCTGCCGCCTTTTTAGCTGCGGCCTTTGGAGCGGCAGCCTTTTTAGGCGCTGCTGCTTTCTTGGCGGCTGCTTTCTTAGGAGCTGCTGCTTTCTTGGCTACCGCCTTTTTAGCGGCTGCTTTCTTAGGAGCTGCTGCTTTTTTCGCTACCGGCTTGTTCGCTGGAGCGGCCTTCTTCGCTGCGGATTTCTTCGCTGCGGCTTTTTTTGCTGCTGTTGCCATTTGTTTCTCCTTCACGTGATGGAAAATCAAGCTACAAGATGGAAACCCCCCTGCCTCATCGCGATGAGTCAGGCGGATTATTCATCGGCGCAAGCATGCTTCTGTTTGCGCTAATGAATTCGGCACCAGCTGAACTGCTGCATCTCCTCGACTATGCAGCACTTCAGCCATAGAGCGGTTGGCGGGGCGCCTGTACGGGCCAATCTCGGACCGGTGATGCTCAGCGTACCGACGTACGCTTCCGCTTCTTGGCCCGACCTTGTCTCCGTACGGGCCAATCCCGGACAGGTGAAGCACGCCGTACCGATGTGGCCGGTTTTGCTTACCATCCTGGCCCTGGCTCGCGACCACGCCCTTGCAGACCGCTCTGATGGATTGCGCCTGCCCGCATCGCAAGCGGCGGCAACCCAAAAAAACGCCGGCAACAAAGCCGGCGTCGGAATCGTGTTTCAGAAAAGAAAAACCATTTTTCGAAGAAAACGCCGCCTTGCCCGACAGGATCGGGCGCAGCGGCGATTGCAGACAAGATTGATTAGGTCTTCTACTGTCCATTAAATTTGGTTATAGCCTTTCTGTCTTTGCAGCCTTTCGTCGTTCAGCTGAATCGTTCATCTGAATCGACTGTCTATCCCGGACTGCATGATCTCAGACTCTCGATCTAAAACCGCGATCTTGAATTTCGATCCAAACCTTCGATCTGAATCTGCGATCTCAACTTGTGCTCTCAAACCTTGATCTAAAACCGTGATCTCAAACTGAGCTTCCAACCCGAGTTCTCAAACAGCCAGATCTCTCGCTTCAGACATTCCGCAGACTGCAGCGAAATTTCATTCTAGTTTATTTCGACGCATGTTCAACTTTTATTCACGCGCCGATTTTGCGCATCCTGGTAATCACTCCCAGTTCAATGCGCCACCAGTTTGATATTCGATGACGCGTGTCTCAAAAAAGTTTCGCTCTTTTTTCAGATCGATCATTTCGCTCATCCACGGAAATGGATTTTCTTCCTGCGCGAACATCGGGTCCAGTCCAATCTGTTGTGCCCGGCGGTTAGCGATGAATCGCAAGTAGCCTTTGAACATAGGCGCATTTAAACCTAGCACACCACGCGGCATTGTATCCTCTGCGTAGCGATATTCCAACTCTACCGCGCGTAAAAACAACGATTTAATCTCGTCGCGAAATTCAGGCGTCCACAGGTGCGGATTCTCCATCTTGATCGTGTTGATCAAATCGATTCCGAAGTTGCAGTGCATCGACTCATCGCGCAGGATGTATTGATACTGCTCGGCAGCGCCCATCATTTTGTTTTGCCGGCCAAGCGCAAGTATTTGCGTAAAGCCGACATAGAAAAACAGCCCTTCCATCAGGCACGCAAACACGATCAACGATTTGAGCAACGTCTGATCGTTCTCGGTCGTGCCGGTGGTGAACGACGGATCGGTCAGCGTGTCGATGAACGGAATCAGGAATTCATCCTTGTCGCGGATCGATGCCACCTCGTGGTAGGCATTGAACACTTCGCCTTCGTCCAGGCCGAGCGACTCAACGATATATTGATAGGCGTGCGTATGGATCGCTTCTTCAAATGCCTGGCGCAACAGGTACTGGCGGCACTCCGGCGCCGTGATGTGGCGGTAGGTGCCAAGCACGATATTGTTGGCGGCAAGCGAATCGGCGGTCACGAAAAACCCGAGGTTGCGCTTTACCAGGCGCCGCTCGTCTTCGGTCAGGCCGTTAGGATTTTTCCACAGCTCGATGTCTCGCTGCATGTTGATTTCCTGCGGCATCCAGTGGTTGGCGCAACCCGCGAGGTATTTGTCCCATGCCCATTTGTATTTGAAAGGCACCAGCTGATTAACGTCGGTCTTGCCGTTGATGATGCGTTTGTCGGCGGCGTTCACGCGCCGTGCCGCAATGTCGGCGGCCGAGTCGGCGGGCTTGGCGACCAGCGCCGGATCGAGCGCCACGTTTTCCCGTTGCGCCCGGCCCGACGGCGGGACGGCCGTCTGCAGCTGAGGCTGAATTTGCACAGGCGCCTGTGGTGCGCGCGGGGCCGGAGCCGGGGTTACTTCATCATCCCAAGAGAGCATTGCTTATTCCTTTTATTACCGTCTTTTCTTTAAACGGTATGTATACCAGATAGTTCATTGACTGCCGAACCTTTAAGCAACCGAGTTTGTTTAATCTTAAAAACTGGCGCTGATTGTCCGGCAGTCCCGCCTTCAAAAATTTACTGACAGGCTTCGCATTCCTCAAATCCCGGATCGCCGGGACGCATCATGCAAGCCGGGCCCGACAACTCGACCGAGTCGGCTGCCGGCGCGGCCGCCGCCATGCCGCCGCTGAGACCGCCGTCGGCCGACACCGCGTTCAAGGCGCCGGCCTTGGTGGTCGATTTTTCGGAATGCGTTGCGCCGATCGTACGCAGGTAATAGGTCGTCTTCAGACCGCGCAGCCATGCCAGCTTGTAAGTTTCATCGAGCTTCTTGCCGGATGCGCCCGCCATGTAAATATTCAACGACTGGGCCTGGTCGATCCACTTCTGGCGCCGCGACGCCGCCTCGACCAGCCAGGATGGCTCGACTTCAAATGCGGTCGCGTAAATTTCACGCAGGTCTTGCGGAATGCGATCGATCTTGGCCAGGCTGCCGTCGAAATATTTGAGGTCGGAGATCATTACTTCGTCCCACAGGCCGCGCGCCTTCAGGTCGCGCACCAGGTATTCATTGATTTCCGTAAACTCGCCGGACAGGTTCGACTTCACATACAGGTTCTGGTAAGTCGGCTCGATACAGGCGGAAACCCCGATGATGTTGGAAATCGTCGCAGTCGGCGCGATCGCCACACAGTTGGAATTACGCATGCCGTGCTGCTTGATGCGGCTGCGTAACGCCGACCAGTCCATGGTTTCGGAACTGTCGACTTCGAGATAGCCGCCGCGCTCTTCCGCCAGCAGCTTGAGCGAATCCTGCGGCAGAATACCGCGATCCCACAGCGAACCCTGGTAGGAATTGTAGCGGCCGCGCTCTTCGGCCAGTTCGGTCGATGCGAAGTAGGCGTAATAGCACACCGCTTCCATCGAGCGATCGGCGAATTCGACCGCATCTTTCGAGGCGTACGGCACCCGCATCATGTGCAGGCAGTCCTGGAAGCCCATGATGCCGAGGCCGACCGGCCGGTGCCGCAGGTTGGAATCGCGCGCTTTCTTGACCGCGTAATAATTGATGTCGATCACATTGTCCAGCATGCGCATCGCGGTGCGGACCGTCTTTTGCAGCTTGGTCTGGTCCAGCTTGCCGTCTTTCATGTGCGCCGGCAGGTTGATCGAACCAAGGTTGCACACCGCGATTTCGGATTCGTTGGTGTTCAGGGTGATCTCGGTGCACAGGTTCGAGCTGTGGACGACGCCGGTGTGTTGCTGCGGCGACCGGATATTGCATGGATCCTTGAAGGTAATCCATGGATGACCGGTTTCGAACAGCATCGACAGCATCTTGCGCCACAGGTCGAGCGCCTGCACTTTCTTGTACACGCGCAGTTCGCCACGCGCAGCCCGGGCTTCGTAGCCGAGGTAAGCCGCCTCGAACGCGCGGCCGACCTTGTCGTGCAGGTCCGGCGCATCGCTCGGCGAAAACAGGGTCCACTCGCCCTTTTCCATCACGCGCTTCATGAACAGGTCGGGAATCCAGTTCGCGGTGTTCATGTCGTGGGTGCGGCGGCGGTCGTCGCCGGTATTCTTGCGCAGATCGAGGAATTCCTCGATATCCATGTGCCAGGTTTCCAGGTAGGCACACACCGCGCCCTTGCGTTTTCCACCCTGGTTAACAGCGACGGCGGTATCGTTGACGACCTTGAGGAACGGCACCACGCCTTGCGATTTTCCGTTGGTGCCCTTGATATGGGCGCCGAGCGAGCGCACCGGGGTCCAGTCATTGCCGAGGCCGCCGGCGTATTTCGCCAGCAAGGCGTTTTCCTTGATTGCTTCGTAAATGCCTTCCAGGTCGTCGGCGACCGTGGTCAGGTAGCACGAGGACAACTGTGAACGCAGCGTGCCGGAATTGAACAGGGTCGGGGTCGAACTCATGAAATCGAAGCTCGACAGCAGGTTGTAAAACTCGATCGCGCGCGCTTCGCGGTTGATCTCGTTCAGGGCCAGCCCCATCGCCACCCGCATGTAAAACGCCTGCGGCATCTCGATGCGGATGTCGCGGATATGCAGGAAGTAACGGTCGTACAGCGTTTGCAGGCCGAGATAGCCGAATTGCAGGTCGCGGTCGGGCACCAGCGCCTCGCCCAGCTGCTTCAGGTCGAATTGCGCGAGTTTCGGGTCGAGCAGTTCGGCTTCGATGCCCTTCTTGATGAACTTCGGGAAGTAATCCAGGTAATGCGCCTGCGCATCCTTTTGCGCCACTTCCTGGCCGAACACTTCCTTGCGGATCGTATGCATCAGCAGGCGCGCCGTCACCGTGCTGTAAGCCGGATCCTTTTCCATCAATGCGCGCGCAGCCAGGATAGCCGACTTGTGCAGCTCTTCAACCGGCACGCCGTCGTACAGGTTCTTGACCGTCTCGGCCAGGATTGCGTCGGCATCGACATGTTTTTCGAGGCCGATGCAGGCTGCGGTAATCAGGTCGCGCACCTGGTTCATGTCGAGCGGACGGCGCTGGCCGTCTTCCATCACGTGCAGCTGCGCCACCACGCCGCCATCCGGCTTGCCGGCCTTTTGCTGGGCGCGCTCTTCCATCCGCTTGGCGCGATACAGCACATAGGCCCGCGCCACATCATGTTCGCCCGAACGCATCAGCGCCAGTTCGACCTGGTCCTGGATATCTTCTATATGGAAGGTGCCGCCGGCCGGCTGGCGGCGCACCAGCGCCGACACCACGTTGGCCGTCAATTGTTCGACCAGTTCGCGCACGCGTGCCGACGCAGCGCCCTGACCGCCATTGACCGCCAGGAATGCCTTGGTCACCGCGATTGAAATCTTGGAAGGTTCAAACCCGACCACCGCGCCATTGCGGCGGATGATTCTGTAGTCGCCCAGCGCGGCGGATGAATTCACCGCAGAGGAAAGAGCGGCATTGCCGGCTTGGGAGGTTGCGACACCAAAGTCGTTGGAAGATTTTACGGCGGTTTCTTGAGTAGAGAGCACTTAGCCTCCTGGCTTATATTGAGAGCAACTGAGTTGCTGCTTATTGGTTATCAAAACGCCTGAATCGATCAGGGTTCAACTTGGTAATTCCGCGCCGCACACGCGCCGATATACTGTTTATATCCTCACCTGTGCGACGACATGGAGCATTGCGGACCCGGCGTTGTCTGAAGCCCGCCCGGGTTGAGGGAGCGTTCAAACAGTACCTGTCTCGCGTCGACGAATACTAGATATAGTGCGTTACGTCGTCTTGTACACTAATTCTAGTACCTGAATGACGTGTATGCAATAGCTTTTTTATCTCACATTAGAGATATTTCAAACATGGGATGATTGACTTTTCAGACTTGCGCGTGGAAACGCAGCGCGTGTTCGTCCTGCGCTTGCGATTCATGCCGGTGCGGCGCGTTCCCGCAAAGCGACTGATAGCGGCCCCAGTCGAAAAACGGTCCAGGGTCGGTCTTGCGTCCCGGTGCGATATGCTGATGGCCGGTTACATCCATTAATGGATAGGCCTGTTCAAGCGCATCGGTAAGCGCGGCCAGCGTCCTGTACTGGGCGTCGGTAAACGGTTCGAAGTCGGAGCCTTCGAGCTCGATGCCGATGGAAAAATCGTTGCATCGTTCGCGACCGCAAAACGACGAGACGCCGGCATGCCAGGCACGATCATTGGCCGAAACAAACTGCACGGCGGCGCCGTCGCGCCGGATCAACAGATGGGCCGACACCCGCAGCGATCGCAGCTGATCAAAATACGGATGCGCATCATACTCCAGGCGATTGGTAAAAAGGTCGGCGATATACGGACCGCCGAACCGGCCCGGCGGCAAACTGATGTTATGAATCACCAGCAGCTCGACCTTTGCGCCCGCCGGCCGCACATCGAAATTCGGCGACGGCTCGCGCAGAACATTGCTGCACCACCCATCGGCGTCGAACCGGAAGTCGGGCGCGGTCAACTCATTCCGGCTCATGTATCGCCAGCCTTTGCATGCGGTACCGCAGCTGCCGGAAACTAATGCCGAGCAATTCCGCCGCCTGGGTACGATTGAACTGGGTCTTCGCCAATGCGCGGCGGATGATCTCGCGCTCCACATTATCGAGATGATCCGGCAGCGACTTCGGTAGAAAGTCGTCCGCTTCGGCCGCGCCCGTCGAGCCTGCCATGCCCGCGACCGGCGGCGCGGGCTCGGTGCGGCGCACCGGCTGGCTTGGTTCCGGCTGCTGCGGCCGGACCTCGTCGGGCGGCGGCACGGAATGGAAGCCGGCCGGCCTGAGCGCGAGATCGGCGACTTCTATTGTGCCGCCGTTGGCGAACGCCAACGCCCGCTCGAGAATATTTTCCAGTTCGCGCACGTTGCCGGGAAAAGCATGGGCCTGCAATGCGGCCAGCGCCTCGGGCGCAAGCGCTACCGCCTGACCCGGGGCGGCAAGGCGCCGCAGGACCCCTTCGGATAACAGGCCGATGTCCGACTTACGCTCGCGCAGCGGCGGCAACCGCAATTCGATGACATTAAGCCGGTAATACAAGTCCTGACGGAATTTCCCTTTTTCCACGCACTCGGCCAGGTTCTGGTGGGTCGCGCTGACAAGACGCACATCGACCGGCTCTTCGCTGGTGGCGCCTACTTTCCGGACCCGCCGTTCCTGGATGGCGCGCAGCAGCTTCACCTGCATCGCCAGCGGCAGGTCAGCCACTTCATCGAGCATCAGCGTGCCGCCGTTGGCCGCCTGGAAAAAACCCTCGCGATCGTCCGATGCGCCGGTGAACGCCCCTTTACGGTAGCCGAAGAACTCGGCCTCCATCAACGCCTCTGGAATGGCGCCGCAATTGACCGCAACGAACGGTTTGTCGGCGCGCGCGCTTTGGCCGTGGATATCGCGGGCGGCCAGTTCCTTGCCGGTCCCGGATTCGCCGGTGATCGCAACCGGCGCCATGCTGCGCGCCAGGCGCACTATCTGGGCACGCACATCCTGCATTACCGCGGACTCGCCGAGCAGGCGCAGGCTGACCGGGGCGCCGGATTGGCTGGCGCGCTGGCCCGCCGTACCGCCCAGCTGATTCAGACGCAACGCCGACTGCACCATCATGCGCAACTGGTCGAGGCCGACCGGCTTGGAAAGGTAATCGAAAGCCCCCGCCTTCAGCGCGGCGACCGCATTGTCGGTGCTGCCGAAAGCGGTGATGACGGCGATCGGGGTATTTTTATGGTTTGCCGTCACCTCCCGGACCAGCTCGATGCCGAGGCCGTCCGGCAGCCGCATGTCGGTCAACACCATTGCATACTCATGTTGCGTCAGGAAGGCGCGTGCCGCGGCGACGCAGTCGGCGGTATCAATATCCAGCCCCATCTTGATGAACGTGAGTTCCAGCAATTCACGCAAATCCGCTTCATCGTCGACGACCAGTATGCGAGGAGCAGTCATAGAATTTTTACAGAAAAATGGTTCAGTCAGTTTTATCGACCGGCTTGTCGACCGATTTATCGATGGAAGTCAACGCAAAGGTGATCACGAACCTGCCGCTGGCCTCATCGTAGCCGTTGTTGAAGCTATCCATGCGATATTCATAGTCGAGCATCGCATTGTTATTCAAACAGAGCTCGCGCGCCAGGTAGAGACCCAGCCCGGTGCCTTTGCTCGACGTGGTATAAAACGGCTCGAACAGGTGCGCCCGGATTTCCGGCGTGATCGGCGCGCCGTCATCCTTTACATGCAGCTCCAGCCTGCCGGGCACGTCTTCCACCAGGAACAGCCGGATGCTGCCGTCACGCCCGCTGGCGTAACGCATGGCATTCGACAGCAGGTTGACCACCACTTCCCGCAGGTGCAAGGGATCGAACTCCACCCGTTGTCCGGCCATCCTGCCGACTTCAATCAAGCCCTCCCGCACCGAGTGCGTTTCCCGGAATTCTTCAAGAATTTCAGAAAAGATCGCCTCCAGCGGGATCGGCTCTTCCGGCGACTGGACTTTGCGGGACAGCTTCAGGATATCCTCAATCATCCGGTTTAGCCGGGCCACGTTGTCATTGACGATACTGAGCAGGCGGGCCTGCACCGGATTGACCGATTCCTCACCCAGCAGGCCTGCCGCATACGAAATCGCCGACAGCGGATTACGGACCTCGTGCGCAATACTGGCGGTCAGCCGCCCCATTGAAGCGAGCTTCAACTGCTGCGCCTTGTTTTCGATTTCGCCTACGTCCTGCAGGAAAATCACGGTCCGCTCTGCCGTCAGCTCGGTCGTAACGACAGTGGCAAACTGCAGTTTCAGATGCAGCATCAGATCGCGGCGACCGCTCCAGCTGACCGGAACGCCGGGCATGACGGCCTCGTCGCCCGGCTTGATGACGACGAAGACCGGCAGTTGCAGTTGGTCCGGCATCCGTTGCGCCGCTGTGCCGGCATGTTTTGCGGCCCAGGCAAAGAACGCTTCCGCTATTGGCATCAGCAAAGGGATGTCGTTCAGCTTGTAGCGCGACTGTTCCCCTGAAATCGCGATGCCGAGCAAGCGTTCGGCGGCCGGGTTGGCGGTCTGTATCGTGCTATCCGGCCCCACCACCAATACGCCGTCGCCCATATCGGCAATCACGAGCCGGTTGATCGCCTGCTGAATCTGCAGATCCTGACCCTGCTCGGCCGCCAGTTTTTCTTGCCTGATCAGGCGTGCCGCCAGGCGATTGATCATGTAGACCGCAGCAAAAAACGCGGCGCCGTACAGGCCGGCCACTGATATCGTTGATTCGGACGCGGATTCCAGTAGCCGGAATGCGCTTTCGGTCAGCAATATGAGGGTGACCAGCGATACGAAAAAAAGGGCCAGCAGCAGCGGCGCCAGAATCGCGCTGCCGGCCAGCGGGAACAGGTACAAAATGGCGAGGCCGCTTTTCGCGCCGCCGGCGGCCACGTAAAGGACGGAAATGACTGCCACATCGACCGCCAGCTGGCCTGTAAGCTGAAGCAAGAGACGATGCCTGTAACGCGCGGTGAGGATGGTAAAGCCCACCGCGAGCGCCAGGTAAACGGCGCAGGTTTCCAGGTACAGAAAAGATTCCAGGACCCAGAAACCCTTCTTGCTGTTGATGCTCAGGTAAGCCAGCAACACCAGGGCAATGGCGACCCGGGTAATGTTAAACGTCTGGAGCGTTCGCCAGAATGTATCTTTATGTTCGGCCGCCAGGGCCGCCACGGGCTGGTTCATGCGTTACCGGGAGCCATGCAAGGCGCGATGCTCGCTGCTGCAGAAGGCCGCGCCCGGTCGGACGATGACGGCTTCGGACGCGGGAACATGCACGCCGCAATGCGCACATTCAAGCATCGTTTCGGCGCCGCTTCCAGCGCGCCGCGCAGCCTCGCCGGGCATGTTGCCGCCGCTCGCTGCTGCGCCTGTTCCGGTTTCCGGTCCTGATCCCGTTCCCGGCCTGGCCGAAATCCGGTTCGCGCGCACCACCCAGAACACAACGACAAGCGCGACCACCATCCAGATCAAATACTTCATGCCAGCCCCCGGTGCAACACCACTTCCAGCACGAACCGGCTGCCGACATAGGCCAGCAATAATGTGGCGAACCCGCTTAAAGTGAACCGGAGCGCGGTCTTGCCGCGCCAGCCGCGCCATTTCCGACCGGCCAGGAGCAGGCCGAATAATACCCAGGACAGCATGGTGAATGCGTTCTTGTGGTCCCATTTGAATGCCTTCCCGAACAGTTCTTCGGAAAAAAAGACGCCGGATAACACAGTCAGCGTCAACAGGCCGAAACCAAACGCGATCAGGCGGAACAATAGCTTTTCCATGGTGAGCAAGGCAGGCAGACGGTCCACCGCGACGGCCAGCAAACCGCCGCCGGGGAGCCGGGGCCGGGTGTGCAGGCGCGATTCCTGGAGTGCCATCAGCACTGCATGAAATGCGGCAACAGTGAGTGTGCTGTATGCCAGCGTTGCAATCGCGACATGCCACGGAAACAGGACCGACTTGCCTTGCAGCGGCACGACGCTGCCCGGAAACAGCGCCGGTAAAATGACTGCGATTGCCGCACACGGCAAAACCAGCACACGTAATCCGTCGAGGGAAAAATTGCGGTTTTCAAGCCAGTAGGCCGCGACAGACACCCATAAGGTGGCCGACAGCACAGTGGCAAATCCAAGCCGCAGGGAGCCGGGAGCAATGATGTCGGCCGCCAGCGCGCCGCCGTGCAGCAGCCATCCGAGCAAGGTGCCGGCGGCGATCGCGCGGGGTTGCCGGGACGGCAAAAAAGCGCAGACGGCATAGATCAGCGCCGCCAGGTAAAAAAAGGTGTTGAGCATCGTTCGAGTTTACACCATGTAACCCTACCAGTAACAAGCAAGACGTCGCTGTCGGTTAAAATGCTTAATCTCCCTTATTAAGACGAAATCACCATGCTAGACAATCTCACCCAGCGTCTTGCCAAAGCCGTCAAAACCATGCGCGGCGAAGCGCGCCTGACCGAAACCAATACCGCCGACATGCTGCGCGAAGTGCGCCTGGCGTTGCTGGAAGCCGACGTCGCCCTGCCCGCCGTGCGCGAATTCATTGCGCGCGTGAAGCAAAAGGCCATGGGCGAAGAAGTCATCGGCTCCCTCTCGCCGGGACAGGCGCTGGTAGGCGTCGTCCAGACCGAACTCGCGGCCATCATGGGCGCGGACCTGGGACCGGAAGCTTCCCAGCTCAGTTTCGCCACCCAGCCGCCGGCCATCATACTGATGGCGGGATTGCAGGGCGCCGGTAAAACCACTACGGTCGGCAAGCTTGCGAAATACTTGCGTGAACAGAAAAAGAAAAAAGTGCTGACCGTGTCGACCGACGTCAACCGGCCGGCCGCTATCAGCCAGCTGCAAACCGTCACGACCCAGGTCGGCGCCGATTTTTTCCCGTCGCAGACCACTGAAAAGCCGGTCGACATTGCGCTGGCCGCGCTCGATTATGCAAAAAGGCACTATCACGACGTGCTGATCATCGATACCGCCGGGCGGCTCGGCATCGATGAAGCCATGATGCAGGAAATCAGCGCCCTGCATGCCGCGGTCAAGCCGATCGAAACGCTGTTCGTGGTCGATGCCATGCTCGGACAGGATGCGATTAACACCGCCAAGGCGTTCAACGATGCCTTGCCGCTGACCGGCATCGTGCTTACCAAGCTCGATGGCGATGCGCGCGGCGGCGCCGCGCTCTCGGTGCGCCATATCACCGGCAAGCCGATCAAGTTTGCCGGCGTCGCTGAAAAACTCGACGGCCTGGAAGCCTTCGATCCGGTCCGCATGGCCAACCGTATTCTCGGCATGGGCGATATCCTGGCCCTGGTCGAAGAGGCCAGGAAGGGAGTCGACGTCGCCGCCGCGCAGGACCTTGCGCAAAAAATCAAGGGCGGCGGCAAGTTCGATCTGAATGACTTCAAGGCGCAGCTCGGCCAGATGAAAAAAATGGGCGGTCTGTCGAACCTGATGGACAAGCTGCCGGCCCAGTTCCAGCAGGCGGCCAGTGGCGCCAATATGGACCAGGCGGAGAAGCAGGTGCGCCGGATGGAAGGCATCATCAACTCCATGACGCCCCTGGAACGCGCCAAACCCGAACTGATCAAGGCGTCCCGCAAGCGCCGGATCGCCACCGGCGCCGGGGTGCAGGTGCAGGAGGTTAACCGGATGCTGGGCCAGTTCGAGCAAATGCAGTCGATGATGAAAAAGCTCAAGGGCGGCGGCATGATGAAGATGATGCGCGGGATGAAGGGGATGCTGCCGGGGATGCGCTGAATTTCCCCCTGTTTTCCCTCTATGAAGAAGGCGTGGCGGTCTATCCACGATTCCAGCAAAATAGTTACAAAAAACACTTGCATAGCTGGCAAAAGGCTACCACTATTAGCGGTGCGTGAATTGGCGCAATTTCCCAACACACCTGTGAAGGAGGTTTGAAGATGGCAACAGCCAAAAAACCCGCGGCCACTAAACCGGCCGCCAAGAAGCCAGCCGCAAAAGCAGCTTCAAAAAAACCGGCTGCAAAAGCAGCTCCGGCCAAGAAAGCAGCAGCAGCAAAGCCAGCAGCAAAGAAAGCGGCAGCAAAGCCAGTAGCGAAAAAAGCCGCTCCGGCTAAAAAAGCAGCAGCAAAGCCAGTTGCCAAAAAAGCCGCCAAGTCCACTACCCCACGCCAGCCCAACGCAGCGTTCATGAAGCCGATGACGCCATCGGACACGTTGGCCGCAGTCGTCGGCAACAGCCCGCTGCCACGTACCGAAGTCACCAAGAAGGTCTGGGAGTACATCAAGAAAAACAAGCTGCAGGACGAAGCAAACAAACGCAATATCAATGCAGACGATAAGCTGAAAGCTGTTTTTGGCGGCAAGAAGCAGGTGTCGATGTTTGAGATGACCAAACTCATCTCGGGTCACCTGAAATAATCTTCTTTCCAGAAGCCAAACAAAAACGCCCGCTTACGCGGGCGTTTTTGTTTCTGCAGGGGGGACGGGTCAGGGTTTGTACTCCCACCGCTTCCAGGCCGCCAGCACCGCATTCGGATACTCTGGCCGTCCGCGGCTGCCGTTATACCTGCCGAGCGCGAGATACAGGTTGCCACGCTCCATATCGATGTATAGCCGCAGAATCGAACAGCCATAGCGCAGGTTGGTCTGCATGTGGAACAGTTTTCCTGGATCGCCATCGCCGATAACGCGGGTCCAGAACGGCATCACCTGCATGTAGCCGCGCGCGCCCACATGCGACATCGCATACTTGCGGAACGCCGACTCGACCTGCACCAGGCCCAGCACCATGGATGGATCGACCCCTGCCCGGGTTGCTTCATACCAGACCGTTTCGAGGAACTCCAGCCGCACCTGGACGTCGGGCAGCTTGCGCTTGAGACGCTCCGACATCTCGCCCAGCCATTTCAGGTACTTGATGCGCTCCTCGATATCATCGTGCCTGACCTTGGGCGGCCGCGCATCGGTGATGGCCCGGGACAGCGCCAGCCGCACCGAAACGGCCAACGCCTCCTCTTTCTGATTGCCGGCGATGGCGTCGGCATTCCAGAACAGCGCCGCGACCACGATCAGCCGGCTTGCCAGGTCCCTGGACGTGGCGCCCAGGGTGCGATGGCGCACCGTCACGCGCGCAGCTTGGCCTGAACGAAGCTGGTCATTTCGGCCAGCGGCACCGCGGTGGCCGCCGTTTCGCGCCGCCCCTGGTACTCCAGCGTTCCTTCCTTCAGCCCGCGGTCGCCGATTACTATGCGGTGCGGCACGCCGATCAGTTCCCAGTCGGCGAACATTGCGCCCGGGCGTTCGCCGCGGTCATCGACGATGACATCCACGCCGGCCGCCTGCAGCGCACCATACAGCTTGTCGGTTTCAGCCTTCACCGCTTCGCTGCGGTCATATCCCATCGGGCAGAGCACCACCTCGAACGGCGCGATCGAGGTAGGCCAGATAATTCCCTTATCGTCGAAATTCTGTTCAATCGCCGCGCCGAGAATGCGCGTGATCCCGATGCCGTAACACCCCATCTGCATCAGCTGCGGCTTGCCGTTGGCATCGAGGAAGGTGGCCTTCATGTCTTCGGAATACCGGGTCCCGAGCTGGAACACGTGCCCGACTTCAATGCCGCGCTGGATCGCGAGCACGCCTTTGCCATCCGGCGAGGCATCGCCCTCGACCACATTGCGAAGGTCGAACACCTGCGGCTCGGGTATATCACGGCCCCAGTTGGCGCCGGTGTAATGGAAATCGGCCTGGTTGGCGCCGCAAACGAAATCGCTCATGGTGGCCACTGTCCGGTCCGCCACGACCCTGACCGGTTTTACCGTGCCGATCGGCCCGAGGTAACCGGGCGGCGTCCCGAACCACTCGACGATTTCGGCTTCTGTCGCAAAACGATAGCCCGTCAGTCCCGGCACCTTGGCGGCCTTCACTTCATTCAAGTCATGGTCGCCTCGCAGCAGCAATAGCCAAACCTCCTTCGATTTCACGCCCTGCTCGTCCTTTTCGACGGTCAGCACGATCGATTTGACGGTCTGAGCGAGGGGCAGGCCGAGCAGCGCCGCCACATCCTCGCAGCGCGATTTGCCGGGCGTCGGCGTTTTGGTCAGCGGCTGCTGCGGCGCGGCACGCTCGCCAGCGGGCGCTACCGCTTCCGCGGCTTCCATATTGGCGGCATAGTCGGAGCTTGGGCAATACACGAGCGCGTCTTCACCGGTATCGGCGATCACGTGAAATTCATGGGAACCAGAGCCGCCGATCGCGCCGTTGTCGGCAGCCACGGCCCGGAACTGCAAGCCGAACCGGTTGAAGATCCTCACATAGGCGTCATACATGATCTGGTACGACTGCGCCATTCCGGCCGCGTCGCGGTCGAAGGAATAGGCATCCTTCATGGTGAACTCGCGGCCGCGCATCAGGCCGAAGCGCGGACGGCGCTCGTCGCGGAACTTGGTCTGGATATGATAGAAATTGATCGGCAGCTGGCGATATGAACGGAGTTCGGTCCGCGCGACGTCGGTGATGACTTCTTCGGAAGTCGGCTGAATCGCGTATTCGCGGCCGTGCCGGTCTTTCACCCGCATCAGTTCCGGGCCCATCTTGTCCCAGCGGCCAGTCTCTTGCCACAACTCGGCCGGCTGAACCAGCGGCATCAGCAGCTCGACCGCACCGGAGCGGTTCATCTCTTCGCGCACGATTGCTTCAACCTTGCGGATCACGCGCAATCCCATCGGCATATAGGTATAAATTCCCGAACCCAGCCGTTTTATCATCCCGGCGCGCATCATCAATTTATGGCTGACGATTTCGGCATCGGATGGAGCTTCTTTAAGTGTAGAAACAAAAAATCGTGAGGCACGCATAACGATGAATTCTTTTTAAAAAGAGAGGGTTATAATCAACTCAATTTTAAAGGATTAGCTGGCTGATGCGCCCACTCTTTGCACATTTGATTGATAACCCCTGTTTCCGTCGCGTTGCGGAGTGTTCGAGGGTATAGCATTTGCGTATCGAATTTATATTAAGGCGCACCTAGCCGCAGAAAATTTTGAGGTGCAACATGCTGGACCGTGAAGGCTTTCGCCCGAACGTCGGCATCATCCTTCTCAACACTCAGAATGAGGTGTGGTGGGGAAAGCGGGTGCGCGAACATTCGTGGCAGTTTCCGCAAGGCGGGATCAAGTTCGGTGAAACCCCGGAGCAAGCAATGTTTCGCGAGCTCGAAGAAGAAGTCGGACTGAGGGCGGAACACGTAAAGATTATTGGCAGAACACGTGACTGGCTGCGCTATGAAGTGCCCGATCATTTCATCAAGCGGGAAATTCGCGGCCATTACCGGGGACAGAAACAAATCTGGTTCCTGCTGCGCATGGTCGGCCGTGATTGCGACGTCAATTTGCGGATGACAGACCATCCCGAATTCGACGCGTGGCGCTGGCATGACTATTGGGTACCGCTGGACGTGGTAATCGAGTTCAAACGCGATGTGTATCAGCGGGCATTGCAGGAACTGTCGCGCTTTCTGAACCGGCCCGTTCCGACCGGCGGACAGCGGCACTTGAACCGTTACCTGCGCCCGCCGCGCTCCGCCAAAACGTTGGTGCTGGATGGATCGACCGCCGCCGCCGAAGCTGAACCGAACAATAAGTGAACCACTTTCATGTCTTTAAGTAATTTAGTTACATTAACCGGGGCGCCGGCTTCAAACCGGCATCGGTTCAGCCGCTTGTTGCCGGCTTTTATAGTGCTGGCCGGGGCGGCATCGATTGCCTGCGGCCAGGCGCGCTTTGAAGAAGATTTTGATGACGCTGACAAGTCGTGGCAGGAAGTCGCGCTGCAGCTTCCGCCGGCGCCGCTCCCGGAAAACTTGCTTCCGGTGTATATAAGCGCGACGGCAACGCAATCGTTCGCGATCGATGCCAGGTCGCTTACGGTCGGCGCGGACGGCGTGATTCGCTTCACGCTGGTAGCGACCAGTCCGGCGGGCGCGAAAAACGTCAGCTATGAAGGCATCCGCTGCGCATCATTTGAAAAAAAGCTGTACGCCGTCGGTCATAGCGAAGGCCGCTGGTCCCGTTCGCGTCGCGACCAGTGGGAACCGATAGTCCGCAATGCCGCGAACCGGCAACATGCGACGCTCGCCCAGGATTATTTTTGCGAGAGCAAGTCGGTGGCGGGAAATGCCGAGACCATGCTTGCGCGGATACGCGAAGACCGGCCAATCAACAGCAGGACGGACGGTGGTCGCTAGAGCGGTTCAGGGATGTCTGTACGGAGACAAGGTCGGGCCGAGAAGCGCAATCGGTCTTTAGTACGCTGAACACCGCAGGCTCGGGATTCGCCGGTACGGGCGTCCGCAAACCGCTCTAGATCAACACCATGTTATCGCGATGGATGAGTTCCGGCTCTTCCACGAATCCTAGAATAGCCAGGATTTCCGCCGATGGCCGGCGCATGATGCGGCGCGCTTCGGAACTTGAATAATTGCTCATGCCGCGCGCGATCGGCCGTCCGCTTTCATCGACACAGGTAATGACGTCGCCGCGGCCGAATTCTCCGGACACGCCGGTCACGCCGATCGGCAGCAGCGATTTCCCTTCGGTGCTGAGCTTTTTCACCGCGCCGCCATCCAGCACCACCCGGCCGGCCGTCTGCAGGTGATCGGCCATCCATTGTTTGCGCGCGGTCAGCTGCGCGGTCTGCGCTGTCAATTGGGTGCCGATCGGCTCTCCCGCCGCGAGGCGGGTAAGGACCCGGTCCTCGCGCCCCCATGCGATCACGGTATGCGCACCGGAAATCGCGGCGCGCCGCGCGGCCAGTATCTTGGTCAGCATGCCGCCGCGGCCGATGCCGGAACCGGCGCCGCCCGCCATCGCTTCCAGCGATGGATCGCCGGCTTTTGCTTCCCGCACCAGTTGTGCGCTGGGATCCTTGCGCGGATCGGCGGTAAACAATCCCGCCTGATCGGTGAGTATGATCAGCGCATCGCCTTCGATCAGGTTCGCCACCAGCGCGCCGAGCGTATCGTTATCGCCGAATTTGATTTCATCGGTGACGACCGTGTCGTTTTCATTGATGATCGGAACAACGCCGAATTTCAACAGCGTGAACAGGGTCGAACGGGCGTTCAGGTAACGCTCGCGATCGGCCAGATCGGCGTGCGTCAGCAAGACTTGCGCGGTGCGCAGATCATGGGCGCGAAAACTGGTCTCGTAAACCTGGGCCAGGCCCATTTGTCCTACGGCGGCGCAGGCTTGCAGTTCATGGACGCCGGTCGGACGCTTTTCAAATCCGAGCCGTTGCATGCCCTCGGCGATCGCGCCAGAACTGACCAGCACGACTTCCTTCCCCAGCGCGCGCAATTCGGCGATCTGGGCTGCCCACTTGGCGATCGCCGCATGATCGAGGCCCCGGCCGTCGTTGGTAACCAGCGACGAGCCTACCTTCACAATCAGACGCTTTGCTTTTTGAATGACTGAATTCATATTTTGATCTGATCGTACAGCTATTCTTATAGTCGATGAAAGGCCCGGACCGGCCATACCCTGCCCGCGAGCGCAGGTGCATCATCGATAGCAAGCGCCCCGGACCGCTGTCCGGATTGCCTGCTTCGGTTGCTTGCTTCGGTTGCTTGCTTCGGTTGCTTGCTTCGGTTGCTTGCTTCGGTTGCTTGCTTCGATTGCTTGCTTCGGTCGCTTGCTTCGGTCGCTTGCCCGTTCGCCTTATTCGATCGCCTTGAAACGCGGATCATCCGGCTCGATCGACGCAATCCCGCGAGCGTCTTCGGCCATTTGCGGCGTATCTTCCGCGCGGATCTCAAGTCGGCGCTGCTGTTCCAGGTAATGATAGATTTCAGTTACCAGGTCGTCACAGCCTTCACGCGTCAACGCGGAAATTTCGAATACCGGGCCTTTCCAGCCGAAGCGCTTGAGGAAATCCTTGACCCGCTTCGTGCGCTCCGCATCCGGCACCATGTCGAGCTTGTTCAGCACCAGCCAGCGCGGCTTCTCAAACAGGGACTCATCATATTTCTTGAGTTCCTTGACGATCGCTTTGGCTTCCTTGACCGGATCAATATTATCGAACGGGGCCAGGTCGACGATATGCAGCAGCAGCCTGGTGCGCTGCAAATGCCGCAGAAACTGGATGCCGAGGCCGGCGCCCTCCGCGGCACCCTCGATCAGTCCGGGAATGTCGGCGATGACGAAGCTTTTTTCATGGCTGACGCGGACCACGCCCAGGTTCGGATGCAAGGTGGTAAATGGATAGTCGGCAATCTTCGGGCGCGCGTTAGAAACGGCCGTGATGAAGGTTGATTTTCCGGCATTGGGCATCCCGAGCAGGCCGACGTCGGCCAGCACCTTCAGCTCGAGGCGCAGTTCGCGCCGCTCGCCGGGCTTGCCCTCGGTCTTCTGGCGCGGGGCGCGATTGGTCGACGTCTTGAAATGGATATTGCCCCAGCCGCCCTCGCCGCCCTTGGCAAGCAGCACCTCCTGCCCATGTTCGGTCAGATCGGCGACGATTTCGCCATCGTTCTGATCGATGATCAGGGTGCCGACCGGCATGCGCAGCACGATGTCATCGGCGCCCTTGCCGTAGCAATCGGCGCCGCGGCCATTTTCGCCGTCGCGCGCCTTGTGCAGCTTGGCAAAGCGGAAATCCACCAGGGTATTGATATTACGGTCGGCTATGGCGAGAATGCTACCGCCCTTGCCGCCATCGCCGCCGTCCGGGCCGCCGAAGGGCCTGAATTTCTCACGACAGAAGGAGGCAACGCCGTTTCCACCGTCGCCTGCAATGACTTCAATTTTTGCTTCGTCTATGAACTTCATTTTTTGCTGCCATAAAACTAAAAAGGCCCCACCTGCGGCAGAGCCTTTCGATTGAAGGCTTGCGCCTTACATTGCATCCGTAAATATCAGGCCGGTACCACTATCACCATATGACGCTGCAACGCGCCTTTGGTTGCAAACTGGACTTTGCCGTCGATCAAGGCAAACAGGGTATGGTCTTTGCCCATACCGACGTTTTCGCCCGGATGGACCTTGGTGCCGCGTTGACGAATGATGATGCCGCCAGCGTTGATCGCCTGGCCGCCATATACTTTCACGCCCAGTCGTTTCGACTCGGAATCGCGACCGTTACGCGTAGTGCCGCCGCCTTTTTTGTGTGCCATTTCAGACTCCTTGGTTCCTGGTTAGCCCGGTCAACGATTAGCCGTTGATCGAGACGATTTGCAATTCGGTGTAATTCTGGCGATGGCCCTGGTGCTTCTGGTAATGCTTGCGGCGACGCATCTTGAAAATTTTCACCTTATCGTGGCGACCATGCGCCAAAACCGTAGCCAGGACCGTAGCACCTTCGACCAGCGGCGCACCAAATTTAATGGTGTCGCCCGCGCCCAATGCGAGCACTTGATCTAAAGTGATTTCGGATCCAATGTCTGCCGGTATCTGTTCTACTTTGAATTTTTCGCCAGCGACAACTTTATATTGTTTGCCACCGGTTTTTATGACCGCGTACATGTGAAACCTCATCAAATGATTAAAGGACTTTTTCCCTTCGACAGGCTTGAATCAGGGCATGCCAATTCGGGAAAACCTCAAATTATACATGGACTTAGCAGCTCGGTCAAAACCCTGATGAATTACCTAGCACAAAATTGATCACATGATGTTCGATCATCAATACATTATGCTTGCTCGGCCGACTCGCGCCGGTCGTCGTATAATTCCGTCACTCAGAGATTATTATCGGGTTCCATCTTGTCTGCCATCCCCCTTCACACAGCGCCGAGCCCACTCAATCATGCGGTCACAGCCGACATGGCTGCGGTTGATCTGGTCATTCGCCAGCAATTGCATTCGAATGTATCCCTGGTAAACCAGATAGCGGAATACATCATCGGTGCCGGTGGCAAGCGAATCCGCCCAGCATTGGTGTTGTTATTTGCCAACGCTCACGGCTTCCAGGGCACAGCCCACCATGAACTTGCCGCCATTGTCGAATTCATCCATACCGCTACCCTGCTGCATGACGACGTCGTGGATGAATCATCGCTGCGGCGCGGCCGCAAGACGGCCAATGCCCTGTTCGGCAATGCCGCCTCGGTGCTGGTAGGAGATTTCCTTTATTCGCGCGCCTTTCAAATGATGGTGTCGATCGGCGACATGCGCGTCATGCGGATTCTGGCGGACGCTACCAATGTGATTGCTGAGGGTGAAGTCCTGCAATTGCTGAACATGCATGACCCGGATGTTTCCGAAGCACGCTACCTGCAGGTGATCCGCTCCAAGACGGCAAAGCTGTTCGAGGCTGCAGCCCAGATCGGCGCACTGATCGCCGGCGCCTCGGATGCCCAGATCGATGCGGCGGCCGAATACGGCCGTTCGCTCGGTACCGCGTTTCAGCTGATCGACGATGTACTTGATTACTCCGGCAATGCAGCGGACATTGGAAAGAACGTCGGTGATGATCTGCGGGAAGGCAAGCCAACCTTGCCGCTTATTTATTTAATGCAAAACGGCACAAGCGCTGAACGCGACCTGGTGCGGGCTTGCATCGAAACTGGCGATGAGCAGCATTTCGATGCCATCCTGACTGCAATCACGGATTCCGGCGCGCTCGCGTATACGAGGGGGAAAGCGGAAGAATCAGCCCGTACGGCAGGCGCATCGATTGCTGTTCTCGCAGATGGCGAATTCAAGAATTCTTTGGTAAACTTAGCGGCTTTCGCGGTTGACCGGAATCACTGACCGTTTTTCAGGGACGTTTTTCGGCATCCACGTGACATCGGAATCGGGGTGTAGCTTAGCCTGGTAGAGCGCTACGTTCGGGACGTAGAGGCCGGAGGTTCGAATCCTCTCACCCCGACCAAAAAATCAATAATTGGCAGCGACTTGGCAGGGTCTTCCTGGTCAGACCATTTAATAACGGACATCATCGTCG
>JAQGMO010000188.1 GCA_028292315.1 Herminiimonas sp. | reverse complement strand
CTGTTTTCTTAAAGCAACATGGTGGCGGCTGATGTGGCTTTTTTTTGGTTTAATTTTGGATCGGTATATGTTCAATTCTTTCAGCGTGTAAATCGTTGGTGTCCTAGATGGAATGGTTGGAAGGATTCAACGGATGGCATGCGTTTCAATTGGAACAGGGTTCTGCTTAAAGAATACAACACAATATTCGTGTTAACGGTTTCCCTTATTGGTTTGAGGTTGTGGTGTGAGTACCGCATAATTGGACCGAGTGCATTGCCGCGTACAGATTATCTGCTGGCCGGGTTAGCTATTTGGCTGGCTTTATACATCGTAGTCCGTTCACTTAAAAAAAGCGGCTACGTCAAGTCTTGAATTTCTTCCGGAATATTCTAATCACACGCGCTTGACACAAGCTCTTTCACGTCTTATATTTAACCAATAAGTTAATTAACCATGTAGTGTAATACGATGCATGACAGCCTCAGCCAAACATTTGCAGCCCTCGCAGACCCAACCAGGAGGGCCATGCTGGCACAGCTTTCCAAAGGGGAGGCCAGCGTTTCTGATCTGGCTAAACCATTTCTCGATGAAATGAGTCTGCCTGCGATTACAAAGCACATTAAAGTTTTAGAAAAAGCTGGCCTTATCACCAAAACCCGGCAAGCCCAATGGCGCCCCTGCAAACTCAACGGCGCCGCATTGAAGGACATGGCCGACTGGGTGGAGCAATATCGAATGTTTTGGGAGCAAAGTTTTGACCGCCTTGATGCTTACTTAAAAACCGTCACGTCAACAGAGAGTGCGAAAGGAAAGAAAAATGAGCGCAGAAAATAATTCTAACGAGATCAGGATCATTCGGACATTCGACGCTTCTATCCAGGCGGTGTGGGACGCCTGGACCGATCCTGCGCAGACTGCGCAATGGTGGGGGCCGCGCGGCTTTACCCTCACCACCCATAACAAGGATTTAAAACCAGGAGGCAGTTGGGCTTACACCATGCACGGGCCCGATGGGGTTGATTACCCGAATAAAATGAAGTATCTCGAGGTTGAAAATCGCGCAAAACTGGTTTACGACCACGGCGGCAATGATGATCAGCCTCCGCTTTTCCGCGTAACAGTCCTTTTCTCTGAAGTCGGAGGCAAGACAAAAATGGAAATGTGCATGACCTTGCCAACGCCGGAAGCCGCTGAGGAAACGCGAAAATTTATCAGGAAGGCAGGCGGCAATTCCACGTGGGACCGGCTTGCGGAATACCTGGAAAAAGAATCGACCGGCAAGGAAAAATTCACGATCAATCGCAGCTTCGATGCACCGATCGAATTAATGTTCGAGATGTGGTCGAATCCGAAACACTTTTCTCAATGGCTGCCTCCTACTGGGTTCCAAATGGAATTCGTCAAGGCTGACATCAAACCCGGCGGAAGCACCTTTTATTTCATGACAGATGGGAACGTCAAATTTTATGGAAAAGCCGCATATCTAGAAATTGAGAAACCCGATCGCATGGTCTATACCCAACAGTTCGCTGATGTAAATGGGCAGGTCTCTCGCCATCCAATGGCTCCCACGTGGCCGGAAACCATGCTGACGACTGTGGAGCTGACGGAGGAGGGGGCAAACCGAACCCGCGTGACGGTGACTTGGGAGCCTCATGGCGCGACAACGCCCGAAGAGATCGAGGTCTTCATCCAGTCAAAAGGCAGCATGACGCAAGGTTGGACCGGCTCGTTCGATAAACTTGAAGCATGGTTATTAAACAGCTGAAAAACGATCCAATCCGTTCCGGTCAAATCAACCGGCTCAGAAAGGATTTATAGCGGGACGGAAATTCCAGGGGAGGCAGTCCAAGCGCTCATGGGCTGCCATTCCCGGGATAATAAACCGTTTATTCAGCCGTAATGTTGTTGGTCTTTATCAGCGACGCCCAGCGGCTCATTTCGCCATTGACGAATTTCGAGAACTCTTCCGACGAACTGCCTACCGGGTCCAGACCCATTCCCTGCAGTTTTGCCCGCGTCGCGGGATCCCTTACCGCCGCCTGCACCTCTTTCGTCAGGCGCGCCACGATATCCTTCGGCGTGCCTTTAGGGACGAAGAAGCCGTTCCACTCCAGCACTTCAAAGTTCGCAAAGCCGCTCTCTGCCAGGGTCGGCACATCCGGCAGTGCTGCCATGCGCCTGGAGGATGTGACCGCTAACGCGCGCAGTTTGCCGGACTTAACATAGTTCATGCCGGAAGCGGCATTGGCGAAATAGGCGTTTACCTGCCCACCCATGACGTCGATAAGCGCCGGCGCGCCGCCTTTGTACGGAATGTGCAGCATGTCGATCTTTGCCTGGGTTTTTAGCAGCTCGCCGATCAGGTGCGCAGGACTTCCCGCGCCATAGGACGCATAAGTCATGTCGCCCGGTTTTTTACGGGCTTGGTCGATAAATTCCCCGACGGTCTTGTAAGGGGCGTTAGCCGGTACCACAAGAATGTTCGGGACAGTAATTGCGAGTGACACAGGGACAAGATCGTTCTTGGCGTCGAACGGCAGCTTGCGAAGCGAAGGATTGACCGCAAGAGTGGACGCGTCATACAGCACCGTGTAGCCATCCGCTTCAGCGCGCGCTACGGCATTGGCGCCAATGCTGCCGCTTCCGCCGGCACGGTTTTCGATGATGACTGGCTGGCCTAACTGCTGAGACAGGCGCGGCGCGAGAACGCGCGCCGCGTTGTCCGCGCCGCCACCTGCCGAGTACGGCACGATGATCCGGATGGGTTTTGCCGGGTAGGCCTGGGCGAGTGCGGCGACAGGCGCGCAAACGAGAGTGAATGAGACGGCAAGTGTTTTCAGTAGTGACATGGGACTTTAGCGTGGGGTTTGAATAGCGGCATGATACAGGATGTTGTTCAATGGCTATTAGGTTCGCCGTGCAATTGACGAGCTTGGCCTGCCGCAAATCATTCGCCCATGCAAGATATCAGCCTTATCCCTCTTCATGCACCGGGCAGGTGCATATTTGTCTCCATTCGTAAGTAGTTCAGATGCAAAAAAATATTGGTAATCTAAAAACTTTTTTGCAATATGCGGTCTCAGCTAAACCATCATTAATAGCCAAGTCGTTATTGTCCTCGATTATTTAATCTTGCTCACGTCAGTTTTTGTTGGGTAACTGAATCAAGCTGACTCCGACGGTGTGGTTTCCTGATTTAAGGAAATTGCAGCCGAAGCGCCAGGTGACTGGCGGTAGCGATAAGACCGGGGTCGACATGGCAGGCAGTTCAGGTGGCGGAAGTACAGGAGTCGGAGGTACAAAAAGTGGTGTGAGAATCTTGCTCCAAAGTTTGGGATTGGGCTGGCAGCTCGCACCATATGTACTGCATGTATTACAAGTGGCTGTTCCCTTTCACTTTAGGACAGGAGCAAATCATGTTGGCAATGAACTTCAGAGGCCCGTACCGTGTGCGTGCGCAATACAAAAGCGACCCGGTGATCGAGCATCCGAATGATGCGATTGTGCGCGTATCCCGATCGTGTATTTGTGGATCCGACCTGCATCTTTACCATGGGTTGGTACCCGATACACGTGTAGGCATGACATTCGGGCATGAGTTTACCGGGGTTGTCGAAGAAGTCGGCCCGTCGGTTCAGAACCTGAAGGTAGGTGATCATGTGCTTGTGCCGTTCAATATTTTTTGCGGCTCCTGCTATTTCTGCCAGAAGGAACTCTACAGCAACTGCCATAACACCAATCCGGAAGCGAGCGCCGTCGGCGCCATTTACGGTTACTCGCATACGGCCGGCGGTTACGACGGCGGCCAGGCTGAATATGTCCGAGTACCGATGGCGGATGTGGGCCCGACTGTTATTCCCGCGGACATCGACGTGGACGATGCCGTCCTGCTGACCGACGCATGCCCGACCGGATACCAGGCTGCGGAGATGGGAGAAATCGAAGAGGGGGACACGGTTGTCATATTCGGCGCAGGCCCGGTCGGCATATTTGCCGCCAAGTCGGCGTGGTTGCTTGGTGCCGGCCGTGTGATTGTGGTCGACCATGTCGAATACCGGCTTGAATTCGTCAAGAATTACGCGCAGTGCGAAGTCATCAATTTCAAAGAGGTTAACGATATGGCTGTGCATATCAAGAAGATGACCGACTGGCTCGGCGCCGACGTATGCATAGACTGCGTGGGTTGCGAAGCGGCTGGCAGCGCGGCCCAAAGCCTCACGGGCCGATACCTGAAATTGCAGGCAGGGGCCGCCACCGCGCTTCACTGGGCAATCAACTCGGTGCGCAAGGGCGGCAACGTCTCGATTGTCGGTGTCTATGGTCCGACATTCAACGCTGTCCCCATCGGAAATGCGCTGAACAAGGGGCTGACGCTGCGAATGAACCAGGCCAGCGTTAAACGCCATTTACCGCGTCTCATCGAGCATATACAGGCCGGCCGCCTGGAACCCAAAAAGATTATTACCCACAGGGTGCCCCTGGAAGAGGTGTCCGATGCCTATCATATCTTCTCGAGCAAGCTCGACAACTGCATCAAAACTGTTCTGATCCCACCCAATGCTCCCCGGCTCGGCCTCGTGCACTGAGCGCAAATTCTTGATCTGAAGGCGAAAACTATCATGGACACTCCGAACAGCATCACAACCAAGCGGGACTACAGCGGTCAACATCAGGTCACAGGGCCGAAGGGCGACTTTTCTCATATACAGGGATGGGGCGCCGACCTCGATCATAAAAACCGCCCGGCTTATCCGATGGAAAGAACGCCACCGCGGCTGGAAGGATTGCACTGGACTGAGCCCGAGAATCAACCACTCAAGATGAAGGTTTATCACTCGGTTGAGCGGCCGGGCATTACCCCGATATTCGGCACCAGCACGCCGCCGGCCGGGCTGAGCGGCAAGATACGTGATGTCGCGTATAAATTGAGCGAAAACGACATCCGCCACTGGCTGCTTCTCATGTTTGCGGATCGTGTCAACATGATCGAAGGCATAGGGGAAGACCTAATGCAGGGCCGCATTCCGAATATCTTTGCCGAGATGGGCGGGAAGGCCGAGCTCAAGTACAACCGCGCAGGTCTCATACGCAAGACAATGATCGCGTCCGCCGTGGTGGGAGTGGGCTATTACCTGCTCAAGCGCAGGGGTTCGCGATGATACCGGTTCTGAAACGGCATGGATGACTCGTGTATTTGACTGTTCAAAGCTCTGCAAAGGACGAATGTTATGGCTAATCCGAATACATTGAGGCACGGCCGCATCGCCGTGCTTGCCGTTTCTCGACTAGTTCTGAATAAAAACCCATAGGCAGTCAGCGATGCTGGTGGTTGAGGCAACCCATTGGGGTTGGCTTTACCTGGATCGCCGCCCACGGGCCGGTCTGTTCAATCGGGTGATTTTTATGCGGCCGACCACAAGCTGCGGCACGGCATCGTGTCGCACCTGTGCGTACCGGGGCGGCGTCTGCCATTATTTCGCGGTACTGCATTACATCGCATGAATTCAAATCAATGAACAGTTGAACCAATTGGTCCTGTTCGTCTAATATATTTGTCGTAAAGCGGGTAACGATCAGCCACCCTGTCAAGTTGCCGTTTAGACGATAAAATTCTGAGTTTCCCTCTAATCCCCCCTAGGCGGCAGCAGTTTCTCTTAAATTCCAAAAGACGCAGCACCGATAAATTATTGCCATAAGCCGAGAAAATTGGTTGACCTGTGATTCCGATTGGAGTTAAATGGGTTCACAACAAGGCCTGATTGGTTCATCTAGTCCCTTTCCGGTCAACAAAAATCCATGGAGACAAAAAATGACATGCAGATCGCATTCAGGTCACACAGGCCGAGCTCCTGCTCGCGCATCAAGCAATTCTTTCTCTCCCCAATTTAAGTAGTTTCCTTCCTTTATAAAGGAATCAGCCTATGGAAAATATTTCCTGGCGCGCGGTTTCGGGGGCACTGCACACCGGTTCAGCCGCTGGACCCGCGACCGCTTTGCCTATCGTTACCGTGCACGGCATGAGTACCGGCCATGCAAGCTTTCAGCCTCTATTGCGTAGCCTGTCGGACGAATTTCGACTTTATTCATGGAGCGTCCCAGGTTACACGGGAGCCGATCCGGTCGCCGATCCATCCGACGCGGCCAGGTATGGCGATCGGCTGATTGAATTTATCGAAGGTGTGGTGAAGCGTCCCGTTGTACTCCTGGGCCACTCGCTCGGGACGCTTATCACAGCTAATGCAGCCGGCCGGCGATCCGAACTGGTGAGGGGTCTGGTACTGGCAAACCCGGTTGCTGGATTACGCGACGAGAGCGAAAAAACAAAAGATGAAAGAGTCGGAACTCGGGTAAAAGCGCTCGCCCAACAAGGTGTCGAGCAGTTCTGCGCGCAGCGGGTGCCAGGCATATTTGCACCGGGCGCGCCAGCCCCAATGATTGCCAACGCGATTGAAGTCGCCCGCGCTGCGGTAACCGTAGACGCTTTCACCGCCGCCGGGGAGCTCCTTTGCGGCAGCAGCCTGATCGACATGCTCCGCGATTATCACGGCCCATTACGGCTGGTGACAGGACAGCTCGACGCCGTATCGACTGCGGCGCTGTTGCATACGCTAGCCGAAGGACGGAAGGACGTCGAGCTTGAAGTGATCGAAGGCTGTGGTCACAGCGCGCATCTGGAACGGGCAGAGGAATTCCGCATGGGTCTGCGAGCTTTTGCGCGCCAGTGCCAGTAAGAGTCAGGGAAGACAGCGAACAACAAGACAACAATGAACCCCATGAAAAATAAAAGGATCGCATCATGACAATGACAGTGTATGCAGGGACCGCGGGCACATCAATGTGGTCGAGCAAGGATCGCGGCGAAACCTGGCAGCGGCCGTATACCGACATCACCCTATATATGGAGTCGCGTGTCTGGTCGCTGACAAGCCAACCGGCTGGCAGCAGCAGCGTGGTGGTCGGGACCGACCGCGGCATCTACCGCTGGCATGGTCTGGAAGAAAAATGGTCGCATTTGCCGTCGCAGCTCGATGCGCTATCAACTTTTACGATTGCCCAATCGCCTCATGACCGCAACGTCATGTTGGCCGGGACGCAGCCGGCCGCGCTGTACCGGAGCGAGGATGGCGGAAATACATGGACGCAGGTTGACATCGACTTCCCGGAAGAGTGCCCATTCATCGGCATTCCACGCGTTACCCAGATCCTGTTCGACCCGATCGACCCGCAACTGGTCTGGGTGGGGGTCGAAATCGGTGGCGTATATCGCTCGCATGATGCCGGCAAGACCTGGACCAAAACCTCCAATGGCATGATTTCGGAAGATTTGCACGGCCTCGCAGTGATCCGCCAGGACGGCCGCCGCAAGCTGTTTGCCGCTACCAACAAGGGTTTGCTGTATAGCCTCGACGACGGCGACAACTGGCATCACAAGCTTCTTGATACGAAGTGGGCATACTTCCGGGCCATTGTGCCGAAGGCCGGTTCCGACAATGTCCTGTTTCTCACCAACGGCGACGGCCCTCCGGGTTCCGACGGGCGCTTGCTGCGCAGCCGGGATTACGGAGAAACCTGGGAAGACGCCGGTTTGCCGGGCACGCTCAATAGCACGCCATGGTGCGTCGCCGTGCATCCGCAGGAACCGGATCTGATTTTTGCATGCACCAACCTTGGTCAACTGTTCCGAAGCGAGGATGGGGGCGAGACATGGGTCAAGCTCAGGCGCGAGCTTGGCGAGATCCGGTCATTAATACTGCGTCCAAGCGAGAACGCTGCAGCGTAATCATGCAGGCAGCGCCGTGCACTAAAGCCGTATTGGAAAAAGCAGCCGTGTAGCAAAAAATAAACGTGTAGCAAAAAATAACCGTGTAGCTAAAAACATCAAGGAGACAAGCCATGACATCCACCAGCCGCCGCAAGGTCGTCTGCGCAATCGCACTCGCTTCAGGAATTTTCGGAATCGCCACCACGGCTGCCCAGGCGCAAGCGCTGACCAAGCTGACAATCACGATGGAGTTCACGCCGGGCGGCTTTCATACGCCTTTCTATCTGGCTCAGCAAAAGGGCTGGTTCAAAGAGGCTGGCATAGACCTGACGATTCGCGACGGCAAGGGATCCGCCAACACGATCAACCTGGTCGGAGCAGGGCAGAGCGACCTTGGCTTCACGCCCGGCTCGGCGGCGATCATTGCTCGAACAAAGGGAATACCGGTAAAGACGATCGCCACGATCATGAACAAGAATGCCTATGGCATCGTCTTCAAAAAAGGCGCGCAAATACGCAACGCGCAAGATTTGAAAGGCAAGGAACTTGTATACACGATCGGCTCCATGGAAGGGGTCTTCACCGAAAGCTTTCTGGCCTCGGCCAAGCTTAACAAGAGCGACGTCAAGCTGATGGGCGTCGACGCGGCTTCAAAAGCGGCTGCGGTGGTTTCGGGGAAGACCGATGGCGCCATCGTGCCTGTTCCCTTTTATGTCGGCCTGCTTGCCGGTAAGCAGGAGATCGGCACGCTCCTGTACCATGATTTTGGCGACCGCTTTATCGATATCGGTATTATCACCAGTGACGACGTCATCAAGCAAAAGCCTGCGGCCTTGAAGGCATTCGTAAGCGTAATGTCGCGTGCCTTCACCTACACACGGAACAACGGGATGGAGGAGGCGGCCGCCGCGCTGGTGGCGCTTCGCCCGGATGCGAGCATCGACGCGCCGTCGCTCGTCAACATGTTCCGCGCGTACGCGGCACACATCGATACGCCGCTATCGCAGGGCAAACCGATCGGCTATATAAGCGAGGCGGCATGGGCGGAATCGGTCGATACCTTGAAGCGGCTCGATGTGATACCGAAGGATGCCAAGGCCGCCGACATGTACACGACGGAGTTTTCGCCAAAATGACGGCGTTAGCATTTCCCCAAAAGACCCGCCTGCCTGACGAGGCCGGGAATCAGAAGCTGCTGATCGGCGCAAACAACGTTGAAAAAAGATTTATTTCGAAACGCGCGAACTTTCTCGCGCTGGAGAACATTTCTCTCGATGTTGCAGCGGGCGAGTTCGTCAGCATTCTTGGACCGTCGGGCTGCGGCAAGAGCACGTTGCTCAAGTGCATCGGCGGACTTACCAACGTGACCAGCGGCGAAATACGTATTGACGGGCAACCGGTGACGGCGCCGCGAGCCGATGCCGGATTCGTGTTTCAGCGTGATGTCCTGCTGGACTGGCGTACCGTCCTGGACAATATTCTGCTGCCAGCGGAGTTCGCCAGACTGAATCGGGAAAAGTACATTCTCCGCGCCGAGGAACTGCTGCAGACACTGGGGCTGGAAGGGCAGGGTTCGAGGTTTCCCTGGGAGCTTTCCGGAGGCATGCGTCAGCGTGTCGCAATTTGCCGCGGCCTGTTGCTGGATCCTGCGCTCATCCTGATGGATGAGCCGTTCGGCGCACTCGATGCGATCACGCGCGACGAACTGAACCTGGAGTTGTCCCGGCTTTGGGCGACGTTCAATAAGACGGTTCTCTTTATCACGCACAGTATTTCGGAAGCGGTGTTCCTGTCGACCAAGGTCGTCGTGATGGACAAGAACCCCGGCCGAATTGTCGAAACTATAGACATCGATCTGCCGCGCGAGCGCACGCTCGAGGTACGCGAGTCGCCGGAATTCATTCAATACACCAGGCATTTGAGGTCAGTGTTTGAACGGCTCGGCATTATGAAAAGGACAGCGCATGCGTGAAGATTTCTGGGACACAAGAACCGGCCAGGTGTGCAATATACTCGGCATGCTTGCGATTTTCATGCTCGCATGGGAAGCGGCCGTTCATTTTCTGGAAGTAAAGCAATTTCTCCTTCCGCCGCCGTCGAAGGTTTTCCTGGCTTTCGTCAAAGAGCCCGGTTATTACCTTCTTCAAATGATGCATACCTTATGGGAAACCTTGCTCGGCTTCTCGATGGCGGTGGTAATCGGCATCCTGCTGGCGGTCGGCATTGTCTACTCGCGCTTCCTGGAGCGGACCCTATACATGCTGCTGGTCGGAATGAATGCGGTACCAAAGATCGCGCTGGCGCCACTGTTTATCGTGTGGCTGGGCATGGACCTTGCGCCAAAAGTGGCTATAGCAACCCTGGTGGCGCTTTTCCCCATCGTCATCGATACCGTTTTAGGTCTCCGTTCGGTGGAACCGGACATGCTGGACTTAGCGAAAGCATTCCGCGGTTCGCGCAATCAGGTACTGTTCAAGATCCGGTTCCCGAACGCGCTGCCGAGTATATTCGCCGGGCTTAAGGTCGGCATTTCATTCGCGTTTATCGGCGCAATCGTCGGCGAGTTTGTCTCGGCCCAGCAGGGACTCGGCTATGTCATCGTCTCGTCGCAGGCAAACTTCGATACACCGAGGATGTTCGTGGCGATCATGCTGCTTGCGGTGATTGGCACCGCGTTGTTTTACATAGTCGAGATTGTCGAGAAGCGTGTTATTCCGTGGCATGTGTCGCATCGAACCAAAGCGTCGCACGCAGGCCACTGAACCGAAAAACGAGCATAAACAAATTCAGACAAAGGTAATCATGGAAAATAATTCGATAAAAGTTGATCTGGTCGGCGAAGGCAGTGATTCAGTCGTATTCGTCCACGGCCTGGGTGGGAGCTCCAGTGTCTGGTGGCCGCAGGTCGAACTGCTGCGCAAGCAGTTCCGCCTGGTCTTGCCTGAGTTGCCCGGTTCGGGCCGGACTCCTGCGGGCGGCAAGTTGAGCATCAGCGGTTTCGTCGACACGATTATCGAAGTGCTCGATGCGCAGAAGATCGAGAGCGCGGCCTTCGTCGGCCACTCGATGGGTACCCTGATACTGCAGCATCTTGCGGTTCGTTATCCTGAGCGCGTGAAGCGCCTGGCGCTGGTCGCACCGGTGAAAGCAGCTGCGGAGGCGCATCGGGCCGCTACCCGTGATCGGGCCAGCAGGGTGCGCAAGGAGGGGATGGGATGGCTGGCTGACCAGCTTACCGTCAGTGCCCTGTCCGCGCACACTCGGGAAACGTCGCCTGTTGCCGTGGCATTCGTTCGCGAGATACTGCTGCGACAGGAGCCGGAAGGTTACGCCCGCACCTGTGACGCAGTGGCAGAAGGAACGAATGCGGCAGTCGAGAATATTCGCTGCCCGACCCTGATC
>JAQGMO010000187.1 GCA_028292315.1 Herminiimonas sp. | reverse complement strand
TAGTAACAATTACTATTGCCACGAACATTAAAAATTTCTGTACGCAAGATTTCATTTCTCTTCCTTATGATTGGTTAATCAAGGGAAGCCGGTCGTATGCACTAAACATGCCGATCCGGGGATTAGCAATAAAATCATGGTCTTACGTCAAATTCAAGATATCAGCCGGCTCAAAGTGTTAAAAATACTGACGTTTATTATTTACAATTTAATGCTTTTTAATATTTTCGTATTAGTATTTCGCCCGAGTGCAACCAAAAAAATCGCGCAAATTTTAAATTATTGATTTTTATCAATTAACGAATGTTAAATTGTTTGTAAGCCTGGCTAGAGACTGTTAAACTTCAATTAGTTGACACATGGCAATTAAGTAAGGAGATTTAATCGTGTATTCAAGCGACGGCCCAGTTGCGAGCTATGACTTTGCTCATTCCCAAATGGTAAATCTGGCCTCCCACATTAATGCAGCCTGCGATGAAATCAATGTCGATGGCACCCCATCAATGCGCGCAGTTATCCTGCGGTACCGGTTAGCTGAATTGCTTGAACTCGTTGAATTGCCTAACGAACAAAAGAAAAGCGAGCTGAATCGAATATTAGCGATCGTATAAAGTCCGGATTACCAATGCGCCGCAGACTAATGTGTTCCGTACTTTCCCGAGCTGATTAATAATCAGGTTTCCAGGACCCGATTACCGGACTTGATCGGTTTTCCCCTGCTCTTTTCGAAATCGCAATAACTCATTGCTGAGCCAGGTGGCTGATAAAATTACTTCCCGGTCACTGCATTGCACTCGATACGGCTGACCGCTCATGCTACTCTCCGATGCCGCCCTTGCGATAAAACGCTCAGCATCCGGAGCAAGGTCTCGCTTGGCGAGATAGGTGTATTTCTTTTGAAGGTGCCGGCGTGCTTCGCGCGCGTCCACCCAACTTCCATTGCGATTGAATTTACATTCAGACCGGGCAACAAAATCGAGCAAGTGATTAATTTCATCTTGGGCAGCCGAGACAGCATGCGCAGCCCCGGACATCCAGATCAGCAATAGGCCGATGGCAAAGCGGACCGGTAATTTCATGGTAATCAGATGCATGGTCAAACAGGTTTGCATACTGTTCCGAATGCTTGTTATTTATCAAGCTTTGGTACACGAATCGTTCGCAAAATAAGGGTTTCCCCTTTTTCGAATCGGAGCAATCTTGGACCCGGAAAAATCCGCAACTGAATTGCGGCATTACAGTAAAAAAATCAGAGCAAAAAGAATTGATCGGCTAGTCTTAGGTGCGTCTATCGTCGGAGCCACATGGTTAGTTATTACGCGTGGTTTCCCCTGGTGGTAATTACCTGCGACAGATATGGCAAGTAGGCATCGATCGTGGAACGTAAAGCCCTGACACTATAAGTCGAAGGGCTTTACTTGCTCAACAAGACGTTGCGGCACTGTCTTGCTGTCAACTCAATCAACCGCCATGGTACAGAGTGAGATTGCCGGTCCTGGTATCAATGACGTCCCGGGTGTTTGGATCAGCAATGGGTCCACGAGATGGATCCGTGCCCATATTCGCACTTCCTGAACTCATCGTGCCAGACCCCATACCGCCTGATGTGATTGTGTGATGCATACCAGAACAACCGGCGACCAGAACGACAAAAACCGCAGCAACAAGTTTTTTCATGTTTCACTCCTTCAAATTTTTGTTTGCAAAGTAAAAGATAGACAAAAGAATAAATACTCAGTTCAAAAAAAATGATGTGAAATGTGCATGTGAACAGCATTGAAATTAAGCAACAGGCTTACATTAAGGTGTGCATTGCCACGTTCTCAAACCGAGTTTGGCAAAAAATCCGAAGCAGGCGTCGAGCGTTTGGCCGGCAATCGAGCCACAGACCGCCTGCAAGCACCCTGCGGTGCTAAAATCGCCGTTCAATTACTTATGAGGATAGTTTGATGAACAAAACAGAATTGATCGATGCAATCGCGGCGGATTGCGATCTTTCCAAAGCGGCAGCACAACGGGCCCTTGAATCAGCAATCGACAATGTAATAAAAACAGTCGCAAAAGGAGACTCGGTTCAGCTGGTTGGCTTCGGCACATTTCTGTCAGGCGACCGTGCCGAACGCACAGGACGCAATCCGCGCACCGGCGAAGACATCACGATCGCTGCGGCGAAAACAGTCAGGTTTTCGGCCGGTAAAGCATTCAAGGATGCCGTTAATAAAAAGTAATTCATACCAGAAGCGGCATGCCATTCTGAACGAACCGGTGCGTGCTTCTTCATTTTCACGGGCCGCCTGATTTCCAGGCGCTGCAAAATTCCAGTTGTCCGGAACGCGGCCTGAATCGATCGGAGACCCAGTTATACATTAGCCTGGTTTTCATTCGCCAGCCTATCCATCTCCGCACATGATTGCTCGTGCGATGAATTGCCGGAATTCATGATTCGCGGCAGCGTCGATTCGCTTCACCTTCATTCCCATTTTTCACGCAACAGTGCTGTCTGTCCGGAAGTCGCGATGTCTTCCTCCTGGCGGTAAAATGCGGAAACATTGACGGATCAACTAGCGCCGTCCGGCATTTTCGAGAGGCGGCCGGATTCTTCGGCATGCCGATCATGAAACAACACAGGAGCATACCGTGGAACGAAATGCATCAGCCCCCTTTGACTTTCCGGCCAGCGGCGGCGAGATGGGTGCCTTAATGCGTACCCACGACTGGATCGACACGCCGCTCGGCCCGCCCTCTGAATGGCCGCAATCGCTACACAGTGCCGTTGGCTTGATACTTGGGTCCAACTTTCCCATGTTCATATTGTGGGGCGAACAGCTCGTCTATATTTACAATGACGCCTATATTCCGATTCTGGGCGCGCGGCACCCGGATACGCTGGGCCGGCCATTTTCCGAGGTCTGGCCTGAGCTTCGCATGGATATTTTGCCGATCATCGAGCGCGCCCTCAAGGGAGAATCGAATTTTTTCGAGAACCTGCCGGTCACCCTTTTACGAAATGGCTATCCGGAACAGTCATGGTTCACGTTTTCCTATTCGCCGCTGTACGATGAAAACAGAGCGGTCGGCGGCGCATTTTGCGCCTGCAATGAAACCACTCGCCAAGTCCGTTCGGAGCAGCGGCAAGCGTTTCAACTGGAATTGTCGGACCGCCTGCGCGGCCTTTCGACGCCAACAGACATTACCGCATCCGCATCGAAACTTCTTGGGCGTTATCTCGGTGTAACGCGTGTCGGCTACGGCGAGGTAGACCAGGAAGAGAAAATTATCACCGTTTCGCAGGACTGGACTTGCGACAACAGGCCGAAGATAACCGGACAGGCCATACCGCTTGCCAAATTCGGCCCGGCGATTGTCGATGCGCTCCGCTCCGGGAGCCCGCTGAAGGTTGATGATATCGAAGCCGACCCTCGATCGGCCCCGTTCGTCAGGACATACGCCAGTATCGGCACGCGTTCGATGCTGGTGATCCCCCTTGTCAAGGCGCATCGCCTGATTTCCGTTCTTTCGATTGGTAATGAGTCGCCTCGCTGCTGGACAGAGCAGGACGTCGCATTGGCCCAGGACATTGCGGAACGCACTTGGGCGGCGGTCGAGCGAGCCCGCGCCGAGACGGCGCTGACGCGGCAAATTGCAGTTGAACGCGATCGCCTGCGCACCCTGTTTGCGCAAGCGCCGGGCTTCATGGCGGTGCTGCGCGGACCCGAACATGTTTTCGAATTGGCAAATTCCGCTTACATGCGGCTGGTAGGCGTGCGTGACCTGATCGGAAAACCCGTGCGTGCGGCCCTGCCCGATGCCGAGGGCCAGGGTTTTTTTGAATTGCTGGACCGCGTCTACGCTACCGGTGAACCCTATTCCGCGATCGAGGCGCCGCTAGCGATTCAGCACACGCCCGGCGGCCCCGTATTGCAACGCTATCTCGATTTCATTTATCAACCGGTAATTGACGCCAATGGCGCAGTGTCCGGCATTTTTGTCGAGGGCTACGATGTGACTGAACGCCGCCATGCCAACGAGGCACTGCGCGAGGCGGACCGGCGTAAAGACGAATTTCTCGCAATGCTGGCCCACGAACTGAGAAACCCGCTGGCGCCGATCGGCATGGCGGCACAGCTTTTGCAACTTCCCGGCATCGATCAGGCGCGTGTACGGCAAACCGGCGAAATCATTTCCCGGCAGGTCGGCCATATGACCGACCTGGTCGATGACCTGCTCGACGTTTCGCGCGTGACCAGGGGCCTTGTTACGCTTGACCGGCAAGTGCTCGGGATCGACAATATTGTTGCAGGCGCAGTGGAACAGGTGCGCGCACTGGTCGAGGCGCGGCGCCACCGCCTGACGGTGCAGATGATGGCTGGTGATGCCCGCATTGAAGGGGACCGGACGCGACTGGTGCAAGTGATTACCAACCTGCTTAATAACGCCGCCAAATATACGCCTGAAGGCGGCGACATCCTGTTGCGCGTTGAGCAGCACGCGGATCAGGTAAGACTCAGTGTACGCGACAATGGGATTGGCATTCCAGCCGAACTCCTGCCGCATGTTTTCGATTTATTCACACAGGGAGAAACGAGTTCCGATCGTTCGCAAGGCGGCTTGGGCATGGGCCTTGCCCTGGTTAAAAGCCTGGTTGGCCTGCACCAGGGAAAGGTAACCGCGCGCAGCCGCGGACCTGGCATGGGCAGCGAATTCACGGTCGATCTGCCGCGCATACAAAACCCGGATGAGCAGACTGCGCCACAGACTGGAAAAGCCGGCGAGCCATCGCCCTTTCCCGCACTGCGCATCATGATAGTCGACGATAATCCCGACGCGGCACACATACTGGCAATGTTCCTCGAATCCCAAGGCCATCAGGTCTCGGTTGCCTACGAAGCCGCAAGCGCACTGACACAGGCAAGAACCGAATCGCCGCAAGTGTTCCTGCTTGATATAGGCTTGCCTGACATGGATGGCAACGAACTTGCCGAAAAGCTGCGCGCGCTGCCTGAAACCGCCGACTCGGTGCTGATTGCGCTGACCGGCTATGGTCAGGCAAAAGACCTGGAGCGTTCCAAAGCGGCAGGATTCGACCACCATATCGTGAAACCGGCTGATCCGGTCAAGCTTGCCACCCTGCTTGCCGACCTTGATTCCAGGGGAGACCTGGGAAAAGTTTGACGGAGCGGACAAGGTCACCGCTTTCGGTAGCGGAAAATAGTGAAAATTGGGAATTTTGACGGTATTCGGCAATACCGTATTTTTACCTATTGCAGCGCACCATAGGTTGGACTATAGTGGAACTGTCTCCTCCACCCTCCAAAAGGATGGATTTAGCCCGCAGCCGCAAGGCATGCGGGCTTTTTTTATCTATTGGAATTATCACCGTTTTCATGCAAAATGCGCCTGACGTCAAAAAAATCCATCTCTCTAGAGGTGAGGAGACCGAAGCCCGCATCGCAAGATCGCGGGCTTTTTGTTTAGTGGTTTAGAGCGGTTTGCGGATGTCTGTCCGGAGACAAGGTCGGGCCGAGAAGCGCAGGCTCGAGATTGGCCCGTACGGGCGCGTGCAAAATGCTCTGGTTTTAATTAATGCGCAAAATGCCCATAGAGCGACAAGGCCAATTCCATCACGATCAGCCCGACGATATACCACTCGACCCGATGCGAGCTCTTGTAGCGCACGATTTCCAGCAAGGTTTCCGCAGTGCGCGCCAGCGTCGCGAGCTTGCGCTCAAGCGCTTTCGCCCGCTCGATGATTTCAAAATCGCCTTCCAGCCTGGCATGTAATGCTTCAAGATGAGGATTACTCCAAAGTACTTCAGGCTTGTCCAGCACTTCGGCGCGGCTGGTAAGCCGATGCTCGGACAACAGCATATTTCCAACGCCGCGCAGTAAATCGCGCGAGTGCACCGAAAATCTACCATCGTCCGCCAGATCTTGCGCCAGCGGTTCGATCCGGTCAAACTCGCCAGCCGACAGCCGTTCCTGGAATGACAGCATGGCCGCTTTCGATATCACCTCGGCCAGCAACTGGAGGCGATTCCGGTCGGCCGCATGAATGTGGATTTCATTGCCGACCGGGCCTTCGCGCGCATGCGCATCGACGATCACGACGGCCTTTTCCTCGGTGAGCGGGTCCCCTTTGCCTGAACTGGCGGGAGCAAGGCTGGCCATCAGCCATTCCCGATCGCCGGTCTCTTCGGCAAAAAACGCCACGGCGCCATAGCGGAAAACCGCCGCCACCCCGGCGCTCGGCAGGCGCACCATCAGCGGCGACTGCGCGACCATCGGCAAATGGGCCAGCATCTTGATGTCGATGCGCTCAGCAACAATCATCACGGACACGGCGAACTGCAGCGGCTGAATCAGCGGCTTTCCTTCGTGACGAATCGCGCGCTTGCCAAGTTTGTCTGGTGAGCGCCGTCGGTTAGGCGCGGGTGCCCAGCCGACCATGGAGTTTGGGTGCGGAAGATCGTTAGCCATGATTTCTTTATAGGAAGGCAGTAGGGTGTACAACCTGTTCCGGGTTTCAATTATTTAACAATATACAGCGAAATTTCATGGGTTCTGACCGCTCGCGATGAAATTCTTTGCTTTTCGGGCAATGGTAAAATCGCCTGCAACCGCGCTCCGCTCAAATACGTCAAACAGCATGCCTATCCTGACCGCACTTCGTCTCTACCCAATCAAATCCTGCGGCGGAATCGTATTGCGTGAAGCAACTCTCACCGCGGCCGGGCTGATGAGCCAGTATATTTATGACCGTGAATGGATGGTGGTCGACAAGCACGGCAATTTCCTGACCCAGCGCGAGGCGCCGCGCATGGCGCTGATCATGCCGCGGATCCGGGGCGATGCGCTCGAACTGCGAGCCCCGGGCATGCTGCCGCTGCGCATTCCGCTTGACTTGCCGGACCCCGACGACGGGCCCGGCCTTACCGTGACTATCTGGAACGACAGGATAAAAGCATATGACTGCGATGCGGTCACCGCAGCCTGGTTTTCAAATGCCGTCGGCGTTGCATGCCGCCTGGTTCGCTTTCATCCGGAGGCCCGGCGCATTGCGGATACAGCCTGGACCGGCGGTATAGAAGCGCCCACGCTTTTTTCGGATGGTTTCCCGGTTCTCGTGATTTCAGAGGCGTCGCTTGAAGATTTGAACGGTAAACTGCTGGCGCAAAACCGCGCCGCACTGCCTATGGATCGCTTCCGGCCGAATATGGTGATCGGTGGTATCGGCGCATTTGAAGAAGACTATGCCGCTGCCCTGAAAATCGGCAATGCGATATTAAAACCGGTAAAGCCGTGTCCGCGTTGCGTTATTCCATCGATCAACCAGGCTACCGGACAACCCGGTCCCGACCCGCTCGATATCCTGCAAGGCTATCGCGCCAATCAGCGCGTGAATGGGAGCATTACGTTCGGCATGAACGCGATTGTACTGGCAGGGGATGGAGAAGTGCTCCGGGTCGGACAGGAAGTCGAACCCGAATTGGGGTTCTAACCGATGTTCTGACCGGCGTTTTGAATTTCAGGGCTGCCGGCCTTCAGTTCGGCTTGCAGGCGCTCATATTTCGCCTGCAACTGCCCGGTCGTCTCGCGCCAGGCGGGATCGAACGGAATGCAGCTGACCGGACAAAGCTGCTGGCATTGCGGCTCGCTGAAATGCCCTACGCACTCCGTGCATTTGGCGGGGTCGATCTCGTAAATCTCTTCGCCCATGTAAATCGCACCGTTCGGGCACTCGGGTTCGCATACATCGCAATTAATGCATTCGTCCGTAATCAGCAATGCCATGACAACCTCAACGCTATGCTCCCATTGCGTCCATCTTTAGCTTCAGCCATTTTTCAACGGAAGGAAAAACAAACTTTGAAACATCGCCGCCCAATAGCGCGATTTCGCGCACAATGGTGCCGGAAATAAATTGATATTGATCGGACGGCGTCAAAAACAGGGTTTCGACATCCGGCAATAGATAGCGGTTCATGCCCGCCATTTGAAACTCGTACTCAAAATCCGAGACTGCCCGCAAGCCGCGCACAATTACTCGTGCATCATGACGGCGGACAAAATCTTTCAGCAATCCGGAAAAGCTTTCGACCTGCACATTGGGATAATGTCCCAGTACTTCATTGGCAATCGTCAGGCGCTCGTCGAGAGAAAAGAATGGCTTTTTATTCTTGCTGTCGGCAACGCCGACAATTAACTTGTCAAACAGGCCCGAGGCACGTCGGACCAGGTCTTCATGGCCACGCGTGAGCGGATCAAATGTTCCAGGATAAATGGCTGTTACCATGGCGGCTCCCCAAATAGAACGGGCATTATGCCTTATTTAAAGTTTTCCATTGCGCTTTAGCAAGTGAAAATTCACCATCCCAGCCTTGTCGGCGCGCACCACTTCCCAGCCCTCCAGCCAAGCGGGCAGAAGATTATTATCGAACGCCTGCTCAGATTCAGCATATACCATGCCATTATCTGTCAAAAGGTGTTCACATACAGATAATACTTTCGGTAGCCAGTCCTGATGATACGGCGGATCAAGGAAAACCAGATTGAAGCGGTTTCCGGCTTCGCTGCCGCGTGCAGCCAAGCGCTGCGCGGTCGTCAAGGCATCGCCATGCAGGATCCGGACCTGACCGGCATGCAGTTTTTCCTTGCTTGCTTCAAGTTGCCTCACGGCGGCAGCGCTTGCTTCGACCATTGTTACCTGCCCCGCGCCGCGGCTGGCCGCTTCAAAGCCGAGCGCGCCGGTTCCGGCAAAAAGATCGAGGCACACGATATCGTCCCATTGCCCGTCAATTAAATGGTTCAACCAGTTAAATACGGTTTCGCGTACCCGGTCCGGTGTAGGACGTAAGCCTTGCGCATCAGGCACGCCAAGCGGCGTGCGTTTCCATTGCCCGCCGATGATCCGGACCTGGCGCGGCGCCGCAGTCCGGCTAGACGGTTTAGGCTTGTTGCCTTTCATACTGTGTTTCATACTCGTGTCATGCTTATTTTTGCGCCCCGACCACAATGGTGACAAGTTTGTCGGGCGCCACCTTGCGGTTGAATGCCGCCTTGATATCCGACACGCTCACCTTGGCGACGTTGGCAGTCCAGGTATCGAGGTAATCGAGCGGCAACCGGTAGAAACCGATAACGGCGATGTTATCCAGTATCTTGCGATTATTATCGATACGCAGGGCAAAGCCGCCGACCAGATTATCCTTTGCCGCCTTCAGTTCCGCAGCGGTCGGCCCATCCCGTAAATAACCGGCCAGCGTATCGCGTACGACTTGCAAGGCTTGCTCGGTCTGCTCTTTTTGCGTCTGCAAGCCGATTTGAAATGGTCCCGGTTGCGCCAGCGGGCTGAAGTAACTGTAGGCGCTGTATGCCAGGCCGCGCTTCTCGCGCACTTCGCGCGTCATGCGCGACACGAAGCCGCCGCCGCCCAAGATATAGTTACCGACGGTGAGCGCAAAAAAATCGGGATCGCCGCGCGTCAGTGCCGGCGCGCCGAGCAGGATGTGCGATTGTGAAGCCGGATGCGCTATACGCTCTTCCTGCGCCTGTGGCGCTGGTGTGGGCGGCAGCTCCGGCAACGCTGCGCCCTGCGGCAAACGCTGCGTCAACTGCTGTGCAATCGCATCCGCTTGCGCGCGCGTGATGTCACCGATTATCGCGATAACCGCGCGGTTGGCCACATAGTGCGCCGAGTGGAAGGCCAGCAAGTCGTCACGCGTAATCGCGTCGACCGACTCTACCGTCGCTTCCCTGCCATACGGATGCGTCTGATAAGCAACGCGCCAGAATGCCTTGTCAGCAATCGATTCGGGCTTGGTCAGCGCTTCCTTGATAGCGGCGATGGTGCGAGCCTTGTCGCGGGCCAGGAAGTTTTCCGGAAAGCTGGGCTGTGCAAGCACGCGCGCCAGCAGCTGGACCGACCGGTCGCGCTCGGACTGGCTGGACAGGGTGCGCAGCGTTGCGCCGGCACGGTCGCCGCCTGCGCCGCCGCCGCGCTGTGCCGCTATATCGGCAAATGCGTCCGAAATCTGTGCCTCGTTCAGCGGCGGCTCGACGCTATCGCCCGGCAACCGGCCCTCTCGCAAACCGCGCGCCAGCATGGCGTTCGTAAGGGCGGCCGTGCCAGCCTTTCCTTGGGGATCCCTGCGCGAACCGGCATCGAATTCAACGCTGACATCGAGAATTGGAATTGAATGGTTTTCCACGAAGTAAACCCGGGTTCCATTAGCCAGGGTCCAGTTTTGAATTTGCAGCGCGGCCTGGGCCGATCCGCAGGTGAATACAAAGACAAGGAGGAGTATTTTTTTTAACATGAAATTTCAGGCCCAGAAGATTGAACACTCGTTGAACACGGCGTGTCTGGCAGCGTGAACGCGATAGCGTAAGGTGTCAGGCGCATTAAATGATCCGGCTTCAATGCCGCAGACCGGGCGCCGGGGGCGCTTTTTTCTCCGTCAGCGGCAAAGGCACCAGCGTGGCGACGGTCAAATTATCATCGCTGAAATATTTTTGCGCGACTGCCTGCACCTGCTGTGCCGTTACCTGCCCCAGCTTTTCGATGATGCGATCGATTTGCTTATGCGAAATCCCTGTCATTTCCATCGTACCGATTTCCATCGCTTGTCCGAAAATCGAGTCGCGCTTATAAATTTGTCCGGCGATCAACTGGGTTTTCACCCGTTTGAGTTCATCTTCGGAAACGCCTTCCTTCGCGATGCGGTCGACTTCCGCGCGCAATAATGTTTCCAGTTGCGCCGTGGTGGTACCGGCGGAAGGCGTGCCATCCAGTAAAAACAGCACCGGGCCGCGCGCATTGCTTGAATAGCCGGCGCCGGCCGAATTGGCGACGCGGTCGGTCCGCACCAGCTTGGCGCTCAGGCGCGCATTGTCATAGCCGTCCAGAATGGCCGCCAGCACATCCAGCGCATGCACGTCGTTATCTTTTTCCACATCGCGCAGGGTCGGCGCCTTGAAAGCCAGCGCGACATAGGGATTTTCCGCCGGCGCCTTGACCGTCACCCGCCTGATTCCCTGCTGCGGCGGTTCATTTTGCGGCTTCGTGACCGGTATCGGTTTGGGCGCAATCCGGCCGAAATATTTCTCGGCCAGCGTACGGACCTGCGCCGCGTTGACATCGCCGGTTACCACCATCGTCGCATTATTCGGTCCATACCAGCGGTCATGCCATGCCTTGGCATCCTGCGCAGTCATGTTCTGCAAGTCATCCATCCAGCCGATAATGGGGTTATGGTACGGATGCGCCGCAAACGCCGTGGCATGCAAGGCTTCATAAAGCTTTGGAATCGGCTGGTCTTCGGTGCGCAGGCGGCGCTCTTCCATCACCACCCTGATTTCCTTGGCAAACTCATTCTTGTCCAGGACCAGATTTGCCATCCGGTCGGCTTCCAGCGCCATGACTTCTTCCAGCTTCGACTTTTCGATCTGCTGGAAATAAGCCGTGTAATCCTTACTGGTAAATGCATTTTCGCGGCCGCCGAGGGCGGCAACGCGGGCACTGAAGTCGCCCGGCTTGAGCTTTTTAGTGCCCTTGAACATCATGTGTTCAAGTACATGGGCTACCCCCGTCGTGCCGTTATGCTCATCCACGGAGCCGATCTTGTACCAGATCATGTGCGCCGCGGTCGGCGCCCTGTGATCTTCCTTGACAATGATTTTCATGCCGTTCTTGAGCATGAATTCCTGCGCCGGCTCGGCCTGGGTCGAAAGCGGGGCCAGGCTCAAGAGCAATAACGATACGATTGCACCAATCCGAAATTTCATATGTTCGCTCTGCTAGAATAGGGAACTCATTCGATATTCGCTGCGCGTACGCAAACAGTCACGCTGCGACAAGAAAATTGAGGTCTTGATTGTATCCGCTTGTCCGCAGGACCGCTGCAAGCGCCACCGACCGCACTGTTGACTCTATTTTCGATGTTTAGTTTTTTCAAGAAAAAAACCAAGGAACCCGCCTCGCCGCCTTCGCAGCAGCCCGAGGCAGCGCCAGCCATACGGACGGCCGAGTTGCCGTCGGGGCCGGCAACGGAAGAAGCCGTTATCGCGGCCGAGACGCCTGCGGAAATCAAAAAATCCTGGCTGACCCGGCTCAAGACCGGCTTGTCCAAGACATCCTCCAACCTGACCACGCTGTTTGTTGGCGCCAAGATCGACGAGGATTTATACGAAGAGCTTGAATCGGCGTTGCTGATGTCGGATGCGGGCGTCGAAGCAACCCGGTTTCTCCTCGATGGCCTGAAGAAAAGAGTCAAGGAACAAAAGCTGACCGAAGCGGCCCAGGTCAAGGCGGCTTTGCGGACCTTGCTCATTGAATTGTTGACGCCGCTGCAAAGACCGCTGGTGCTCGGACGTGAACAACCGCTGGTGATGATGATCGCCGGCGTTAACGGCGCCGGTAAAACCACCACCATCGGTAAACTCGCCAAGCATTTGCAGGCGCACGGCCAATCGGTGCTGCTGGCCGCCGGCGACACCTTCCGCGCGGCCGCGCGCGAGCAATTGGCAATCTGGGGCGAACGCAATAATGTCACCGTGATTTCGCAGGCGTCGGGCGATCCGGCTGCGGTCGCATTCGACGCGGTGCATTCGGCCCAGGCAAAAAAGATCGACGTGGTGATGGTCGATACCGCCGGCCGTTTGCCCACCCAGTTGCACCTGATGGATGAACTCAGGAAGATCAAGCGGGTCATGAGCAAGGCCATGCCGTCGGCGCCGCATGAAGTTTTGCTGGTCATCGATGGCAATACCGGACAAAATGCGTTGACCCAGGTCAAGGTGTTCGACGACGCGCTGGGCCTGACCGGGCTGGTGGTCACCAAGCTCGACGGCACGGCAAAAGGCGGGGTCTTGGCCGCGATCGTCAAGAGCAGGCCGGTGCCGGTCTACTTTATCGGCATCGGGGAAAAAATCGAGGACTTGCAGCCGTTTAACGCCGAAGAGTTCGTCGATGCGTTACTAAGTTAACCCGCATGCGAACCGACCCATGTCGATGATTGAATTTCAACAGGTTTATAAGGAATATCCAGGCAATGCCGTGGCATTGGCTGATGTCAGCCTGTCGATCGCCAAGGGCGAGCTGATTTTTTTGGCCGGACCTTCGGGAGCCGGGAAGTCCACCCTGTTAAAACTGATTGCTGCGATCGAACGTCCCACCAGCGGCGCCGTACATGTCAATGGACAGGATATCGGCCGCCTGAAATCCGCCGGATTACCTTATCTGCGGCGCCGGCTCGGATTGATTTTTCAACAGCAGCGCCTGCTGCTCGATCGCAGCGTGCTGGCCAACGTGATGTTACCGTTGATCGTTACCGGCAGCGCAAAAGACGAAGCGGAAAAACGGGCTCGCGCTGCGCTCGACAAGGTGGGATTACTGCGCCGCGCCGCCAGCGCCCCGCAGTCGCTATCGGGCGGCGAACAGCAGCGGGTGGCGATTGCGCGCGCCATCGTGCATCGTCCGCAAATCATCCTGGCCGATGAGCCCACCGCGAACCTTGACCGCGAGAGCGCCGACCGGGTGCTGAATACGCTTAGGGCATTCCACGGCGCCGGCGTTACCTGCGTGATTTCGACCCATGATGAGCATTTTCTCGATAGCGCCGACCGCGTGGTGTACTTAAACCAGGGGAAAATTGCCGAGACCTGGCGCCGGCAAACGACGGAAGAACCGGCATGAAGACCTGGTTGCGGCAACATCGGTTCGCCCTCGCGGACGCCTTTTCACGCATGCGGTCGACACTGGGCAGTTTTGCATTTAACGTGGTGGTGGTGGCAATTGCCCTGGCGCTGCCGTTCGCCGGGCTGACACTATTGGAAAATGTGCGACCTGTATCCGCGCAACTTGCGGTCGAGCCGGAAATCAGTATTTTCATGGCGATGGATACCCCACGTACGGGCGCCATCGCCCTCGCCTCCGGCATCCGCCAGGTCGTGCAGCAAAACGGGATTGCGGCAACGCTGGAATTCGTCGCGCGCGAAAATGCGCTCACCGCGCTGAAAAGCCGGTCGGGCCTGACCGAAGCCCTTACCACGCTGGGCAGTAATCCTTTGCCCGACAGTTATATTTTGAAGCTGGCAGGATTTCAGAATGCCGGCGATGCTGGCCGTGTGGAAGGAATCGCCGCGCAGTTGAAAGCATTGCCTGGGGTCGAATATGTCCAGGTTGATTCGGCCTGGGTAAAACGGCTTGCCGCCTTGATGAATGTGGCACGATTGGCTTTGTTGTTTCTAGCCTGCACCTTGGGCGCGGTCGTCGTCGCGGTCGTTTTCAATACGATCCGCTTGCAAGTCTTGACGCAGCGCGAGGAAATCGAAGTATCCAGGTTGGTGGGGGCCACTGATGCATTTATTTATCGACCGTTTTATTACAGTGGCGCCCTGCTCGGCCTGTGCGCCGGTGGCATCGCATTAATTGCCGTTGCGCTATCTTTACTGCCGCTTAATACCGCAATCGCGGAATTTGCCCGCCTGTATCAATCCGAGTTTGCGCTCAAGCCCCTTGCCGCCCCATGGACAATGCTGCTTTTGCTGCTTAGTGCCGGACTTGGACTGATCGGGGCGATGTTGTCGGTACAAAGACATTTGTCGCGAGCAAATCGGTAAATTGCGGATAGTTAATAGACGTTAATATTGTTTGTTAATGGCTGGAAGTCACAATAATCTAGAATTCTGGAACAAATTCTGCGGCTTGGCTATCCAATTACCAGCCTGTTCAGCGCTAATTTCAGCGCGTCCCTTAAGATTACGCAACTTAATGTTGCTGTGATCCTCTAAAGTGATCAGCATTAAGCAATATATTCCATACAGGTCATAGTGTTTACACTATTTCGCTGTTTAGGATTGCCGATTAGCAGTCGTTGCGAGAGAGTGCTAATATATTATTCATCTGTGTTTCCTGCACAGCAATTTTTAACGAGCTAGGAGAACGCATGAAAGCATCGCCCGTAACAGATGCATTGGTCCCGACCGGCAAGAGCGCCTTGGCTCTGGGGTTTTCCGGCGATTTAGGTAATATCGATGCCTATATTTCCGCTGTTAATCGTCTGCCTATGCTTACGCATGACGAAGAGATTTCCTTGGCGCGCCGCTTGCGTGACAACAATGACCTGGCCGCCGCACAAGGCTTGATTCTGTCCCATCTGCGCCTGGTGGTCTCAATTGCTCGTGGTTATCTCGGTTATGGTTTACCGCACGCGGACTTGATTCAAGAGGGTAATATCGGCTTGATGAAAGCAGTCAAGCGTTTTGATCCTGACCAGGGCGTGCGCCTGGTGTCCTATGCCATGCACTGGATTAAAGCCGAGATGCATGAGTATATTTTGAAGAACTGGCGCTTGGTCAAGGTGGCGACCACCAAGGCCCAGCGTAAACTGTTTTTTAATCTGCGCAGCCATAAGGAAGGGCTCGATTCGATGACGCCTGGCCAGATCGAAGCGCTGGCCAAGACCCTTAACGTCAAGCGGGAAGAAGTGATCGAGATGGAAACGCGCCTGTCAGGCCGTGATATCGCGCTTGAAGGGCAATCGGACGACGAAGATGACAAGTTTTCACCGATTGCCTATCTCTCGTCTGACTCGAGCGAACCGACCCGGGTGCTTGAAGCGCAGCAGTTCGACCGCCTGCAATCCGAAGGCCTGGAAACTGCCCTGGGCAAACTTGATCCGCGCTCGCGCAGGATAGTCGAGGCCCGTTGGTTAGCCAATGATGATGGGTCCGGCGCCACCCTGCATGACCTGGCGGATGAATTTGGCGTGTCAGCCGAGCGCATCAGGCAAATCGAAGCGGTTGCTTTGAAGAAGATGAAAGGTTCGCTGGCAAGTTTTATGTGAACCAGCCGGATCGACGGCGATCAGGTCGTATGAAACGCGCCTGATCCGCCTGTGGCTATCTTGAAATTGTCTGAAGCCAGGTCGCCTGTATGCCGGGCACTTCGCACGGCGAATTATCTGTCACTGCCTCAAGCGCCCGACAAGAGAATTTTCAAATCGTGGGTAATCGGTTCAGCGCCCTGTCCATGCCGGATAAACAAGCGTACGCGTCCCTGCGGATCGAATACATAACTCGCGGCGGTATGGTCAATTGAATAATTGCCTGGTTCCTTGCCCGGTGCTTTCTGATAAAACACCTTGAATTCCTTGGCAACCTTGTCGGTTGCCGCCTGGTCGCCGACCATGCCCAGGAAGCGCGGGTCAAATGCCGGCACATATTTCGAGAGCACTTCCGCGGTGTCGCGTTCCGGATCGACCGTGATAAACAAGACTTGTACCTTGTCGGCATCCGGTCCGAGCTGCTTCATCACCGTCGCCAGTTCCGCCAGGGTGGTCGGACACACGTCCGGGCAATGCGTGAAGCCGAAGAACAGCACCACCGCCTTGCCCTTGAAATCGGCCAGCGTCCGTACCTTGCCGGTATGGTCGGTAAGTTTGAAATCCTTGCCGTAAGCAAGACCGGTAACGTCGGTATTCTTGAATGACGTGTTCGCCGGGGACAGGATCATTTGCGAACTGTCGGCGCCCTGCCTGTCACAAGCACTCAATCCCAGCGCGGCGAGTAAAACGAATACGAAAAAGGTCGAACGCATTTTTCAGAGTCTGATGTAGTGATCGACCAGCAGTGCAGCAAACAGCAGCGACAAATAAATGATCGAATAGGTGAAAGTCTTACGCGCGATGAGATCGGTGTAATGCTGATAAATCTGCCAGGAATACCACAGGAAAATTATGCCCAGGACGACCGCGCTGGCCAAGTATATGATTCCGCTCATCTGTACTGCGAAAGGCAGCATGGTAGTGGCGACCAGCGCGATGGTATAGAGCCAGATGTGAAATTGCGTGAATTTCAATCCATGGGTAATCGGCAGCATGGGCAAGCCGGACTTGGCATAATCGTCGCGCCGATACATTGCAAGCGCCCAGAAATGCGGCGGCGTCCAAATGAAAATGATCAGCACCAGGATCCATGCCTGCATCGGCACGTCGTT
>JAQGMO010000153.1 GCA_028292315.1 Herminiimonas sp. | reverse complement strand
ATCACTTTCGGTCCGGTCGGCAGGGATTAATGCCGTCTTGCAGAAGCTGCGCGAACCTTCGCCCGTTCGATTTTTTTTCTCAACCCCGCTAATTGCACGGCCGTTTCTGAATTGACCAGACTTTACTAGACACTTCCGAGCCTATAAATTGATGTTTATGGGGGTGTCATGAGTACGAAGCGATTTACAGAAGAATTCAAGATCGAAGCGGTCAAGCAAATCACGGAGCGAGGTCATGCCGTGGCGGAGGTCGCAGGCCGGCTGGGGGGTATCGACGCATAGCCTCTATCAATGGGTCAAGCGCTACAGCGTTCCGCAGGCCGAACGCGAAGCCAGCAAGGACCAGCAGGCAGAGATGCGCCGTCTGAAGGCCGAACTCAAGCGGGTGGCCGAGGAGCGAGATATCTTAAAAAAGGCCGCGGACTTTGCCAAGACGACTACCGAAGTCTTTGGATGTCGCAATCGTCGCAAGACTCAAGGCATTGTTTGCGGCGACAAATGATGTGTTCTGAGTGAATGGTCAAATGCAAGGAGAGAGAAACGAAGTCCCCATCTTGCACAAGAGTTGTCACTGCCATCGCAGTCGTGGTGATGTGGAAAAGTATGGTCGCGGTCTAGGGAAGGTTTACATTGCCTTTCCGAAAACGAACAGAATTCGGCCAAGGAACGGGGAAAACAGTTTACACTTTCTACTTCCCACCAGAAGAATCTTTAAGGTTTACATTTTGCGGCATTTTTATATCAGTTGCGATGCACTTAAGACCGTAAAGGAGGCTGCAACCTAGTATTCATGCCATTTTTCATTGCTGCGCTAGAATTCGACCACTGAATCAATAGGTTACATGAAATCTAAAAAAAACATACGGCGCAGGCAAGTCGACCCATATCGCCTTTGTCGCGGATCTGCTCAGGGCAGGCGGCAAGACCGTGGTTACCACGCGTGAGCCGGGCGGCACCGCGCTGGGCGAGACGTTGCGCCAGCTTCTGCTGCATGAAAAAATGCATCTTGAAACCGAGGCAATGCTGATGTTCGCGGCGCGCCGCAAGCACCTGGCGCAGGTGATCGAGCCGGCCCTGGCACGCGGCGACTGGGTTATTTCGGACCGTTTCACCGATGCCACATTCGCTTACCAGGGTGGCGGCCGCAAACTGGCGCTGTCGAAGCTGGCAGCATTGAAACAGTGGGTGCATCCGCACCTGCAACCGGACCTGACGCTGCTGTTCGACGTCCCGCTGGAAGTCGCGCGGGCCCGGCTGGATGCCTCGCGCAATCTCGATAAATTCGAACGCGAGCAAGCCGATTTCTTTGCCGCAACGCGCACCGAATATCTGCGCCGCGCGTCGGAGTTTCCGCAGCGTTTTCGCGTAATCGACTCGACGCAAAGCATTGCAGACGTGCATCGAAGGTTAGAGAGTATGGTTGGCGGTGTCGGCGGTATTGGCGGCGTCTGAATCCACGCCCGGTCGATTACATCCTCGTGCCGGCGGCGCCTGCCTGGTGTATTTCATCAAAGAAGTTAGATAAGCCCTTGAATCAATGAATACGAAGATTTTTCCATGGCAGAACGGTGCATGGCACCGGTTGCAGCAAATGCGTGCCCGGTTACCCCATGCCATTCTGATTCACGGTCCGGAGGGAATCGGGAAAACTGCGTTTGCAGAATGGTTTGCGCAATCGCTGCTGTGTGAATCGCCGCTTGCCGATGGCCAGGCCTGCGGCCAGTGCAGCTCGTGCGGATGGTTCGTCCAGTACAGTCATCCCGACTACCGCCGAGTAAGACCGGAAGTGCTCGACGAGGAGGACGGTGCCGGCAGCGCGGACGGCGACCCACCGGATGAATCGAAAAAAACCGCGAAATCAGCCAAGGCGCCGTCGAAGGAAATCAAGATCGACCAAATTCGCGCCTTGTCCGACTTTATGAATATCTCGACCCACCGGCAGGGCCGGCGTGTGGTTTTGCTGCACCCGGCCGAGGCACTGAATACGATTGCCGCGAATTCGCTATTGAAGACACTGGAGGAACCGCCGCCTGCCACGGTATTTTTATTAGTGGCCCACAATATCGATCGCTTGCTGCCGACCATTTTGTCGCGTTGCCGCCAGTTTTCCATGGCGCTTCCGTCCGCCGACGAAGCGTTGCGCTGGCTGCAGGCCCAGGGAATTGCCGATCCCGATGTATGGCTGGCGCAACGGGGCGGCGCGCCGCTGGCGGCGCTTGCATCCGCGCAAACCGGTTCAGGCGAACTTATCGATGAATTATTGGCGCATCTTGCCCGGCCAAGCACCGAGGGCGCACTGAAAACCGCCGAGCGGCTGCAGAAAGCGCCGCTATCTGAACTCGTGGCGTTACTGCAACGCTGGCTTTATGATATTTTTTCCATCAAACTTTCGGGCAGAATCCGTTATTATCCAAGGTACAGGAAAGAACTCGACGCTTTGGCAAAGCAGTCCGATATGACGGGAATTTTGCGCGCAATAAAATCCGTTAATGAACGCCAGGCGATCAGCGAGCATCCGTTATCAGCCAAGCTATTCATTGAAGACATGCTGCTGGACTATTCAACATTATTTTCATAAGGGAGCGCCATGGCGGAAACCGCACCAGCCGGAACCAATGCCGCTACGGCAGTGGCAAGACCATCCGTCCTGTCGCTGGCCGTGAAGGAAAAGGCTTCGCTCTACGCGGCTTATATGCCATTCCTGATAAATGGCGGGATTTTCGTGCCGACCAATAAGCCGTACAAAATTGGCGACGAGATTTACCTTATCCTCAGTTTGATGGACGATAGCAGCAAGTATCCTATTGCGGGAAAAGTTGCCTGGGTAACACCGGCCGGCGCAAATAACAACAAGGCGCAGGGGATAGGCGTACATTTCCCCGGCGATGAAAGCGGCCAGCGCGTGAAGCAGCGCATTGAGGAAATCCTGGGCGCGGCAATCGGTTCCTCGCGCGCCACGCATACGCTATAAGTGCGCCGGCGTAGCACTGTTCGGGTCACGCTGGCAGCGACATCGTTGATATCGGCGGCGGCGTTCGAGTTCATCGAATCGTCTATATGGCGGTAAAGCCGCATCGCGTTGTCGACGGTAAATTCAGATCTCTGGATGCCATTGGCCGCATCCGGGTAATAGCGCATGGTTCAAGTTGTGGAAACCGCCGCCCGGCTGCCGCGGCGTATGACAGGCGAGCGCTTCCGCCATACATCGAAAATGGCGTAACGGCGTACAATGCCGGCTATGTACATCGATTCTCATTGCCACATTAATTTCCCTGAGTTAGCTGCCCGATTGCCAGAGATTTTCGGCAAGATGGCGGCGAATCAGGTCACCCATGCACTATGCGTCTCGGTCGATTTGCCCGATTTTCCGCAGGTGCTGGACCTTGCGGAAAAATATCCGAATGTCTACGCCTCGGTCGGCGTGCACCCCGATTATCCGGATACGATCGAGCCGTCCACGCAGGATCTGGTGCGGCTGTCGGAACATCCAAAAATTGTCGCGATCGGCGAAACCGGCCTGGATTACTATAGATTGCAAGGCGACCTCGAATGGCAGCGTGAACGTTTCAGGACGCATATCCGCGCTTCCCGGGTTACCGGAAAACCGCTGATCATCCATACCCGGGCCGCCGCCGAAGATACGATCCGGATCATGCGGGAAGAGGGCGCGGGCACTGACGCCGGGGGCGCGGGCGGTGTCATGCATTGCTTTACCGAGTCGCTGCAGGTTGCCGAAGCGGCCATTGAAATGGGGTTCTATATTTCATTTTCCGGTATCGTCACATTCAAGAGCGCGCGCGATTTGCAGGCTGTGGCGCGCGCAGTGCCGCTCGAGCGCATGCTGATCGAAACCGATTCGCCTTACCTGGCGCCGGTGCCGCATCGCGGCAAAATCAACGAACCGGGTTTTGTCAGGCATGTGGCAGAATTTTTGGCGACCTTGAAAGACGTGCCGCAGGAGCGCGTGGCGCAGCAGACTACCGATAATTTTTTTAATCTGTTCCATATCGAGCGATGAAATTCTATGCAGGAAATTAACCGGAAAACTGGCTGGCCGCGGCGCCGGGTGCTTGCGATGCTGCCTGCGCTGGCGGCGCTGGCGTGCTTGCCGTCGACCGGCGCTGCCGGCGCTTTCGACGATTTTTTCAAGGCTGTCAAACTGGATGGCGCCGACGAAGTGAAATTGCTGTTGCGGCGCGGCCTGGACCCGAATATCGTAGAAGCGGAGCGCGGCGACAGCGGCCTGATCCTGGCACTGCGGGAAGGTTCGATGAGGGTGTTTGAGGTATTGCTGAACGCACGCGGGATCGACCTCGAGCTTGGAGCGCGTAATGGCGACAATGCATTGATGATCGCCGCATACAAGGGAAACCTGCCTGCAGTCACAGCGCTGCTGGCAAAAGGAGCAGAGCCAAACCGGCCCGGCTGGACCGCGCTTCACTATGCCGCGGCAGCGGGCAAGAACGAGATTGTCCAGCTGCTGCTCGACAAGTCGGCTTACATCGATGCTGCATCGGCGAATGGTACGACGCCGATCATGATGGCGGCGCGTAGCGGACATATACTGACCGTTAAACTATTGCTGGATGAAGGCGCGGATGCCACACTGAAGAATATGGCAGGCATGACCGCAATCGATTTTGCCCGCGCGGGCGAGTTTCGCGACATTGAAGAAGGCTTGACCTACCGCCTGAAACGGGCGGGAAAACTCTGAAAGTCCGGCCCGCAGTCGCGATCGGCTACAGTCGCGATCAGTTTTTCCGGTGTGCCTCCGCAAAATGCTCGGCGGCATGTCCACTGGCGGATCTGGCTTCGCGGTCCGCGCCCTTGTTTACAAGCAGGTCGAAGATTGCTTGGTGCCCATGCTTTCCGGCGTACATCAGCGCGGACATGCCCTTGAAATCCCGTAAATCGAGATCCGCCCCGCCATTCATCAAGGATTCCGCGACATTCGCATATCCGTTTTCTGCGGCAATCATCAGCGCTGTACGTCCGATACAGTCGCGCAGGTCGAGATCCGGTTCGCAATTGATTAGAATGTCTACCATGGGGGCATCGTTGGACTTCGCCGCCAGTATGACTGCCGTGCGGCCGAACTGATCCTGCCGGTCTATATTTACGCCGGTGTCAATCAAGTCCATTACCATGAAGTACGCA
>JAQGMO010000131.1 GCA_028292315.1 Herminiimonas sp. | reverse complement strand
AATTTTTTGCAAGAAATAAGAAGATTGAAGAGCCCGTCATACCAGTCCCTATTGCGTCATCCGGCCCGCGAACGCACGGCTTTGACCTGGGGCTGCGGCGTACCCGACCAGCTCAGTTCAACTGCCGCACCACGCCGAACATTGCCGACCAGCGCTGGCCGGAAGCAAGCAAGGTTGATTCCGCCTGGATGCCGTACGCTGGGATAGATAATGCCGAGCGAACCTTCATCCAGGAGGCGTGCTGCAAGTCCCTGGGAAGCGACATAGCTGCCGGGGTCCAGGCAGTCTGCAAATCGCGGCGCTTTACGGAGGTCGTGGAACTCACTGGTGAAATCAGCCAGCAATGCCTGGTACGTTACGCTATCGTCGAAACGGTCGATTTCCTGGTATTCCACTATCTTGTGGAAAATGATTTCCGCAAGCGCCGTGTCGGCATCGAAAGCGCAGTACCAGGCGCCGCGATCATCGCCGTTGAAGCGGCTTCCTTCGGGTCGGGCGTACGTGAATGCCGCGTTGATGATGCGGAAATTGGGCACTCCGAATACCAATTCGTCTACCCCGATGCCTGGCAAACGGCCCTGTTCTCCCGTCAGGCGTTCATTGGTGGCATTGTCAAGATCAAAGAGATCTTTCAAATGATCCGGATCGGCGGAGAGGGCCGCCAGCACAGACTCTTCCTTATCGGCGAAGCGAGAGGGAATCAGGCGGCAAGTATCGAACTGGCGCAACTGCGTCAGCGGCGGAGCGCGCAATGTCACAGGCCGCCGCGCCGCGCGTCAAGTAGCTTGCGCACTGTTTGCATCGCGAGCAACCCTCCCGCCAGCATATAGGACAACGGTGCGCTGCCCATGAAAATCACATTCCTGTTGGGCAGGCTGACCCATTCATCGGCGAGCTTGTCGCCATAGATAATGTGTAAGGCCTTGTAAATGCCTATCAAGTAGGAAATCCTGGTGATGCGGTCAACTTCCAGCAGACGATCGGGATTTTTTTTCCATTCATAGAAGGCGCTGCTTGAAAGCCCGCCCAAAAGCTCGCGCGCGTCTTCGTCACGCAGCTTCCATGCCTGCGCCAGCTTGAAAAAACCCATGAGGGCAGACTTCGACAAGCGTTCCCGCTCGGATTTATTGTTCAGGTCAACAAAAACAGTCGGCTCGAAACGACTCCGTGGATAGACTGCCGGCAAGTGCATCATTTAATTATCCTCCATTTAAGGAGATCTTATACTCCTTTTAAGGAAATACAAGGAAATGATCGCTCTTTACGGCTTACTAGTCCAAAACATGGGACATGCCATGATATTTGCAATGAATTCCAGATGGTAACTCGATGATCGGCCAAGGTCTGCCAGTATCAAGGCGGACTAGTGGACCGCAGGAAATCGACGAATAGCCGGGACGGCATAGGCAGCGCCTCATAATCGCGCAGGCAGATGACGAAACGGCGATGTGCCCACGGATCGGAAAGCGGTATGAAACGCAAGCCCAGGGCGGCCTGATAAGGCTGGATGGCTTCGGCGGGTATGATGCTCAGTCCGAGATTGGCCTTGACGATGCGGAGGGCGGCTTCGAAAGTAGTCACGTGAATCCGGTTGACGACCAATTTTCCAGATTTCGCCGCGACGCGCCGGAGGAATAGATTCATCATGCTGTCGGGATGCTGGCCGACCTGATCGAACTCCAGCGTTTCTTCAAACGTTAACGTCTCACGTTGAGCCAGCGGATGATCCGGATGGACCACCGCCATCAGGCGGTCGCTTTTGTAAGGGAAGACCTGCAAATCGCGCGTATCGGCAAAATCCCAGCATACGCCGACCGCAGCACTGTTTTCTTCCACCGTGCGGATCACCTGGGTACTGACGCGTTCTTCGAGGTCGATCTTTATATTGTCATGCTGCTTCAGGAAAGCGCTGATGTCATCCGGCAGGAATTCAACGATGGCGGAAATGCTTGCATGGATCTGGATGTGCCCGCGCACGCCGATCGCGTATTCACTCATTTCGGCCTGCATTTTTTCCACGCTGCGCAGCAATGCGCGCGCATGCTGCAGCAGCGCTTCGCCGGCGGGCGTGGGCGATACGCCCGAACGCTGCCTCAGCAGCAAAGGCGTGCCGATGGTTTCTTCAATGTCGGCAATCCGCTTGCTGACCGCGGACGCCACGATATGTTCGCGCTCGGCCGCCTGCGCAATACTGGTTTCCTCGCATACCGCGACAAATAGCCGCAGCGATACGAAATCCACCTGCCACATTCTTTTCTTAACACTGGTCACTTCAGAGTCTCCAGGATACGACTGTTTGATCCAATCTGAATTCAAGCCTGAATCCATGACGGCCAAAAAATTGCGTATGATACCTGTCAATCGCAGGACTACAGGGTCAACCGGCCGCAAGCTGGTCCTGTGCAATCAACCCTGCATCCCATTCCCGTTTTATCACGGCCGCCGCCATCAAGTCCTGCATGATCGCATAGACGCGTTCCGCTGCGGACGACAATGCAAACAGATGTGTCGGAGGCGGCATGGAACTGGCTGCGTTCTGCGCGTGGCAGCGGTCACCTTGGGACACTCGGGATGTTCGCCCTTGAAGCCGGCGAACAAGGCATGTTCGCCATGCTGTGCCAGAGAACGCCCCCGATCATGGCGCTGCCCGGGTCTGCCGGACGCGCCATCGTTCCCATCCGTGTCCCAGTCGGTTTATGACTTTCCTTGTATTCTTACCCACATCGGAATCAATCAGCCGTCAAAGGGAAATTTCATTAATGCATCATAACGTCAGCCTGATTACCACGATCGCCGCCGCACTTGGTTTCGGACTCCTGTTTGGAATGGCCGCGGTCCGGCTGAAACTGCCTGCCCTTGTCGGTTATCTTGCAGCCGGCATATTGATCGGACCTGCCACGCCCGGCTTCGTCGCCGATATGGCGCTGGCCGCGCAACTGGCGGAGATCGGCGTGATGTTGTTGATGTTTGGCGTCGGCCTGCATTTTTCGCTCAAGGACCTGCTGGAGGTGCGCCGCATCGCCTTGCCCGGCGCGATCCTGCAGATCGCGGTGGCGACGGCAATGGGCATAGGCCTGGCCAGGCTATGGGGATGGAGCTTCGGCGCCGGCCTGGTTTTCGGCCTGGCCCTGTCTGTGGCAAGTACCGTGGTGCTGCTTCGCGCATTGGAAGACCGCGGCATCCTGGACTCGATAAACGGCAGAATCGCCGTCGGCTGGCTGGTCGTCGAAGACCTGGTGACGGTGCTGGTCCTGGTGCTTTTGCCGGCGCTTTCAGGCTGGCTCGGCGGAACCGGCGCACCAGCCGGAAATAGCCTGTGGCTAACCCTGGCCGTTACGCTTGGCCAGGTTGCTGCTTTCATCCTGTTTATGCTGATTGTCGGACGCAAGCTCTTTCCATGGCTGCTTTGGAAGGTCGCCCGGACCGGATCGCGCGAATTGTTTACCCTGTGCGTGATTGCCGCCGCAGTGGGGATTGCCTACGGCTCTTCCGAGATATTCGGCGTGTCGTTCGCGCTCGGGGCGTTTTTTGCCGGTATGGTGCTGCGCGAGTCGGAGCTGAGCCACCGCGCGGCACAGGAATCGCTGCCGCTGCGGGATGCATTTTCGGTGCTGTTCTTTGTGTCGGTCGGCATGCTGTTCGACCCGAAGGTTTTGATTCAATATCCGCTCCACGTGCTGGCAGTCGTCGCCGTCATTATTTTCGGCAAGTCGCTTGCCGCTTTTGTGCTCGTATTACTGTTGCGGTATCCGCTGAATACGGCATTGACCGTATCGGCCAGCCTGGCGCAAATCGGCGAATTTTCATTCATACTGGCCGCCCTGGGCATGTCCCTCGGAATGATGCCGGCGGAAGCCCAAAGCTTTATCCTGGCCGGGGCAATTATCTCGATTGCGCTTAACCCGCTTGTTTTCAAAGCCGTGGAACCTTTGCAAGCCTGGATACGGTCGCGCTCCGCACTGGCGCGCAGGCTGGAGCGGTCCGGCGACCCGCTGGCCGAACTGCCGATGACGATCGACCAGAACAAACTCACCGGGCAGGTCGTGTTGGTCGGATACGGCCGGGTCGGCCGAAGAATCGCCGAAGCATTGACTGAACGCGGCGTTCACTTCGTAGTGACGGAGCAAAACCGGGAGCTGGTGGAGCAATTGCGCCAGCGCGGCATACCGGCCGTTGCCGGCAATGCGGCTGAGCCGGCGGTGCTGATCCAGGCGCATATTGCCAGAGCCTCGATGCTGGTCGTGGCGACCCCTGATACTTTTCACGTCCGGAGCATGATCGAGATTGCAAGGGCGCTTAATCCTGCCATTCAAACCGTGGTCCGCAGCCATAGTGAAAACGAGGCTACCCTGCTGAAACGGGAAAAGGCGGGCAAGGTATTCATAGGGGAACATGAGCTTGCGATGGGCATGGTGAATTACATAGTGGATAGCCTCGAAAAGGCACAGGATGGTCCGGCGGATTGATTGATGACGGCGTGTGCCGGCATTATGCCGGCGCGGCCGGCACCGGCCTATCCTCTAGCCGGTCCGCCAATGCCGGGCCTGGAACCACGCTTCAAAAACTGCCGAACCCGCCCCGGCCGATGCAGCCGTTGGCGTGCGCTCACTTTCTCGTGCTGATGCAAAATATGCGAAGCCTGGATTACAGCGCGGCCTTGTTCGCCTTCGTGATGGTCCAGTAGTAAATCGTTTTCCCATCGATCCTTTCGACTTTTTCCGGCGGCCACTCGGGTCCCATGTCAAAATCGTGCGAGACCACGCGCGTTCCCACCTTGAGCTGCTTCCATAATTGCGGCCGCAACTTCCGGTTCACATCGGGCAGCAAATAGAGCGTCACCACGGTGGCTTCGCCGAAATCGGCGGCGAACAGGTCGCCCACCATGAACTTGACCTTGTCATCGACTCCCGCAGTCTTCGCATTGGCTTTCGCTTCGGCGATGCGCTGCGGGTTAAGGTCGATGCCGACCCCGCGTGCGCCGCGTTCCTTTGCCGCGGTAATGACGATCCGGCCATCGCCGCACCCAAGGTCATACAGCACATCGCCGCTCTTGACATTGGCGATGTCGAGCATCTTGTCGACCACCGGTTGCGGTGTCGGCACAAACGGCACATCCAGCTTGGGCGCCGGCTCGACGGCCGTCTGGGCAAATGCGGATCGATCGGCGATGGTGAGCGCTGCAAGAGCAAGAAGCATCGCGAACATTGCAGCCGTCCGCGTGGTTGGCGTCGCACAGGACTTCATGAATTTCTCCTTATCGGTTTGGAGGAAACAGAGGGTTCATCGGAAGTTACGGAGGGCGTACTGCGTACAAACATCAACAACACGAAACCGGCGCAGAGCACGGCGACGCCGATCCAGGCCGCGTTCAGGCCGGCGACTGACTGGCTGTAGACATAAGACAGGCTGGACCAAAGCATGGCGCCGCACATTGCGCAAAACAGAAGCGGCAGCAGCGGATACAGCGGCACCTTGAAAGGCCGTTCGGTCGCCGGTTCGCGCACGCGCAGCACAAACAGCGATATTCCGGTCAGCAGGAAAAACAGCCAGAACACCGGCGCAGTGAATTCGACCATGGCCCGGAAGCCGCCCCCGGTCCACGCGCCCAGCGCCACCAGCAGCAGCGCCGCCAGGCATTGCACCACGAGCGCATTGACAGGCGTGCCGCCGACTCCGTCCCATTGGCCGAGGCGCTTCAGGAACGGCCAGTCTCGGCCTGCCGCATAGCTGGTGCGCGCACCGACGATCATGGTGGCGTTGATCGAGGTAACTGCGGCGACCGCCACCATTACTGAAATCATGATTTCACCAGCCGGACCAAAAGCCAGGCCTAGCAGGTCAGCGGCCAGCGCCTCCGATTTCGCCATCCGTTCCAGCCCGAGCCCCTTCCAGTAAGCCCATGTCACGAGCAGGTACAGGAGCGTAATGATGAGTATCGACAGGACCAGGACCTTGACCATGTTGCGCCGCACATCCTTTAGCTCGGCGCTGATATACGCCGCCTCGTTCCAGCCGCCGTAAGTCAGCAGAACGAACACCATTGCCAGTCCGAAGGAGGCGGCAGCAGGCGTTGCCGGCGCCGCCACCGCCGCGGGAGGCGCAGCGGCAGCCGTCCCATTGCCGATTAAATACAAGGTGGCGATAACGATCAGCAGCAGGCCGCCGACTTCAATCACCGTCAGCCAGGTCTGCGTCGCTGAACCGGCCTTGATGCCGCGCAGGTTGACCAGCGTTAGAACGATGATGACGGCCGCCGCGTACAGCGCCGAGCCGGCGGCCGGACTGAGGGCTTTCAAAGGCAGCACCTGAATCAGATAATCGCCGAATACAAAGGCCAGCAATGCGATCGACCCGGTCGCGATGACCGAGAAGCGGGCCCAGGCGAACAGGAACGATACGGAGCGGCCGTAGGCGCGCCGCAGAAAATGATAATCGCCGCCGGCGTTCGGATAGGTCGTCGCCAGCTCGGCATAGCAAAGTGCGCCGATCAGCGACATCACACCACCGAGTGCCCATGCGGCAAACATCCAGGCAGCGTCGCCGGTCATGCCCGCGACCATCGAAGGCACCTTGAAAATGCCGGCGCCTACGACGACGCCGATAATCAGCGCCACCGCATCCCGCATGCCAAGCGTCGGTTGCGGCAACGACTCCGTGGTGACCGGATCGGGATTGCGCCAGCGTGATGCAGGCGGCGAGGGTAACGGTGGTTCAGTCATTGCGTGTCACTCCAGGTTAAGCCCGGCAGCCGGGTAATGCCAATGGAAGCGAATCTGACTCTCTACACCTGGTTCAGGTCCGTGAGGAAAAATCGGTACCGAACCGTTTTTGAAACGGACAAGCTGGCTAAAACAGGGGAATGCATGGCGGGATAGCCATTAGACGGCTATCTTATGACTGAATGCGACGTTGAATCAAATGAAAGGTTTCACCAACCTGTCATAAGCTAGCGCAAGATCAACGAAAGGCGTGACTCGTGGCCGGAAGCAGCCGGCCGGCGCCAGCAAAGGCAAGGACGCACAACGCAGTGCCGCATCCATAGCGCCCGGCATCGGCGAGCCAGGCAGGCGGGCAGGCGGGCAGGCTGAAATCTGCTCTAACCTGGTGCGGGAGTCCAGTCCACTGCGTCGTTCCACTTGCTTGCCCGGTCACCCCTGCCTGGCCGGACAAGCTTCCTTTTTCGCACACGGATGCGCTGCCACGAGAAAAATTCCGGCCTTCATGTTCTAATAGAGCGCTTCGCAGGAAAAGCATTTGGTTCAGCGCCGCTCCGCGCCGGCCAGGCAATAATTATTAACCTGTAGCTTTACCAACGTTATCAACCTTTATCAACCTTCAACGGCCGATCAGGCCGGGAAACCGTGCACATGGTCATCGAGATCCCTGCCAACCGCTCGTTTGGAAAGCGGCCATACGCCGTGACAAGCAAGCGGTCCAACCGCGAGTCGGATTAAATGGTGGAAATGCTCTTGTTTGCTTCCCCGGGAAGCATGTTACCGGCCGCAGTTGCCGGACTGCTCGGATTGCTGATCGGCAGTTTCCTGAATGTCGTGATACACCGCATCCCCAAGATGATGCAGCGCGAATCGGACAATTACGTGGCGCAGGAAACCGGCAAGCCGTTGCCGCACCAGGATCGTTACAACTTGACAGTGCCGCGTTCGGCCTGCCCGCAGTGCGGCCATCAAATCACTGCGCTTGAAAACATTCCCGTGGTCAGCTATCTTGCCCTGCGCGGCAAGTGCAGCCAGTGCAAAACGCCGATCTCGCCGCGCTACCCGCTTGTCGAGTTGATGACCGGCGCCCTGTCCGCATTCCTGGTCTGGCATTTCGGCAGTGGCCTGGCGGGGATGGCCGCACTGCTGTTTACATGGTTATTGATCGCTTTGACATTCATCGATGCGGATACCAAGCTATTGCCGGATGACCTGACCTTGCTATTGCTATGGTGCGGCCTGCTGGTGAATTTGAACGGCACCTTCGTTCCATTGCAAGACGCAGTCATTGGCGCGGCCGCCGGCTACCTGGCATTATGGACAGTATATTGGGCCTTCAAGCTTGCCACCGGCAAAGAAGGCATGGGCTACGGCGATTTCAAATTGCTTGCCGCGCTGGGGGCGTGGATGGGATGGACCATGCTGCCCTTGATCATTCTGCTCTCTTCGCTGGTTGGTGCGGTCGTCGGCATCACCATGATCGTGGCAAGCAAACGGGGGCGCGACAATCCCATCCCTTTCGGCCCTTATCTGGCGGCAGCCGGCCTGATCGCCTTAATTTATGGCAAGCCGCTTGTACAAACCTATCTCAACTTTCCTCTCTGACATGGTGTAACAGGCATGGACAAGGAGAACCATTTTTCAATTGGACTTACCGGCGGGATCGGTAGCGGAAAAAGCCTGGTGGCCGACCTGTTCGCCCAGCGCGGCGCGGCCATTATCGACACCGACCTGATTGCCCACCAGTTGACCGCCCCCCAGGGAAGCGCGATACCGGCGATCCGGGCTGAGTTCGGTGCAGAATTCCTGACCGCGGACGGCGCCATGGACCGGGCTAAAATGCGGGAACATGTCTTCTCGGACGCGCTGGCGAAAAAGCACCTGGAAATGATTTTGCATCCAATGATCCGCACCGCGACCGAGAAGGCGGCCTTACAAGTAAAGGGCGCTTATCGGATTTTTGTAGTACCTTTACTGATCGAATCGGGAAGCTGGCGCGAACGGGTATCGCGTATCCTGGTGGTCGATTGCCCTGAACAGTTACAGGTTGCGCGTGTTGTCAGCCGCAACAATTTGCCGGAACAGCAGGTGCGCGCCATTATGGCGGCTCAGGCGACCCGGGAGGCGCGCCTTGCGGCTGCCGACGACATAGTGATCAACGATGGCGACAAGGCGGCGCTGGTGCCCCAGGTCGACCGCCTTCATGCACTGTATTTATCGTTCATGAAATGAAACTGAACAAAATAGCTCCAGGATTTGTAATTTAATGCAGCTTGGTTCAGAATCACGTAGATATTTTCCCGGCTCAACTTTTAAAGGGATGTTACCTTGATTGTTTACGAATACCCTTTCAACGAGCGTATTCGCACGTTGTTGCGGCTGGAAGACCTTTACGAAAAATTTTCCTTTTTTGTGCAGCAGTCTCATCCGCTGCAGCACCATGTTGCGCTGTCCACCATGTTCGAGATGCTCGAGGTGGCTGGGCGGGCCGACCTCAAATCCGACTTGCTGCAGGAACTGGAGCGCCAAAAACAAACCCTGCTCGGTTTCAGGTCGAATCCCAATGTCGAAACGGGGCGGCTCGACGCCATACTGGAGGAGATCGACCAGGGCAGCGCCGCGCTGATGGCGGCGCAAGGTAAGACCGGACAACATATCCGGGACAACGAATGGCTGATGAGCATACGCGGCCGGACCATCATCCCGGGCGGCGCCTGCGAATTCGATTTGCCTTCATATCATGCCTGGCAACAGCGCTCCGCCGAGGAACGCCTGGGCGATATCTCTAACTGGTTTGCGCCGCTGGCGCCGCTGTTCAATGTAATCGGTATCGTGCTGCGACTGCTGCGCCAGTCTGGCCGTCCGACCCGGATCACCGCCCAGGCCGGCAGCTATCAGCAAATGTTGCAGGGGAAGGTTTATCAGATGCTGCGCCTGAATATCGATGAATCGCTACGCGCGATCCCCGAAATCTCGGCTAACAAATATATGCTATGGGTCCGCTTCACCACGCAGGACGGTGACATGAAACCCAAGCCATATGAAGGCGATGTGCCCTTCGATCTGACTCTTTGCAATCTCTGAAGAACTCTCGGCTTCAGTATTCGGACCGTTGTAGCGACAGTCCCGCAGACAATCCGAGGCTCGCCCCGGAGATGATTTGGCAGGCAACGACAGTACGCCACTCAGCGGCGCTTGTCACGGTTCACTGCCGCTGCCCATGCCCTTATCCGCCGTAATAAATATCGCCAGGCACTTGAGTGCGTTGCGTAAAAGGCCTGCTTTTATCGGACTGGCTTGCACCGCTTTCACCGCTTGAGCCGCTTGAACCGCGCGCACCGCCGCCGTGCATATCCCAACTGGAGCAACTGGCCAGCATCGATGCCAGGACGACCATCAAAAGCGTTTTCATGACATACCTCCTTGCATTGTTTCATTGCGACCCACCGTATGAATCTCGCGGAGATACCTCACTATAGGATGCTGAGTGTGCGATAACCAGCCATGAATGACGCATGCATGAGACCTTGATCCTACGCAGACTTGATGCAGATGCCCTGGCATGTGCGCAGCGCATGGTTATAGGCGCACTGCGGGCGCACTGCGGGCGCACTGCGGGCGCACTGCTGCCGGCGCGTCGGCGCCGACGCAAAGTTTACGGGCAACTAACTTCCCGACAGGCCTTTGGCAATCCGGTCGATGCCAGCCTGGGCGCATAGGGCATCGCGGTCGCCTGATGGGGCGCCGGAAATGCCGATGGAGCCGACAACCTCGGTGCCGGCAAGGATCGGCAAGCCTCCCTCGATCGTCGTCACGTTTTGAAGCGAGAGGAAACCGGTACCCGCGGGATTTGCCGTGAATCGTTTGCCGGCGTCGCCGGACGGCTGGCGAAATGTCAGCGCCGTATAAGTCTTGCGCAAACTGTTTTCGATCGTGTGCGGACTTGCACCGTCGTCATGCAGCACGACCCGGGTCCGGCCGTAACGGTCCAGCACTGTCACGGTCACGCGAAATCCGTTCTTTCGGCATTGTTCCAGGGCCGCATGGGCAGCTTCGTCTGCGGCGTTGAAAGAGAGATTGCGCTCGGCGATGAGAATCTGCGATTGGCCGGCATGCGACGCCAGCGCAAACGACACGGCCAGGCTGATGCGACATAATTTGATCATGGCAATTTCCTTGACCACCGGTCGGGAATGATCGGCACTATATTCAAATTAGCAGCCGCGGCCGGCGGGTCCTGGCCTGAAATTCGGAATCGTGACTTGCCTCACACCTTGCAGCAAAAAGCATTGTGAGATAATTGAATGAACTTCATGGACCGCCAGCTGGACAAATCATAGGGTTCGGAGCCAACGCTTGAATGCGAACGCAAACGCGGACTTTTGCGCCGCCCGCCGCCGGACTCCCTCTTTTACCTGATAACACCTGACCTTATTATCTTATGGCTGCACTTGTCGATTGCCCTACCTGCGGGAAAAAAGTTGAGTGGACGGAAGCGAATAAATTTCGCCCATTCTGTTCATTGCGTTGCAAGCAGATTGACCTGGGCGCATGGGCTGAGGAAAAATACGTGATTCCCGCGGTTAATCCGCCGGAAGATCTGGATGACGAGGATTCGAGTTCGCCTGGGCGCTAGGCGCCAGGACCTTGTCCGGCGTAGCGTAGCCGGTCCAGCCATTCAATCAAGGGTATTGTCGCCGGCAGCAGCGGTGCGACGCCGACCGTGCCCTGCCATGCGAACGCCTGGCCCTCCAGGCTTTGCGGCTCGCCGCGCCATTCCCGGCTGATATAAAAATGCAGGCGCACATGGGCATGCGGATAGACATGCTCGACGCCGCACCAGGGCTCGGCTGAAATCACTTCGATTCCCAGCTCTTCGACAAACTCGCGCCTGAGCGCATCCGGTATCGATTCGCCGGCCTCGACTTTCCCGCCCGGGAACTCCCAATACCCGGGATAGGGCTTGCCCGCCGGCCGCTGCCCGAGCAGCACGTCGCCGTTCGGCTTCATCAGGATGCCGACCGCGACATCGATCGGCAAGGAGTGTGCTTGCGTCATGCCGGCTCGGAAGTCAGGACTTCATCTTCCCGGCATGATCTTTCGCGAATTGCCATGCCACGCGGCCCGAGCGCGAGCCGCGCTGCAACGCCCAGCGCAGGGCATCGCCGCGGGCCGCCGCCACCTGTTCCTCATCGCATCCGAAATGCTTGAGCCAGTGCGCGGCGATATCCAGGTAATCGTCCTGCTTGAATGGATAAAACGATACCCAGAGGCCGAAGCGTTCGGACAGGGAAATTTTTTCCTCGACAGTTTCGCCGGGATGCAGGTCGCCATCCTCGTCATGCTTGTAGGTCGCGTTGTCGGACATGCGTTCCGGCATCAGGTGGCGCCGATTCGAGGTTGCGTAGATCAGCACATTATCCGATTGCGCGGAGATGCTGCCATCCAGCGCGACCTTCAGCGCCTTGTAGCCACCCTCGCCTTCTTCGAATGACAGGTCATCGCAAAAGATGATGAACCGCTCCGGCCGCTGCGCGACCATGTCCACGATGTCGGGCAAGTCGACCAGGTCGTCCTTGTCGACTTCGATCAGGCGCAATCCGCGTTCGGCGTACTGGTTGAGGCAAGCCTTGATCAGCGATGATTTGCCGGTGCCGCGGGCGCCGGTAAGCAGCACATTGTTGGCCGGCCGGCCTTCCACGAACTGCTGGGTGTTTTGCTCGATCTGCTGCTTTTGCGGCCCGATATCGAGCAGGTCGGACAAGGCGATGCGCGACATGCTGCGGACCGGCTGCAGATAGCCGCGGCTATCGCGCCCGCTTGATTTGCGCCAGCGGAAAGCGGTTGCGGCGGTCCAGTCGGGCGCCGTCGCCGATTGCGGCAAAATTGCTTCCAGGCGCGTCAGCAACGCCTCCGCGCGGGTCAGAAATTGATCGAGTTGAGTCATATTGTCGAAGCCGGCCAGTCAGGAGCGGTAATCCGCGTTGATCGAGACATAGTCATGCGACAAGTCGCAAGTCCAGATGGTGGCGCTTTCCGCGCCGCGCCCGAGTTTCACGCGCACCGTGATCTCGCTCTGTTTCATGATGCGCTGACCATCTTCTTCCTTGTAATCGGGATTGCGTCCGCCATTTTTTGCGACCCACACATCATCGAGGTACAGGTTGATCTTGCTGACATCCAGGTCGTCGACGCCGGCATAGCCGATAGCGGCCAGGATCCGGCCCAGGTTCGGATCGGAAGCGTAAAAAGCGGTTTTGACCAGCGGTGAATGGCCGATCGAATACGCGATCCGGCGGCACTCTTCGACAGTGGCGCCCTGCTCCACGACGATCGTCATGAATTTGGTGGCGCCCTCGCCGTCGCGCACGATCATCTGCGCCAGCTCTTGCGAAAGCGCGATGACGGCTTCGGCCAGCGCCGCATACTCGGGCGTATCGACGTCGGCTATCTCGACACCGGACGCGCCGGTGGCGATCAAGATGAACGAGTCGTTGGTGGACGTGTCGCCATCGATCGTGATGCAGTTAAATGATTTGTCCGCCGCCTGCTTGACGAGACGGTCCAGCGCCGGCTGCGGCACCTTCGCATCGAGCGCCACGTAGCCGAGCATGGTGGCCATGTTCGGCCTGATCATGCCGGCGCCTTTGCTGATGCCGGTCAGGGTAATGGTTTTACCGCCGATCTGCACCGTGCGCGACGCGGCTTTCGGCTGCGTATCGGTAGTCATGATGGTTTCGGCGGCGGCGTACCAGTTGTCGGCCTTAAGGTTGGCGACGGCTTGCGGCAGGCCGGCCTTGATGCGGTCGACCGGGAGCGGCTCCAGGATCACGCCGGTCGAAAAAGGCAGCACCTGCGAGGGTTCGCACCCAAGCAGGCCGCCTACCGCAACGCAGGTTTCGTTGGCATGCACCAGGCCGGCGTCGCCGGTCCCGGCGTTGGCATTGCCGGTGTTGACGACCAGCGCGCGAATCGGCGCTTCCGAAATGCGCTGGCCTTCCAGGTGCGCCTTGCAAACCTGCACCGGCGCAGCGCAAAAACGGTTGGTGGTGAACACGCCGGCCACCGTTGCGGTGGGCGCCAGGCGCATCACCAGCAAGTCCTTGCGATTGGCTTTGCGTATGCCGGCTTCGGCATAGCCCAGTTCGATGCCCGGGACCGGTTTCAGCGCGGCCGGATCGGGGAGCGGGAGATTGACTGCCATATGCGTTCTCTACGTGAATTTTGTAACTGTGTAATCGTATCGGAAGGGAGCGGACGGACGGCGGCGCATTCGGCCTCAGCCTCCGCGCGCCGCCCGCCGGCATGGCCGGGATGTCAAGACAGTTTTCCGTGGCACTGCTTGTACTTTTTTCCGCTGCCGCAAGGACAAGGGTCGTTACGACCGACTTTAGGCATGTCGCTGATCTGGACCTGCGCTCCCGCGCCACCGGATTCCATGGTCGGCGCCAGCAATTCTTCCGGCGCCATGGAGGGATTGAAATCGGCATGCTGATAATGCACATTGCCGACGTGCGGCTGCGCGAGCTCCTCTTCAGCCGCATCGATTTCCTCGCGCGATTCTATGCGCACCGTCATCACGACCTTGATCACTTCATTCTTGATCAGGTCAAGCATCTGTCCAAACAGTTCGAATGCTTCGCGCTTGTATTCCTGCTTCGGATTTTTCTGCGCATAACCGCGCAAATGTATGCCCTGGCGTAAATGATCGAGCGCCGCCAGATGCTCGCGCCAGTGCGTGTCGATGCTCTGCAACATCACGTTGCGTTCGAATCCGTTAAAACCTTCCTTGCCGATCACGCTTACCTTGGCGTTATACGAATCGTCCACCGCCTTCAGCACAAGCTCCAGCAAATCTTCGTCGATCAGGGTCGGCTCGGCCTAGAGCATGGAGACCAGCGGCACATCGAGCTGCCACTCGGCGGCCAGCGCCGCCTGCAATCCCTTGATATCCCACTGTTCTTCAACCGACTCTTCCGGCACATAGGTGCGGAACAGGTCATTGAACACGCCGTGCCGCAGCGACGCAATCAGCTCGGACACATCCTGCGATTCGAGCAATTCATTGCGCTGCTGGTAAATGACCTTGCGCTGGTCGTTGGCGACGTCATCGTATTCAAGCAACTGCTTGCGGATGTCGAAGTTGCGTGCCTCGACCTTGCGCTGCGCCGATTCGATCGAGCGCGACACGATGCCGGCTTCGATCGGCTCGCCTTCCGGCATCTTGAGACGATCCATGATGGCGCGCACGCGATCGCCGGCGAAAATGCGCAGCAGGGCATCGTCCAGCGAAAGGTAAAAACGCGATGATCCGGGATCGCCCTGGCGGGCCGAACGGCCGCGCAACTGGTTATCGACGCGCCGCGATTCATGGCGTTCGGTGCCGATGATGTGCAGGCCGCCGGCCGCAACCACATGGTCATGCAGCGATTGCCATTCATCGCGCAGCTTTTTCGCCTGGGCCTGTTTTTCCTCATCCGGCAGGTTAGGATCGGCTTCGATCAGCTGCACCTGCTTTTCGACATTGCCGCCCAATACGATGTCGGTGCCGCGCCCCGCCATGTTGGTGGCGATCGTGATCATCTTTGGACGACCGGCCTGGGCAATGATTTCCGCTTCGCGCGCATGCTGTTTGGCGTTCAGCACATTGTGCGGCAGCCCTGCCTTGGCCAGGATGCCCGACAGCAGTTCGGAATTCTCGATCGACGTGGTGCCTACCAGGACCGGTTGGCCGCGCTCGTAGCAATCCTGGATATCGACCAGCATGGCGTTGTACTTTTCGGCCGCGGTTTTGTAAACCTGGTCCTGGCGGTCCTTGCGCTGGTTCGGCCTGTTTTGCGGGATCACTACCGTCTCAAGCTTGTAGATTTCCTGGAATTCATAGGCTTCGGTATCGGCCGTGCCGGTCATGCCCGCCAGCTTGGCATACATGCGGAAATAATTCTGGAACGTGATCGATGCCAGCGTCTGGTTTTCACTCTGGATCCGGACGCCTTCCTTGGCTTCCACCGCCTGATGCAAGCCATCCGACCAGCGGCGCCCGGTCATCATCCGGCCGGTGAATTCGTCGACGATCACGATTTCATTATTCTGCACCACGTAATGCTGATCCTTGTGATACAGCGTGTGCGCGCGCAACGCCGCGTACAGATGGTGAATCAGCGTGATATTGGCCGCGTCGTAGAGCGATGCGCCTTCCGGCAGCAAGCCCATGGAGGTCAGGATCTGCTCCGCCTTTTCATGCCCGGCTTCGGTCAGCAGCACCTGATGCGACTTTTCATCCTTGGTGTAATCGCCGGGCACTTCGATATGGCCCTTGCCGTCCGGAGTTTCCTCGCCGACCTGCTGGGTCAGCATCGGCGGCACGGCATTGATCTTGTGATACAGGTCAGTATGGTTTTCCGCCTGCCCGGAAATAATCAGCGGCGTCCTGGCTTCGTCAATCAGGATCGAATCGACTTCATCGACGATCGCGAAATTGAGACTGCGCTGCACCCGGTCGGCGGGGTCGTACACCATGTTGTCGCGCAGGTAGTCGAAGCCGAATTCATTGTTGGTGCCGTACGTGATGTCGGAGGCATACGCGGTCTGCTTGACGTCGTGGTCCATCTGCGACATGTTGACGCCGGTGGTGAGGCCGAGCCAGCCATACAGCTTGCCCATCCACTCGGCATCGCGCTGCGCCAGGTAATCGTTCACGGTCACGATATGCACGCCCTTGCCGGCCAATGCATTCAGGTAGGCCGGCAGCGTGGCCATCAGCGTCTTGCCTTCGCCGGTGCCCATCTCCGCGATTTTCGCGTTATGCAAAGCCATGCCGCCAACCAGCTGCACATCGAAATGCCGCATCTTCAGAACGCGGCGGCTCGCCTCCCGGCATACCGCAAACGCTTCAGGCAGGATCGCGTCCAGCGTTTCGCCGGCAGCGATGCGCTGCTTGAATTCAGGTGTCTTCGCCTGCAACTGGGCGTCGGACAGCTTCTCGGTAGCCGGCTCCAGCGCATTGATCTCGCGAACAGTTTTTTGATATTGCTTGAGTAGCCGTTGATTGCGGCTGCCGAAAATCTGGGTCAGTAATGACATGCTTGGATTCTAAAAAAGACGCCGTGGACAATAACCTCGGGCGAACCTCAGGGATCACGTCGAGTCGAATTTTGGCTAAATCGGGGATTCTATCACGCTGCTTATAATAGATAGGGCTTCCGCGCCGGGAAACAATACCGTGCGGATATTCCCGGCGACATCAGACGCTTGTTCAGACGCTTATTTTGCGGCCTGCAAAGCCAGCGCCGCTTGCGCCTGAGCAGCGCCGGCGGCAAGGAACTTGTTTGGATCTTGCCGTATCCCCTTGACCGCCACTTCGAAATGCAAATGCGCTCCGGTTGAACGGCCGCTTGACCCGATATCGGCGATATGCTGGCCGCGCCGCACGATGTCGCCCAGCTTTACCTGCAATTTGGAAGCATGCGCATACCGGGTCACGATGCCGTTTCCATGGTCGATTTCAAGCATGTTGCCAAACTGATGATGATACTCGGCAGCAATGACGACGCCGCCGGCCGCCGCAACGATCGGGGTGCCGGTCGGCGCGGGAAAATCGATTCCTTCATGGAAGCTGCTGCGGCCGCTAAACGGGTCAATCCGCAAGCCGAATCCGGATGCGTTATAGCTGACGTTCACCGGTTGAATGGTCGGCAAGAGTTTGAACTGTATCTTTTCGCGCAGCAGTGCAGTCTCGACCACGTTCATATAATCGGCGCGATGGTCCAGTTCCCTTGCCATCATATCCAGCAGTTGCTGGAATTCCGCCATGCCGAGGTGACGCGCCCCGGCGGTGCCACTGGAAGGCTCGGCTCCGCCGCGACCAGGCAATTCGCCGAAATTGAATGCTTCGGGTTTGACTCCGGCCAAGCCCTGGACCCGTTCGCCCAAGGCATCCAGACGCATTAGCCGGGCTTGCATTTCGCCGACCTTGATTGCCATTGCGGCAATACTTTCCTTGACATATCGATCCTGTCTATCGGTATCGTCGCGCACTGCCGGCGCCGGCTTTTGGGCGAACAGCACCCGGATGCCGTTCGCGTGATCGATCGTGAAGTAATACAGCAAGGCCGTGCTGCCTATCACGGCGCAGAGGTAAAGCAATGCGACTAACACAATATGCCGACGGGTCAATGTCAATGACTTGGCTTGCGTGAATCGCGGGTGCAACAGAATAATCTGCATTCCGACTCCTTGGTCTAGTCCGTTCTGGTGGAGATGTGATAAGGTTTCACGATGATTCGTTCCCTTTTATCCACATCTCACCGGCAAGGTAGTCATGCCGGCAAGTCAGCCCCTGCTACGCGGGACGCCCTGGACTTTTTACGCTCGCACGACAGGATTGCCACTCTGATGCCGGCCGTGACACGTATGGCCGCCCTGCAAAAAGACTGTGCAGCGCTGATGCCTGAAATGTTTAAAGCCTGTGAGGTGCTTCAATTCGAATCGGAACAGTTGGTGCTCTCGGTTCCGAATGCCGCGCTTGCAGCGCGGCTAAAGCAAAAATTACCAAATTTACAAGAATCTTTGGCCAAGCGAGGCTGGCAGGTTAGCGCAATCCGGCTGAAAGTGCAAGTTAGCAGGAATATCGAAAAAGCAATACGCGCCAAGCAACTGATACTGACGGATGGGGCGCTGACGGCAATGGCGTCGCTCGGAATGGCGCTGGAAGACGAGCCGCGCAATGCGGGATTGAAGGCGGCGATCGACAGTCTGTTGCGGCGGCACCGCGGCGTGGCCGGAGACTGATTGAGATTAATCGTGCGGCCTGGCCGGGCTGCGCCAGGGCATCACGGCATCGGAATAGCAAAACGAGTATCCCGGTTTCGGGCTATCGCAACAGCGGTCTAACTTAATAAAGTGCCCATTCACGCGCTGCATGGCGCAAATACGCATTCGGTGCGGAGGCCTGCGTATCGAAGGTAACGATTTCATACGCATCCGGTTGCGCCAGCACGGCACGCAGCAGTTGATTATTCAGCGTATGGCCCGACTTGTGGGCCGTATAACTGGCCAGCAGCGGATGTCCGACCAGGTACAAATCGCCAATCGCATCAAGAATCTTGTGGCGGACGAATTCATTTTCATAACGCAAGCCGTCCGGATTGAGAATGCGATACTCATCCATCACGATCGCATTTTCGAGCGAGCCGCCCCGAGCCAATCCTAGCCCGCGCAGCGTTTCCACGTCTTGCATGAAGCCGAAAGTACGCGCCCGCGATGCTTCCTTCACATACGATTCCACGCCAAAATCGACTTCCGCGGTCTGACCGGTTGCATCGACGGCAGGATGATTGAATTCGATAAAAAACTTGAGCTTGAAACCGTCATAAGGTTCGAGGCGGGCCCATTTTGCCTGGTCACCGTGCCCTTCGCGGACTTCCACAGGCTGCTTGATGCGGACAAATTTTTTGGCTGCGTTTTGCTCCTGCAAGCCTGCCTGCTGCAGCAGGTACACGAACGACGAGGCCGAACCATCCATGATCGGGATTTCTTCGGCAGTCAGGTCGATATACAGGTTATCGATGCCGAGACCGGCGCAAGCCGACATCAGATGTTCCACCGTGGACACCCTGGCGCCGTCTTTTTCAAGTGTGGAAGCCATGCGGGTATCGCCGACACCGATCGCCGAAGCCGGAAGATCGACAATTGGCGTCAGGTCGACGCGACGAAATATGATTCCGGTATCGACCGCGGCCGGACGAAGCGTAAGCTCAACCTTGGTGCCGGAATGCAGTCCGACGCCGACCGTTTTGACGAGTTGCTTAATGGTGCGTTGTTTGAGCATGCTCAAATTATAGCAACTTACCCATCAGTCAGTTATTTCGGCATTTGGAGTGTTGGACAAAAACCACGCTAATAGCGCATGTCCAAAAATCGGGACCGGCGCGGAGGTGCCGGAAAGTGTGGCGGAGCCGAGCAAACCACGACGGCCGCCTGGCTCGCCGCGCGAACCGCCAATCCGCCGCTTCACTTATCCGAGCTGCTTCACCATGGTTTCGGCATTCGATACTTCAAACTTGCCGGCTGCTTCGATATTGAGCTGTTTCACGACGCCGTCATCGACCAGCATCGAGTAACGCTGTGAGCGCGTTCCCATGCCGTGTTTGCTGAAATCGGCTTCCAGGCCAAGCGCCTTGGTAAAAGTCGCACTGCCGTCGGCCATCATGCGCACGGTGCCGGTCGCCTTTTGATCACGGCCCCAGGCCCCCATCACGAAAGGATCATTGACCGAGATGCACCAGATTTCATCGATGCCTTTTTCTTTCAAGTCGGCTGCGTGCTGAATATAACCAGGCACATGCTTGGCCGAGCAGGTTGGCGTGTAGGCGCCCGGCAGACCGAATATCGCAATTTTTTTCCCTTTGGTCAGGTCGCGCACCTCAAACGTGTTCGGGCCGAGTGAACAGCCTTCCGTAGCGGTGTCGATGAATTCCGAAAGTTTGCCTTC
>JAQGMO010000129.1 GCA_028292315.1 Herminiimonas sp. | reverse complement strand
CATTCCATTTCTCAACGACCTGGTGCCAAAGCAGCGACGCGAACAGGAACCCGGGCGATACCGGCTTGCCTTGCAACACCCGCTTGTCCGTGTTTTCCAGCGCGAGCCGCACAAATTTTTCGCCGAGAGGCTGCTCCAGCACGACGTCCAGCAAAGGCAGCAAGCCGTGATGCAGGCCTTCCTTGCGCAACTGGTGCAGGCATGCCAACGCATGGCCGCTCATCAGCAGCTTGAGCATTTCGTCGAATACGCGCGCGGCCGGGACATTATTGATTAACGGCGCCATGACGGCAATCGGCGCCTGGGTGTCGGCATCGATGGTGAACTTCAGCTTGGCCGCGAACCGTACCACGCGCAGCAGGCGCACCGGGTCTTCCCGGTACCGCGCTTCCGGCACGCCGATCACGCGCAGTTTCTTGTTGCGGATGTCCGCCATGCCGCCGTGGTAATCGAGCACTTGCTGGGTTGCCGGATCATAGTACATCGCGTTGATGGTGAAGTCGCGCCGGATCGCGTCCTCGTGCTGCAGGCCGAAGGTATTGTCGCGCAGCACGCGGCCATGCTCATCCTTCAGCGCATCCTCGGAAGAAGCGCCGCGGAAGGTCGTCACTTCAAGCAAATCTTGCCCGAACATCACGTGCACGATCTGGAACCGCCGGCCGATGATGAATGCGCGTCGGAACAGGCGCTTGACCTGCTCCGGCGTGGCGTTGGTGGCGATGTCGAAATCCTTCGGCTTGATCCCCAACAGCAGGTCGCGCACCGCGCCGCCAACCAGGAATGCGCTGAAGCCGGCTTCCTGCAGGGTCTGCGTCACCCGTATCGCATTGGCCGAAACCAGTTGCGGATCGATGCCATGTTCTTTCGGTTCCAGGATCACCGGCTTGGTCGGATCCGCTTTGTCTTTTTTGCCGAGGATGCGCCGGATAAACTTTTTAATCATTGAATAATTTCAGGATGGGCCAGCCGTGCGCTTTCGCATGCGCGGTGAGCTTGGCGTTAGGGTTGGTGGCGACCGGATGGGTAACGATCGTCAATAGCGGTATGTCGTTTTGGGAGTCACTGTAAAACGTGCTGCGTTCAAAGCTTTGCAGCGTCTTTCCCATCGCGCCAAGCCAGGCCAGCGTGTTGGCAATCTTGCCTTCGCCATACGGCGGAATGCCGAGCACGCCGCCGGTCAGGTCGCCGCTGTCCAATAGTTCTGGTTCGGCCGCGATCAGGTGTTCGACGCCGAGTTCCCTTGCGATGGGCGCAGTGACGAAACGGTTGGTGGCGGTGACGATGGCAATCAGGTCGCCGGCATCCTGGTGCCGCTTCACCAGGTCGCGTGCGCACGGCCTGATGGCGGGGTGAATCACTTCTTCCATGAACTGCAGGTGCCACTGGTCCAGTTGGGTCCGGGGAAAGCGGGCAAGCGTGCCGAACAGGAATTTCAGGTATTCCTGCGGGTCGAGCGTGCCCGCCTGGTATTGCGCGAAAAATTCGGTATTGCGGGTGGCGAATTCGACCGGATCGACCGCGCCGATCCGCGTCATGAACTGGCCCCACTCGTAATCGGAGTCGAGCGGCAGCAAGGTGTGATCGAGGTCGAACAAAGTCAGGTTATTCATGTTTTTGGTTCATCTTCCAATTGCAACAGGCTGCGCAACAGCGGCAAGGTGATCGGCCGCTGGGTTTCCAGCGAATACCGGTCAAGCGCGTCAAGCATGGCGGACAAGGACCGCATATCCCGTCGAAAATGGGTAATCAAATAGGGTAATACGCCGGACGACAGGGCCATGCTGCGGGCTTGCGCCGCATGGCTCAGGGCCGCAATTTTCTCCTGGTCGCTCAGTTCATGCACCTGGTAAATCAATCCCCATCCCATGCGGGTCCGCAAATCTTCGCGTACCGGCAGCACCGCCGGCGCCATTGCGCCGGCCGTCACCATCAGCGCGCCGTGTTCGCGCACTTCGTTGAACAGGTTGAATGCGGCGATCTGCGACCCGGCGGACAGCTTTTCACAATCGTCCAGCAAGTACAGGCTGATCTCGGGCGCGAACCGGAATGCCGTGCTGCTTGCCTCGGCGTCAATATAACGCGCCTGCGGCGCGCTTGCCAGTCCCCGCAGCAAGTGAGTTTTCCCGGCGCCCGGTTCGCCCCAGACATAAACGAAGCGGTCGTGCGGACGATCTGCCCGGACAAAAGCACGTAACTGTTGTATCAGCTCATTGTTTTTGCCGACCACGAACGACTCCAGGGTCTGCGGCACTTCAGCGATCAAATCCAGCAGCAGTTGTCTCATGACTGGGTACAGGAGCTACTTTTAAGATGATAAACGCGCAAATCCCCGGCCTTGGCCGCATGGAGCGCCGCCGCCGGCAGCAGTCCCGGCAGCACCGTCCGGACACAGGCTGCCAGGCCGGCGGCCGGCCGCGGCTCAGTCTTTTTTTGCTCGGCGGCGAAAGAAAATGGCATGGATTAAGGGGCTGGTAGTTCAATTTGATAAAATACCGGTTTGGCTGAATTGATAATTCAGCCGCATCCGCGATCATAACCGCCTATTTTACCGCCTCTGCCGCCATTCACATCATGAGTTCCACTACGAACAGTTCCGGAGTTTCCCTTTCTTACCGCGACGCCGGCGTCGATATCGATGCCGGTGACGCCCTGGTCGATGCGATCAAGCCATTTGCCAAACGTACCATGCGCGAAGGTGTACTTGGCGGCATCGGCGGTTTCGGCGCGCTATTTGAAATAAGCAAAAAATACCGGGAGCCGGTACTGGTGTCCGGCACCGATGGCGTCGGCACCAAGCTCAAGCTGGCATTCGAATTGAATCGCCATGACACGGTGGGGATCGATTTGGTCGCCATGAGCGTCAACGACATCCTGGTGCAAGGCGCGGAACCGCTGTTTTTCCTGGACTATTTCGCCTGCGGCAAACTCGACGTGCCGACCGCGACCGACGTGATCAAGGGCATTGCCCATGGTTGTGAACTGGCCGGCTGCGCATTGATCGGCGGCGAAACGGCCGAGATGCCGAGCATGTATCCCGACGGGGAATATGACCTGGCCGGGTTCGCGGTCGGCGCGGTGGAAAAGTCGAGCATCATCGACGGCAGCAAAATCATGCCGGGCGACGTGGTGCTGGGGCTAGCCTCTTCGGGCGCGCATTCCAACGGCTATTCACTGGTGCGCAAGATCATCTCTGTGGCCAAGCCGGACCTCGAAGCGGATTTCCACGGCCGCAAGCTGGCCGATGTACTGATGGAGCCGACCCGTATTTACGTCAAGCCCTTGCTGGCGCTGATGGCGTCGCTGGAAGTGCGCGGCATGGTGCATATTACTGGCGGCGGCCTGGTGGAAAATGTGCCGCGTGTATTGCGCAAGGAACTGACGGCGGTCCTGCGTCGCGATGGCTGGACCATGCCGCCCCTGTTTCAGTGGCTGCAGCAGCACGGCGGGGTGGCCGACGCGGAGATGCATCGCGTATTCAATTGCGGCATCGGCATGGCGGTCATCGTTTCGAAAGAGAATGCGGATGCGGCCGAGGCCCAGTTGAAAGCGGCCGGTGAAACAGTCAGCAGGATCGGTGAAATCCGCGAACGGCAGGGAGATGAGCCGCAGACGATCGTGGTGTAAGGGCCGGCCGGCGAACAGAAAACGGTCGGGGCAAGGAACGAAAAAACCACAGAACTGTTGTTTTTTGTTCCTTTCAGTACGCCGTCAGGCTTCGATTTGCGCGTAAATTGGCGCATGACGGTCTATTAATGGTTGTCATGCTTTAATTTTTTAATTAAGCATGACGAACTACCAGCCCTCAATGCTGCTTGTTTCCATCCGCCTGTTGCGCCAGCGTCTGTAACGGCGGATGCCGCTCCGCCGGAGCCGCGGTTTCCGGCGGTGGCGGGATGCGCAGCGGCTGGTTGCGCGAACCGACATTCGACAGCACATTCAGGGTCGCTTCAGGCGCCGCATTCCATACCGGATCGGCAATCCCTTCGAACACGCGTTTCAATTGGTGTCCCCAACTATTGCGGATCATTTGAAAATACTGGTTGTTTTCATCGATCGTCACGAAGCGGGTCACCGCGAGCGTGTCCGCTTCATAAATCAGCAGGTCCAGCGGCAGGCCTACTGAAATATTGGAACGCAGCGTGGAATCCATCGATATCAGCGCACACTTCGCCGCTTCATCAAGCTCGGTCGATGGTGTCACGACCCGGTCAATGATCGGTTTGCCATATTTCGCTTCACCGATTTGAAAATAGGTATTTTCATTGTGCGATTCAATGAAATTGCCGGCCGAGTACATTTGGAACAGGCGGCAGCGTTCGCCCTTGATCTGGCCGCCGAATATCGTCCTGACATTGAAGTCGATGCCGAACTGCTCGAGCGACCTGGCGTCGCGATCATGCACCAGGCGGATTGCTTCTCCGACAATCTGGGCTGCTTCATACATCGATTTCGCAGTCCATATATTCCGGCCCACGGAATTTCGGTGCTCGGAAATAATTTGCAAAATAGATTGAGAAATCGACAAATTTCCAGCAGTCAATAACACCATTACCCGATCGCCCGGGATTTCAAACACATTCATTTTGCGAAACGTGCCGACATGATCGACCCCGGCATTGGTCCGGGAATCCGACAAGAATACCAACCCCGCATCGAGGCGCATGGCGACGCAATAAGTCATGTTTTTTACAGGCGTGAAAAATAACGATTTTACAGGATTAGCCAGCCGACATATTAACCCGCACGGCAAGCGTTTCATCGCGGCCACCGCGCCGCGTGCCGCGCACCGGGGCGGCTGATTCATAGTCGCGGCCGACGGCAAGACGGCAATACGCATCGTCCTGCAGCCGGGAATGCGTGACATCGATGCTGATCCAGCCCGAAAAATCCACTTCCTCCACCCAGACATCGACCCATGCATGCGTCTGCGCATGGGATGTATCGCCGGGATCGATATAACCGGAGACATACCGGGCGGGAAGCTGCCGGGTATGACAGCAGGCAAGGAATAAATGCGCATGATCCTGGCACACGCCGTTGCCCAATAATAGTGCGTCCGCGGCCGTACTGCTGACTTCGGTTGCACCAGTTTGATACGACACTGCACCACAAATGGCATTTGCCAGCGCGAGGAAATCCGCGGTCCGGTTCCCGTTCAAATGCCGTGCAGCGAAGTCGGCGATGGTATCGGCAGGCGTGGTCAGGCGGGTCGGTACGGTGAACACCAGGGGCGACAGATCGCCGCGTTCATGCAGCCGCCCGCGCTCGAGCGGGGTCACTTCGACCACGCCATTGGCAGTGATACGAACTTCATCATGGCGCCCGGTGAGCGTCAGCATATGGCAGAGATTGCCGAATGCATCGGTAAACGCATTGCAATGGCCGGACGCGCCGATATGCCAGTTCAACACATTCTGGTGGGCTTCCAGCCGCGGCCACAGTCGCAACTGCTGGATCGTATAAACTGGCGGCGTCGTATAGCGGTACACGGTTTCATGCCGGATTGTCAGGATCATTATCGTTCAGCCGGCTAATGGCACCAGGAAGTCGCGGCTTACCCGGTTGCCGAGTTCAAAAACATCTTCGAGGAAGCGTCCGAGGGTATCATGCAAACCTTCCTTCAGGATGTCGTCGATCGAGTTGAATTGCAGGCCCGCATGAAGCTTGCCGGCAAAGCGCTCCGTATCGGAGGATGCTTCGTTGGCAACCTGTTTCAGGTTGTTGACTACTTCGTTCAGACAGGCCTGCAGCGAACGCGGCATATCCGCCCGCAGCATCAGCAGTTCGGCCACCCGCTCAGGCGTGATCGCGTCGCGATAGACCTTGCGGTAGATTTCAAAAGCCGAGACCGAGCGCAGGATGGCGGCCCAATAATAATAGTCCAGCTGGGTCTCCGGGATCAGTGGTTCGCCTGGGTCGCGGATTGCCTGTCCTTGTCCCTGCTGCTGCGTTTGCCCGTCGTGCATGGCGCCATGGAACTTCACGTCCAGTATACGCGCGGTATTGTCGGCGCGCTCGAGGAAAGTCCCGAGGCGGATAAAATAAAACGCTTCATCTTTCAGCATGGTGCCGATGGTCACGCCGCGCGACTGGTGCGAGCGGTACTTGACCCATTCGAAAAAGCGGCTCGGGTCCTGTTCCAGGATGCCGTTGTTTAAAAGCGGCGTCATTTCGAGCCAGGTGATGTTCAGGGTTTCCCACACCTCGGTGGTCAGGGTGCCGCGCACCGCGCGCGCGTTTTCCCGCGCCTGGGTCAGACAGGTCGCGATCGACGATGGATTGTCGGGATCGCGCACCATGAAGTCGAGCACATCTTTCGACGTCGGCGCAGCGTATTTTTCATCGAAGCGGCTTTCCAGTTCGGAAATGCCGAGCATGGCGCGCCAGCCCTGGCCCACCGCTTCGGCCGATTGCGGCAACAAGGAAGTCTGGACGTTTACATCAAGCATCCTGGCGGTATTCTCTGCCCGCTCGGTATAGCGGGCCATCCAGAACAAGTGGTCGGCGGTGCGGCTGAGCATATTATTTCTCCAGTATCCAGGTATCCTTGGTGCCGCCGCCCTGCGATGAATTCACGACCAGGGAGCCTTCCTTCAAGGCCACGCGCGTCAGGCCGCCGGGCACCATGGAAATGGTTTTTCCCGACAGGACGAAGGGCCGCAAGTCGATATGGCGCGGCGCAATGCCGGATTCGACGTAGGTCGGGCATGCCGACAAGGACAGCGTCGGCTGGGCGATATAATTCTCCGGCCTGGCGATCACGCGCCGGCGGAAGTCGTCGATCTCGGCCCTGGTCGAGGCCGGGCCGACCAGCATGCCGTAGCCGCCGGCGCCATGCACTTCCTTCACCACCAGTTCCCCCAGGTGGTCGAGCGTGTAAGCCAGATCTTCTTTTTTGCGGCACTGGTAAGTCGGCACATTGTTGAGGACCGGTTCTTCCGAAAGATAAAAGCGGATCATGTCAGGCACGTACGGATAAATCGATTTGTCGTCGGCCACGCCGGTGCCGATCGCGTTGGCCAGGGTGACGCGGCCGGAACGGTACACCGACAGCAGCCCGGGCACGCCAAGCGACGAGTCGGCGCGGAACGCCAGGGGATCGAGGTAGTCATCGTCGATTCGTCTGTAAATCACGTCGACCCGCTTCGGCCCGCGCGTGGTGCGCATGTAGACCGCGTCGTCATTGACGAACAGGTCCTGGCCTTCGACCAGTTCAACCCCCATTTGCTGGGCCAGGAAGGCATGCTCGAAATAGGCCGAATTGTACATTCCCGGCGTCATGACGACCACGGTCGGATCGATCACGCCGGCCGGCGCCACCGACCGCAGATTATCCAGCAGCATATCGGGATAGTGCGCGACGGGCGCTATCTTGTGCCGTGCGAACAGGTCGGGAAACAGCCGCATCATCATCTTGCGGTTTTCCAGCATGTAGGATACGCCCGAGGGTACCCGCAGGTTGTCTTCCAGAACGTAATACTCGCCTTCGCCGGCGCGCACGATATCGACGCCGGCGATATGCGCATAAATGTCGGATGCCACGGAAATGCCCTGCATCTCGGGCCGGTATTGCGCATTCCTGAATATCTGTTCGGCCGGGATGACGCCTGCCTTGATGATGTTCTGGCCATGATAGATATCATGGATGAACATATTGAGCGCCTTGACCCGCTGTACCAGCCCGGTTTGCAGATTACTCCATTCCGCGGCGTGAATAATGCGCGCAACAATGTCGAACGGGATCAGCCGTTCGGTGCCGGCATCATTGCCATAGACGGCAAAGGTGATCCCCACGCGGCGGAAAATCAGGTCGGCTTCGGCACGCTTGCGCGCGATGGTATCCGGCGATTGTTCCGACAGCCAGGCATGGAATTCGCGATAATGATCGCGCACCGTCCCGGGTCCGTCGATGTACATCTCATCAAAAAATTGAGGCATGGCTTTAGTTGAAAGGGTTATTCGTCTATACGGCGCAATCCGCGCAGCGCCCGCCGCCTGCTGCCCGCTGCCCGCCGCCCATCGCCGGGCAGGGCCCGGCACGAATCAAGAGTATCAAGAAACGTGCCAGTCACGGAAGACCTTTTACGGTGTCCGTATATAATCAATCAGGACGAGCGTGCGCTTATCGGGTGGCGGCGTAAGCAAACTTACAACGACCAGTGCCAGGAATCCGGCCGGTACGCCGAATACCCCGGCCGAAATCGGGGCGATGTGAAACCATTGATTAATCGATGCGCCGCCGAGGGCCGGATTGGTATGCGCCATGTAGAAGGTACATACCGCAAAACCGGTCAGCATGCCGGCGATTGCGCCTTGCTGGTTGGCGCGTTTCCAGAATACGCCCAGCACCAGCGCGGGGAATAGGGTGGAGGCGGCGAGGGAAAACGCGGCGCCGACCAGCGACAGGATATCGCCCGGCTTCAGGGTCGCGGCGTAGGCCGCCACGAGGGCGACCACCAGCAGCAGCAATTTCGATATGGTGACTCGCTTCTGGGTCGACGCGGCCGGAGCGACGGTCCTGAAATAAGTGTCGTGCGACAGTGCGTTGGAAATCGTCAGCAGCAGTCCGTCGGCGGTGGATAGGGCCGCAGCCAGGCCGCCGGCCGCGATCAGACCGGAAATGACATAGGGCAGGCCCGCGATTTCGGGCGTGGCAAGCACCACGATATCGCCATCCATTGCAATTTCAGCCAGTTGCACGATGCCGTCGTGGTTGATATCGATAATGTTAACCAGCGGATTCTGCTTGTCGATGCTGGCCCAGTATGAAACCCAGGCCGGCAGCCGGGAAAACTCGGTGCCGACCAGTGAAGTATAGATATCGTATTTCACCAGCACCGCCAGCGCCGGCACGGCGGTATACACCAGCATGATGAAAAACAGGGTCCAGAATACCGATACCCGGGCTTCATTGACCGAGGGCGTGGTGTAGTAGCGGACCAGGATATGCGGCAACGCCGCGGTGCCCACCATCAGGCAAAAAACCAGCGCCAGAAAATTATTGCGCTTGATATCGGATGCGGCTTCATCCTTGCCGGCAAACGGCTCGGTATGCGAGGCCACCGGTTGCGCGCGCGCCAGGTTAACGGCTTTCGCCTCCAGCCATAGCCGGCGCGCGTCTTCCGCATTTTTCGGGTAGGCGGCGAGCGCCCGGCTCGCGGTCCGGATATCCAGCAGCGATGCATTGCCGCTCTGGAGCGACGCCAGCCGGCGCTGCGCTTCCACGCGGCCGTCTTCCCACGATTTGGGCCATGCCTTGAGCTTCGCGTCGTACTCGTTTGCTCGCTGCTGGAACACGGCGCGCACCTGCTGTTCCGCGGGGTCGCCGGCCAGCGCCTTTTCTCGCTCGCCCAGCTTCAACAACGCCGAGCCATACGCTATTTGCGGAACCGGCACGCTGGTATGCTTGGCCGACAGCCATACCACCGGGATCATGTAGGCGATGATGATAATGATGTATTGCGCGATCTGGGTCCAGGTGATGGCGCGCATGCCGCCCAGGAATGAACAGACCAGGATGCTCGCCAGGCCGAGAAAAATGCCGACTGAAAAATCGATTCCGGTAAAGCGCGAGGTGATCAGTCCGACCCCGTAGATCTGCGCCACCACGTAGGTGAATGAAATAATGATGGTGGCGACGACGGCAATGATCCTGATCAGGTTGCCGTTGTAATGTCCCATGTAGCGCGCGGCCAGAAAATCGGGAATCGTGTACTGTCCGAATTTGCGCAGGTAGGGCGCGATCAGCAGCGCAACCAGGCAATAGCCGCCGGTCCATCCCATGATATAGGCCAGGCCGTCGAAGCCCTGGATATAGAGCCCGCCCGCCAGGCTGATGAAGCTGGCTGCCGAGATCCAGTCGGCGGCGGTCGCCATGCCGTTGAACACCGCGGGAACGCGCCGGCCCGCCACATAATATTCAGATACGTCCGAAGTACGGCTGATGACGCCAATGCCGGCATACAGCACGATGGTCGAGAAAATAAAAAGATAGCCTATCCAGGCGCGCGGGAATCCCTCCTTTTCCAGGATCGCCAGCGCAATCAGGAAAAACACGCAGCCCAGCGTATACCAGCCGTAATAGCGGGCAAGCCGGCGCGAAAATGATCGGGAAGCGGATTTATTCGGCATCGCCGCCGTCGCGTATGAATTTACGGTCCAGCCGCTGCATCCGCCATGCGTAGAATCCCACGATCAGTACGTAAATCAGGATCGTGCCCTGCGCCGCCATATAAAAAGAAACCGGCCAGCCGAACAGCGTGATGCCCGATAATTCGCGCGCCAGGAAAATCACGCCGAAGCTCACAACGAACCACGCCGTCAGCAACAGCGCGGTGAGGCGCCGGGTAACGCGCCAGTAGGCTGCGCGCCTGGCCGGCAGGGTGCGGTCCGGGGTGGATGGCATCAGGGCAGATCCTCGCTCAACGTCGGGCGCGGTCCGGCATCCAGGGTTACCCGAAACAGCGAGCCCGGATGTTTGGGATCATGACAGCGCGGATTATTATAGATATCGACTGCCGCTCCGTGTTGTTGCGCAATTTCGCGCACGATGGCCAGGCCTAGTCCGCTGCCTTCCATATGGCTGCCGAGGATGCGGTAGAAACGTTCGAATACATGGGAGCGTTCAGCCGGAGCGATGCCGGGCCCGGTGTCCTCGACCTCCATCATCGCTTGCTGTTGGGCCGGGTCGGCCCGGACCCGGACCGTGACGGTGCCACCGGCCTGGGTGTACCGCAACGCATTGTCGAGCAGATTATTCAGCAGCTCGCGCAGCATGGTTGGATTGCCTTCGACCATGACCGGGTGTCCCGGCTGTTCGAAGCCCAGATCGATTTTGCGAGTGAGTGAGATCTGCACCCATTCCTGCACCACGTTACGCGCCAGTCCCGACAATTCCAGCGGCACGAACGGCGCCGCCTGCGGCGTCTGGTTTTCCGCGCGCGCCAGCGCCAGCAACTGGTTAACCAGCCGCGTCGCCGATTCCGAGCTCTTCGACAATTGCACCAGCGAGCGGTGGATTTCTTCCTGGCTCACCTGGCGCAATGCGAGTTCCGACTGCATGCGCATGCCGGCCAGCGGGGTTTTCATCTGGTGCGCGGCGTCGGCGATGAAGCGCTTTTGCATCTGGATGCTTTGCGACAGCCGCGCCAGCAAATCGTTCAGAGAGCGCACCAGCGGCGCGATTTCCTCGGGAACCTGGCGCGAGTCGATCGGACTCAGGTCGTCCGAGCGGCGGGCGCGGATATGTCTTTGCAGTTCGGCCAGCGGCGACAGGCCGCGCGACAGCGCGAACCAGACCAGCGCCAGCGCGACCGGCAGGATAATGAATTCCGGCAGGATCACGCCCTTGATGATCTGGTTGGCGAGCAGCAGCCGCTTATCCAGCGTTTCGCCGACCTGCACCAGCGCCATGCGCGGTTCCTGCGGCGCGTCCTTCCGGTCCTGGTTCCGCAGCAGGTTGACATAGGTATAGGCGATCCGTACTTCGCTATTGCGCATCTGGTCGTAGCGCAGCTGCACCGTCCACGGCTGCGGTTTTTCTTCATCGTTGGGCGCCGGCATGTCGCGATCGCCGTCGATCAGCTCGCCGCGGGGCCCGATCACCTGGTAATAGACAGTGTCGATGTCATCCGCCCGCAGGATGTCGCGCGCCGAACTAGGCAGCGGCGCCACGATCTTGCCGTCGACTTCCTTGATTTGTTGCGCCAGCACCGTCACCCGGTCATCCAGTGCGCGGTCGAACGGCTGGTTGGCCAGCGATTTCGCAATCAGGTAGGTGATTGCGATACTGATCGGCCACAGCAGCAGCAGGGGCACCAGCATCCAGTCGAGGATTTCGCCGAACAGCGAGCGCTGGCTCGGCTCTTCGGACTGGGTGATGGTGAACTCGGCCGGCGCAGGCGTTGCGGAAGAGGGCGGCGCGCCGTGGTCGATGCGATTCATTGCGTGAATCAGCCGGTGGCCGGCGGCGCATTGGCGGACGGGTCGGGAAATTTTTCCATGCAATAGCCCAATCCGCGCACGGTTGCGATGCGCACGCCACCGACTTCGATTTTCTTGCGCAGGCGATGCACATAGACTTCGATAGCGTTATTGCTGACTTCCTCGCCCCACTCGCATAAATGATCGACCAGTTGCTCCTTTGAAACCAGCCGCCCGGTACGCAGCAGCAGGACTTCAAGCAGGCCGAGTTCGCGCGCCGATAAATCCAGCATCTGGTCATTGATATAGGCGATGCGGCCCACCTGGTCGTAGCACAGCGGCCCGTGCCGGATCACTGTCGGCCCGCCACCAGCCCCGCGCCGGGTCAGGGCGCGCACGCGCGCCTCCAGTTCGGACAGGGCAAACGGTTTGGCCATATAGTCATCGGCGCCGAGGTCGAGGCCGGTTACCCGCTGCTCGACCGAATCGCCGGCGGTAAGGATCAGTACCGGCAGGCGTGAATTGCGCGCGCGCAGACGTTTGAGCACCTCGAGTCCCGGCATCTTGGGCAAACCAAGGTCGAGAATCAGCAGATCGAAGTCCTGGGTCGACAAGGCGGAGTCGGCTTCCAGTCCGTTCTTTACGCAATCGGTTGCATAGCCCGACTGGCGCAATGAACGGGTCAGGCCGTCGGCCAGAACACTGTCATCTTCGGCAAGCAGGATACGCATGGTGCGAGCGATTCGTTCACGGTAATTGCAGTCTAAGATGTTTTGTTAATGTCAGCAATGCAACATTGCAATATGATGTGAGAATATGCGTGAAACTGCGCAAAACATGAGATTCCGCTTGCATAAACCACTGTTTTTTTATACAGTATGGTCTGTGACTGAAAAACCCTCTGGTGAAAGAAAAGACACTTATGGACGATAGAAAAGCCGTAACAGGCTCTGACAAGAGCAAAGCGCTTGCCGCTGCCCTGGCGCAAATCGAAAAGCAGTTCGGCAAAGGTTCCGTGATGCGGATGGCCGACGGTGCTGCGGTGGAAGAGGTGCAGGTTGTCTCGACCGGCTCGCTCGGACTTGATATCGCCCTAGGCGTAGGGGGCTTGCCGCGCGGCCGCGTAGTTGAAATTTATGGTCCTGAATCATCCGGCAAGACGACGCTGACATTGCAAACGATTGCAGAAATGCAAAAATTGGGCGGCACATGCGCCTTTATCGATGCCGAGCATGCACTTGATGTCGGTTATGCCCAGAAGCTTGGCGTCAATTTATCCGATTTGCTGATTTCGCAGCCGGACACCGGCGAGCAGGCACTTGAAATCACCGATGCGCTGGTGCGTTCGGGCGGTGTCGACCTGATCGTGATCGACTCGGTCGCGGCGCTGACGCCACGCGCCGAAATTGAAGGTGATATGGGTGATTCATTGCCTGGCCTGCAAGCGCGCCTGATGTCGCAAGCGTTGCGCAAGCTGACCGGTTCGATCAACCGCACCAATACTCTGGTCATTTTCATTAACCAGATCCGCATGAAAATCGGCGTCATGTTCGGCAACCCCGAAACCACGACTGGCGGTAACGCACTGAAGTTCTATGCATCGGTTCGTCTCGACATCCGCCGTACCGGTTCGATCAAATCGGGCGACGAGGTGATCGGCAACGAGACCAAGGTCAAGGTTGTCAAGAACAAGATTGCACCGCCATTCAAGGAGGCGCACTTCGACATCCTGTACGGGGAAGGCACTTCACGCGAAGGCGAAATCCTCGATCTTGGGTCGGAAGCGAAAATCGTCGAGAAGTCGGGCGCCTGGTACAGCTACAACGGTGAACGTATTGGTCAAGGCAAGGACAATGCGCGCAATTACCTGAAAGAGCGTCCTGAACTGGCGCGGGAAATCGAGAACAAGGTTCGTGCCTCGTTAGGTGTACCTGAACTGGGCGTAGCAAAAGGTGCGGAGCCGGCGCCGAAGAAGGCGAAGGAAGTCAAGGAAGTCGAATAAATTGTAGGTCGGAAGGCGCAATGCATCGGTACAACGCATCGCGCCGCGTGTCGCGATTGCACCTTGCGGCTTACCGTTTTTAATTAACTCGCTCCCGGCCCGGTTGTTCATCGCAACCGGGCCTTGTCGTTTCTATGCACGTAGTTTCTATGCACATAGTTTCTATGCACGTAAACAGGCACTTTTCGCCACACGTTTTTAACGCCACGATTCAGCTACATGCGTTTTGCCTGGTGCGCGCAGGACCACGCGTTCGGGTAGCCTCCTTTTGCTTGTACCTGTTCGGCTATACATTTCCGGCTATAGGTTCATGGCCATAATCAAAATCAGTCTGAAAGCGCGTGCCCTGCGCTATCTGTCAAACCGCGAGCATAGCCGGGCCGAGCTTGCCCGCAAGCTGTCCCGTCACGCCGAGGCGGCTGAGGAAATCGAAGCCTTGCTCGACGAACTCGAAGCAGCAAAGCTGTTATCCCCATCCCGTTTTTCCGAATCCCTGGTCCATCGGCGGGCATCCCGCTATGGAAATAGCCGCATTCTGTCCGAATTGCAGGGGCACGGCATTGCTGACGATGATTTAAGAGCAATTAAGGCTGACCTTGCAAGTGATGAAGAGGCGCGTGCGCATGACGTATGGCGTAAGAAGTTTGGCCGTTCGCCGGCCGACACGAGCGAGCGTGCAAAGCAGATGCGCTTTCTGCAACAGCGCGGGTTTTCGCATGAGGCAATACAGGCAGTGATGCGCAAATTGTCCGCGGACGAAGACTGAAGCGGGTCAACTTCGCTTGTGCCGCATACCGTGGCAGAATAGCGGTCCACCCTATGTTTAATAAAAGAGGAGACCACGTGAAAATTGAAACCATGGCCGTGCACGCCGGCTATTCCCCGGACCCGACCACCAAGGCTGCCGCCGTGCCTATTTACCAGACCGTCGCTTATGCCTTCGACAATGCGCAGCATGGCGCAGACCTGTTCGACCTGAAGGTTGCCGGCAATATTTATACGCGGATTATGAATCCGACCCAGGACGTCCTGGAAAAGCGCATCGCCGCCCTCGAAGGCGGCATTGCCGCGCTGGCCGTGGCGTCCGGCATGGCAGCGATCACCTATGCGATCCAGACAATCACCGAGGCCGGCGACAACATTATTTCGGCGAGCCAGTTATATGGCGGGACCTATAACCTGTTTGCGCATACGCTGCCGCAAATGGGCATTGAAGTGCGCTTCGCTGATGCGCGCCAGCCGGAAAGTTTTGCCAAGCTGATCGATGCGCGCACCAAGGCAATTTTTTGTGAGTCGATCGGCAATCCACTTGGCAATATCACCGATTTCGCCAAATTGGCCGACGTGGCACACGCGCACGGCATTCCTCTGATTGTCGATAACACAGTGCCCAGTCCCTACCTGTGCCGCCCATTCGAACATGGCGCCGACATCGTGGTGCACTCACTGACCAAATATCTCGGCGGCCACGGTAATAGTGTCGGCGGCGCGATCGTCGACAGTGGAAAATTCCCATGGGCCGACCATAAGGACCGCTTCAAGCGGCTGAACGAACCGGATGTGTCGTATCACGGCGTGGTCTACACGGAAGCCCTCGGCCCGGCCGCTTTCATCGGCCGGGCGCGCGTGGTGCCGCTACGGAATATGGGCGCTGCCCTGTCGCCGATGAATGCTTTCCTGATCTTGCAGGGTATTGAAACATTGGCCCTGCGCATGGACCGCATTTGCGATAACACGCTGGCGATTGCGCGGCATCTCAAGCAGCATCCGAAAGTCGCCTGGGTGAATTATGCGGGCCTCGAGGATCATCCGGATCATGGTCTTGTGAAAAAATACATGGATGGCAAAGCGTCGGGCATCCTGTCGTTCGGCCTGCGCAGCGACGGCAAGGGTGATCCGCGCGCGGCAGGATCACGCGTGCTCGACGCCCTGCAACTGTTCACGCGCCTGGTTAACATCGGTGACGCCAAGTCGCTGGCGACACATCCGGCTTCGACCACGCATCGCCAGCTCAACGCGGAAGAACTGGCAAAGGCTGGCGTGTCGGAAGACATGGTCCGATTGTCCGTGGGAATTGAACATATCGATGACCTGATCGCCGATCTGGAGCAGGCATTGGCCGCTGTCTAATTAACAGCGTGCCCCCGCTGCCCGCAGCGGGGGCACGGCCGACGCAGCGCCGGGCCGTCGGACTTGCGAATTAAAAAAATCGCGAATCTTTCCTGCAAGCTTTCTTTGAAGCAGGTAGTCTTATGCCTGAAACCGGTGCCCATACCCATGCCCGGTTCCCGTCATCGGCCCGAGGCCGGATTTTCTTTACTTCCTTTCTACGAAAGCAAATCATGATGCCTGGTTTCGTTTCCCTTTTTCGCCCGCGCCGCTTCATCGCGCTGCGCCGTTTTCTATCGGCGCTGGCGATCGGCGCAGCTGCCATGTCCGCGGGCAGCGCCGTTGCGGCCTACCCCGAGCGGCCGATCCAGCTGATCCTGTCGTTTCCTCCCGCCGGCGCTACCGACATCCTGGCCCGCGCGATCGGACAAAAAATGTCCGAGTCGCTGAACCAGCCGGTTATCGTTGAAAATCGCCCAGGAGCCGGCGGCAATATCGGGCTTGCCGCCGCCGCCAAGGCTGCCCCGGACGGCTATACCATTTACCTGGCGGCAGTCACCAATGCCGCCATTGCCGCGGCAGCCTCGCCCTCGCAACCAGTGCACCTGATCCGCAATTTCGATCCGGTCGCCGGGGTCGCCACCGTACCGCATATGTTGGTCGTGCCGGCTTCGCTGCCGGTGCAAAACGTCGGTCAGCTGATCAGCTATCTGAAAGCCGCCCCCGGCAAGTACAATTTCTCATCGCAAGGCCCCGGCACTTTGTCGCATCTGGAATCGGAATTGTTCAAGATGTCGACCGGCGTCGACGTGGTCCATGTGCCCTACAAGGGCAGTTCGCAGGCATTGCCGGACTTGATTGCGGGCAGCGTCAGCATGATGTTCGACAGCATTCCGGCATCGATGCCGCATGTAAAATCGGGCAAGCTAAAGGTGCTCGCGGTCGCTTCCGGTAAGCGGGTAAGCTCATTGCCTAACGTACCCACCGTCGACGAAAGTGGCGTCAAGGGTTACGAAGCCAACAACCTGTTCGGCTTTTCCGTTCCTAAGGGCACGCCGCCGGCGATCATCGCCACGCTGACAAAGGCGCTTGAAACCGCGCTGGCCGCTCCGGACCTGAAACAACGTCTTGAAGTACAGGGTGTCGAATTGAAATTCACGCCGACCGAGGAATTCGGTCGCATGGTCGACCAGGAATTCAAGACGTGGGGACGAGTCGTCGAGACGGCAAAAATCCGGTTCGACTGATGCTGACCCCGGGATGCGTGTCCGGCGCATAGTCAGGTGGTAGAAAAGGGTTCATATGTCATCCACAGGATATAAAATTGATCCGGATCAATAAAGTAAATGCATTCCGAATAGTGCTGGGTCGCACAGTACCTGGCGCAATGAGTTAGTAGTATGCTGATTGCAAGCCGCTCTATGTTTGCTTAATAAAATGATGGAACCTATGGAAACAGATAAACTGAAAAATGCGCTGAACAGGTTGCATGCCGATCTTGCAAACACCGGGTCGGTGGACCCGGAATTGAAGGATATGTTGCAGGTGCTGGACCAGGACATACATCACTTGCTGGGCCAGGAAACCCATGAGCCGCCGGAGGCTGGCGGCCTTGCCGGACGCACCCAGGAAATTTCCGCGAAGTTTGCCGCCGAACACCCGCGCCTGGAACCGGTGCTGAGGGAATTGGGGGCGATCCTGGAGCGTATGGGAATTTAAGCCGGCCGGAAAAGCAGACTGTATAAAGTACACCAACCCGGTCAAAGATCACAAACGCGTAAAGGCGCAAAGGAAGCAATTAAAGGCATCGCGGATTGCGTACTATAAAATTGTAAGCAACCGTAATTTTACTCCCCGGTGCGAATTCAGTCATACCATAATCAGGTATGAATCACTTTTTGGAAAATACGGCGAAGCGCACGGCGCTTATCATTCTGGCGGCCTCAGGACTAGCCGGATGCGCTGTGTACGACCCGGCATATGGTCCGTACCAGACGGGGCCGTACGGGCAAACGGTTTATTCAGACCCTTTGTATCACTCCTACCCGCAGCCTTACTATCAAGGCCCGCCGGTATATGTTCAGCCACCCTTGTTTTTCGACTTCAGTTACCGTTCGCGGGGGCCGCACCGCTACCATGATCATGGCTGGCAAGGCGGGCGCGGATTCTGGCGCGGGGAATCCGGGGGCCACGGCGGGTCGCGGCCGTGGGGTGATGGGCGCGGGCGGCACGGCGGCCACCGGCGGTAGCGGACTGCGCGGCAGAACGGCAGCGGCTGCAGCGCAGTCTCCCGAGCTTTGCCGGTATTGCATTAGACGAATGGTTCTAATTGCAGGAAAGTAAATCCAATTCAAATCCCGGTACAATCGTCGCTCGTCTTCATCATGATTTTGAAGGATGCGTGTGACCGATCTAGTTGTCCGCCGCTTGCTGATCGACCTTGAACCGCCGATCGCGCGCCACTGGTGCGCCGACGATGCGTTTCTTTCCGCTTTATTCAATGCGTTGTCGATGAGCTTCCCGGTCGGCGAACAGTTTTTCATCGATAGCGTGCGTAGGGGTTTAAAAGAGCTTCCGCCGGAAAAGCAGCAGCAATTTCAGCGCGAGGCGCAGGGGTTCATCGGCCAGGAAGCGACGCATCGCCGGGTCCACGGTTTGTTCAATTCGCATCTTGAAAAGCAGGGCCTGGACAATCGATGGGGGCCACGCGCGCTGGTACGTCAGGCGGTGCTGGAGGGTGTCGACCCGCGCCATTGCCTCGCCATTACCGCCGCGTACGAACACTTCACCGCTATCTTCGCGGAATGGATACTGCGCAATCACACCGTGCTCGATGGCAGCGAGCCACGCTTGAAAACAATGTGGCTTTGGCATTCGGCTGAAGAAAGCGAACACAAGAGTACTGCCTTTGACCTGTATCTTGCACTGGACGGCAGCCATGGCTGGCGTATGAAATGGTTTCGCCGCATTACCATGATTTTTCTCGCCGACCTGCTGCGGCAGACCGTCAACAATCTCAGACGCGACGGGACGCTATGGAAATGGGCTACCTGGAAAAACGCGGCCCGTCTTTTGCTGGGGCGGGATGGATTGATTCGCCAGACCTATCGGCCATGGCGGGAATATAAACAGCCGGATTTCCATCCGGCGCAGCAGTCATGCGAGCTGTCACGCCGCTGGCTGGCTGAACACGCCGGCAGCTATACCGTGGTGACCGGCTAGCCAGAAGGCAGTTAATTACACTGTTACACTGGCTCCGCCGGGATCGCCCGCACCGCCAGCACGCCGTCAATCGCCGAAATCGCCGTAAGCGCCGCAGCGGGTATCGGGCTGTCCACATCGACCAGCGTGTACGCCATATCGCCGCGCGACTTGTTGACCATGTTATGGATATTCAGTCCGGAGGCCGCCAGCGCGGTGGAAATCTGTCCTAGCATATTCGGCACGTTGGCATTGGCGATAGACATCCGGTAAGGCGATTCACGCAGCATGTCGACATTGGGAAAGTTGACCGCGTTGGCAATCGTGCCGTGCTCAAGATAAGCGCGCACCTGCTCGACCACCATTACCGCACAATTTTCTTCCGCTTCCTCGGTCGACGCACCAAGGTGCGGCAACGCGACGACACCGGGCTCGCCAAGCAGGGTAGGGCTGGGGAAGTCGCACAGGTAAGCCTTGAGCTTCCGTTTGCGCAGCGCCGAGACCACTGCCTGATCGTCGACGATCGCGTCGCGCGCAAAGTTCAGCAGGAACGCCCCCGGTTTCATTACCGCCAGCCGGTCGGAATTAAGCAGGTGCCGCGTTGCGTCGATTAGCGGAAGGTGCAGCGTTACAAAGTCGGACTGGCGCAGCAGGTCCTCGATGCGGGCGGCCTTGACGACGCTGGACGGCAGGCGCCATGCGGCGTCCACGGTGATCTCGGGGTCGTAGCCGATTACTTTCATTCCGAGCTTGAGGGCCGTGTCGGCAACCATGCTGCCGATTGCGCCGAGGCCGACGATGCCCAGGGTACGGTTCGGCAATTCAACGCCGGCAAACTGCTTCTTGCCGCTCTCGACCTGTTTTTCCAGGTCCGGCGCATCCGCTTCCAGGCGAGCCACGTAATCGAGCGCTGGAACCAGGTTGCGCGCCGCGAGCAGCAAGGCGGCCAGCACCAGTTCCTTCACCGCATTGGCATTCGCGCCCGGCGCGTTAAAAACCGGAATCCCGCGTTTGGATAATTGTGCCAGCGGGATATTATTGGTGCCGGCGCCGGCCCGTCCGATCGCCAGCACGCCCGTTGCGATATCCATGCGGTGCATGTCATGCGAGCGCACCAGGATCGCATCGGGCATGGCGATTTCCGGGCCCGCCACATAGCGTGTGGCGGGCAGGCGGCTCAAGCCGTTGGCGGAAATCTGATTCAGCGTAAGTACTTGGTATTTAGTCATGGCGTCTCCTTAATCACTTGTTATTGGGAGTGCTGCAACAGCTTGCCCTGCCATCGACCATCAACCGTTCGTGCGCTCGAACTCCTTCATGTAAGCCACCAGCGCCTGCACACCCTCGAGCGGCATCGCGTTATAAATCGATGCGCGCATGCCGCCAACCGCGCGATGCCCCTTCAGCTGCACCATGTCATTCTTCTGCGCGCCTTTCAGGAAAGCCTCGTTCAGCGACTCGTCTTTCAGCTTGAACGGTATGTTCATGCGCGAGCGATCGCCCGGGGCGACCGGATTGCTGTAGAACCCGGTCTGATCAAGATAGTCGTACAGCAGCGCGGCCTTGGCGATATTCTTTTTTTCCATGGCGGCGATGCCGCCCTCGGCCAGCAGCCATTCAAACACCAGCCCGGCGATGTAAATAGAGTAGGTCGGCGGCGTATTCAGCATCGAGTCATTGTCGGCCTGCTCTTTCCAGTTAAAGGCCGACGGCGTGATCGGCAACGCCTGGCCGAGCAAATCGTCGCGCACGATGACCAGCGTCAAGCCGGCCGGACCGATATTCTTTTGCGCGCCACCATAGATCACGCCGTATCTGGCGACATCGACCGCGCGCGACAGGATATGGGACGACATGTCCGCCACCAGCGGCACTTCGCCGGTCTGCGGTACCCAGTGGTACTCGACCCCGCCGATGGTTTCGTTGGTGCAGACATGCACATAAGCGGCATCCTGGTTCAGCTTCCAGCTGTCCTGCGGCGGCACATAGGTGAAATTTTTGTCTTCGGCCGATGCGGCAACGTGCACCGCACAATACTTCTTCGCTTCCTTGATTGATTTTTTCGACCATTCACCGGTGTTGATATAATCGGCCCCGGTTTTTTTTCCGAGAAGATTCATCGGAATCAAGGCATTTTCGGCCATGGCGCCGCCTTGCAGGAACAAGACCTTGTAATTGTCTGGAATCGCCAAGAGCGTTCGCAGGTCGGCTTGCGCTTTATCGGCGATGCCAATGAACTCTTTTCCGCGATGGCTCATTTCCATCACGGACATGCCGCTGCCATGCCAGTCCAGCATTTCTTCGGCCGCGCGGTGCAATACTTGTTCCGGCAGTACAGCAGGGCCGGCGCTGAAATTAAAAATACGCATGGGTATTGTTCCAGGTTGATTGATTGAGTGATTCGGGGCGCCGCTTTAACGTGTACATTTTTACTCGGAATCCCGGTTTCCAATGCTGTTTTTGAACTTACGGTCCGAATTTTCGTTTCGTTTCGAATTTCGAAACGAATTTCGTTTAATTATGACGGAACTCCAGACACAAGTGCAAGATCGCGTCAAAACGCCGCGTCCTCACTGATTCGCGGCTTCTTGCCGGCAACGGGATAATTCTCCAGTATCTGTTCGATCGCGCCGGGACCAAGTGCCTTGCTGAACAGATAGCCTTGCGCTTCGTCGCATTGATGCAATTCCAGGAATCGCAACTGTTCGATTGTTTCAACCCCTTCGGCAATCACTTTCATGTTCAGACTTTTACCCATTGCAATGATGGCTTGCGTGATGGCGGCATCATCCTTGTCGGTGCTGATGTCCCGGATGAATGAGCGATCGATCTTGAGCTTATCGATAGGAAAACGTTTCAAATAAGAGAGTGAGGAATAACCGGTTCCGAAGTCGTCGATCGAGATTTTCACCCCGAGCGACTTGAGTTCATCCATCAGGCCGATCGCGAATTCGATATTATGCGCCAGCGCCGACTCGGTGATTTCGAGTTCAAGGTAGCGCGCATCGAGCCCGCTGTCGGCCAATGCGCGGCGCACTATCCCGACCAGGCTGTCATTGCGCAACTGGCTGGCCGATATATTCACGGCCATCGGCACTGCCGGCAATCCCATATCCTGCCAGATCCGGTTCTGACGGCAGGCCTCGTTCAATACCCATTCACCGATGCTGCTGATCAGCCCGCGGTTTTCAGCCACTGAAATAAAGCTATTGGGCGGCACCAAGCCAAGTTTCGGCCGCTCCCAGCGGATCAGCGCTTCCATGCCGACCAGCGCATTGCCCGGTATCGAGACCTGCGGCTGATAATGCAGCAGGAACCGGCCTTCTTCACCGCGCAGGGTACGATGCAGCGCCACTTCAATTTCATGCGCTTCCACGACCCGGGCATTCATGTCAGGCGTGAAGAATTGAAAGTTATTGCGGCTGTTTCCCTTGGCATGGTACATCGCCGCATCCGCGTTTTTGATCAGGGTATCGACATCGTTTCCATTTTCCGGAAACAGCGCGATACCGATGCTGCCGGTGACCGCAAGCGTATGTCCTTCCAGATGCACCGGCGCGGTGATGCACTCCATTAGTTTTTCACTGACCCGGACCACGGCTTCGGACGCGTCGACATCGCGCAGCACGATCACGAACTCGTCGCCGCCGAGCCGCGCCACGGTATCGCTGCCGCGCACTGTGGCGACCAGCCGTTGCGCGATCTGGATCAGTACGCCGTCGCCAAGCGTGTGCCCGAGTGAATCATTGATGTTCTTGAAGTGATCGAGATCGAGGAACAGCACTGCCAAATGCTTCTTCCGGCGTTTCGATGCGAGGATAGCCTGATTCAGCCGGTCTTTGAGCAGCACCCGGTTGGCCAGTCCGGTCAGGTTGTCGTACTGCGCCAGAAATGCAATGCGCTCGGCGGCGTGGTGCTGCTCCGAGATGTCTTCAACGAAAGCAAGCAGGGTTGAAAAATCACCATCCTGTTCAATCATCTGCAAACGGTAGCGGAAGTGGCTGGTCTTGCCATCGGGCGAGAGATACGGACTGTCGAAAGTTACTTTCTGCCCTGACAACGCTTTGTGTATATAGGGCTTTACCGAATCGCGAAAGGTTTCCGATGCGGGAGACAAGCCCATTGCCTGGCTTCGGGTGGCACCGATCATCGTGCAGTATGCGTGATTGCAATCGGTGACCTGGCCATCCCTGCTCATCAGTGCGATGCCGAGGGGTGCCTGGGTGAACAGGGACTGCCATTTGACCTTGGCGGATCGGAGGGAACGGGTCATCTGCTCCGCCAGCCCGATTGCCCGGTGCCGGGTCGATGCCATCGATAGCAAGATCATCGCTACCAGCAGGGATAGTACTATTCCGCTGCCCAGCACGATGCCTGGCCGGTACGCCCCTTGCCCATAGCCCGCCGCTGCCGCGCTGTTAAATACCATGGTCCATTCGCGTCCGCCGAACTGAAGGCTCTGGCGCTGGGTCAACAGCGGCGCGCCGCCTGCTGCGAAATGGGCATTACGATAAAGCAGCGTGGCCTCGTTTTCGGTCGTGCCGTCATACAAAGAAAAACCGATCCGGTTGACGCTGTTGCCCAACACGTGCGGCATCAGTTCGGGGATACGGATTGGACAAAGCACAAACCCGAGCAACTGATCACGCCGCTCCGCCAGCGCCTCCGGGGTGCGGCCGCGGTAGACCGGCAGATACATGATTACCGCCGGTTGCGGGTTTGCGCCGGTATCGATGGTGACCCCGAGCTTTGCCGTAATTCTCTGGCTTGCAGTGTCGCGCGCCGTGTCCATCACCTGGCGGCGTTGTGCGTCATGGTACCCGTCATAGCCGAGTGCCAGGCGGTTCTGGCTGGTCATAGGCTCGACATGCGTAACGATCACATAATTCGGGCGTTCGCCGGGAGGGCGCAACGTGAAATCGGGAATGCCATCGCGCCGAACCTGTTCGAGCACGGTTCCGATCTCATCAGAGCGTACGTTGCGTGCGTAGGCCATTGCCACCAGTCCGGGATAATTTTCCTCCAGCCGCATTCCTGCTATGAAGCGCTGCCACGATTCATGGCTGACCTCGCCGGTCGCGTCGAACAGCGCGACCGCGCTGCGCAGCGCGTGTGAATAGATGCCCAGCCGCTGTGCGACTTCGCTTTTGATGGCCACGCTGTGCGCCTCGAAATCGCGCTGCAGCTGCAACCGGTACTGCCGGACACTGTAATCCCATAACGCCAGGGTCAGCAACAGGCCAGCCAGCAAAACGCCGACAGCCGGCATGATCCACCATAGCGTTGCACGCCTGGCTGGTCTCACCATAGTCCAGTCCCTCTCCTTCTATAACGGCGCCGGGCGACCGCTATGTTAAGCATGAGTCAAACCCGCATGGGCGCAGCGGGGCACGACAGCGTCCACATCGCCCGGGCGATGATTGTGAAAGTTCGGCGGAACTGCGTGCAGTCCCGTCTTCGACCTTACGCAGTATATGCGAAAGTACTAAGGTGCAATAATTTGAATCCTGGCGCTATTTTGACTTGCCAGTCGCGGGATTGAGTTGGTGATCTACTTTTGCGGGGACTATCTCGGGCGGCTTTTCAATACGCGTGATACTGGAAGAAACGGAAATTGGATCGCTGGCGGGAAAGGTCATTTCATTGGCCTCGTCGAGCAGCGTTTCCTTGGCTATTTCCTTCGGCTCCGGCGGTGTATCGGCCACCAGTTCCGAAATAGGGTCGCTGGCTGGAAAAGTCTGTTCGAGCGCTGTGTCGAGCAATTCATCTTCATGCGATCGTGGCTTCGCGTGCGCCGCATCGCGTTCGGGTTCAGCGGCGGCGGGAGGAGGGGTTTGCGGGGGCTTCCTGGCCGAGGACATGAATATTCTCCTTGATACGCTTTCTACCGGCATCCTGCCCCGGCAATCCACTTCCCGGGCCGAGACAGTATCCGCAGTTATGATCGTTCCGGAAGGACGATAGTTCAATCGCCGGAGCCGTCTTTCCCCGCCTGCGGATATGCCGGATCGACGTGCGTCATGACATCCAGTACATCATGTTGAGCCATCGCACGCCTGCGCGCTTCCACGGCGATCGCATGTCCTTCAGCCACAGTTTGATGCGCGTTGATATCAAGGTGCACATCGACGATCGTCAGATCACCCATTTTTCTGGTGCGCATATCATGGATTCCGAGAACTCCGGGTGTGGCAAGCAAGGTGGCTTGTATCGCCGACGCTTCTTCTTCGGATACGGCCCGGTCCATCAAGTCTTGCAGCGCCGTACGGCCGAAGGTCCACCCCATTTTCAGCACCATCAACCCGACCACCATGGCAGCAATCGGATCGAGCAGCGCGACCCCCAGCAAGTTGCCTCCGATACCTATCGCTACAACCAGGGACGATGCGGCATCCGACCGGGCATGCCAAGCGTTTGCCATCAGCATGCTCGATCTGAGCCGCGCTGCAATTGCCCGCATATAACGGAACAACATTTCCTTGGCAACCAGCGTGGTCAACGCCACCCACAACGCAATGATATGCACCGGCTGCACGCTTTGCGGCGCCCGGATTTTTCCCAGCGCGGTCCAGAGCATGCCGACCCCTACCGCTAGCAACAAGCCGCCAAGGACCAGCGTAGCGGCGTTTTCATAACGACGATGCCCGTAGGCATGATCCGCGTCCGCCGCCTTCTTGCTGTGATGGCCGGCAAACAGGACAACAAAATCCGACACCAGGTCAGCCAGCGAGTGGATGCCATCCGCGATCAGCGCCTGCGAACCGGAGAAAATGCCGGTAACGATCTGCAGCGCAGTCAGCAGCACATTGACTGCTACGCTAACCAGCGTACTGGTGCGGCCGGCGACGTCCTTCTCGGACGCCGCACTTTCAGAGTGCCGCTCGAAATTGATCGTTGGGAGTGCCATATAACTTCATTGTAACTTTAGAAATGTCCGTCATTACGATCATCATCAAACGGCGGGTATTGTATTGCTCGGTACATTTAATCGTTCGATCAATATCCGTGTGGAAACTTCATCGTGAAACACCGAATTCGCGGGCTGCCGTCTATCGGCATAAAACCGCCTTTCATCTGTTTTGGTCCGCAAGGTTGTTGCTGCGAACCAAAAAACTCTATTGTTTCATTGAGGAATGAAGCCGAACCGGCTAACGTTCAATACTATATTTCTCCAAAACATTAAAGTGACATACCACTTATTGAAAGACAAAATGCATCGCGTACGGTTGCGTCCACTTCGCTGGCTTCCAGTTGTCGTTTTGTCCGTTTGGAGCGTGAGCGGGTACGCGATCGGTTTGGGGACGATTTCAGTGCAGTCCGGGCTCGGCCAGCCCTTGGTAGCAAGCATACCGTTGCTTGGCGATGGCCGCGATGACTTGGCTGCCAGCTGTGTCCACGCACGTATCGAAACGATTGATGGCGGAGCTATTTCCATAGCGCAAGTTGGTATTTCACGTGTGGCCCAGTCAACGCTGATTCGACTTACCAGTACGCAAAAGGTCGATGAGCCGGCGGTTTCCATTGCCATAGACATTGCCTGTTCACAGTCGGTCAGGCGCAGTTATCAAATTCTGCTGGATCCGGTCAGTGTAGCGCAAGCTGCGCCGCAGTCGCGGCAACCTGCGCGGGATGTTGGCCCCGCTGTTGATGCGATAGCGTCGCGCGTCGCCCGTGCGGGCATTGATGACCCCGATCGTCAGCCGGCCCGAACGCAGCCGGCAGCGCGTGGGCCTGCCACGCTCAATCGCGAGCCTACCCCGCTCGCAGCCCCGCCGGCTGCCCGGCCCGTCCTTGAAAAGAAAATTGCTCCCAAACCTGCGGCGCCGCGACGTCCGGCCGCAAAGGCCGAATCGGCCCCGCGCGCGACATTAAGACTGACGTCGAGCGATGCCTTGTCGTTGGACAGCGTGACAAAGGCCGGCGAAACTTCAACGTCTCCGGTTAATCCCGCTGTACCTGCCGTCACCGTGCCTGTGACCGCCGCGCAGCCGGAAATCCAGAGCAGTGCGGAAAAAGCGGCTGAATTCCGGATGGCCGAAATGGCGCGGGAAAACGACTTGAAAATGCGTGCGCTGCTGGCCGAGGTACAGGCCCTGCGGGCTGCAACCGAGCGCATCCGTCAGCAAAGCCTTGTCGAGAAAGCGGCCATGGATGCCGCGCGCAAGGAACTAATTCCTGTTACATGGGTGGCGGCGCTCGGCGGATTGTTGTTGCTTTCCCTCTGTGTCATCGGGTGGTTATTATGGCGCAGGCGCAGCGAGCAATATAATTACCGCTCGTCATGGGACGATATCCTTAATGAAGCCGGAACGGAGGGCGTGGCCGCGTCAGTGGACGGCAATTCGGCGGTACGTCCGAGCAAGCTTGAAGCCCTGGAAAAAGAGCTGGATATTGCCCCATTTGTCGTTCCGCCCGAAGTGTTTGAGCCGGCCCCGGTGCCGGTGTCAGCGGTTAAGGCTGTCCAACCTGTGGTGGAAGACCTCGGGGTTGAGCACATCGAAGAGAAAAAAGAGCTTCCTCCATTGTCTTTCTATGGCGGGTCGGTGGAGCCGATGCTCATGCCGGTCAATGTCGAGGAAGTGCAGTCCACGCCGCAGGCGGAAGAAGCTTCGGCGGCGCTGCAACTGGCGGAAGTCTGGATGTCCGAACACAATCCGTTCAGGGCGATCGAAATCCTGGAGCCGTACAGTGATGAAGACAAGCCCATATTGCCGGCGCCGTCCCTGTATCTGCTCGAGTTATATCGTGTGACCAGCGAGCACGCGAAGTATGCGATGTTATTGAATCGGCTCGAACAACAGTTCGATATTCAGTTTCCGGCGGTGGATGGCGCCCAGGACCGATCGGACGTCGAGGACGATTTCCCCGCCTTGCTGCAGGTAGAGGAATCCGCTCAAGGCCGCGGCCTGGCGGCGTTTCCCGATATCGAGCAAGTAATCAGCGATCTACAGGACAGCGATCTTATCGTCCCGTATCTGGAAAACCTGTTGCTGACGTATCGCGATGGATTCGACTTGTCGGTGTATCGTGAAATCACGCGTGCGATTGCGTTGGCGAAGGATCGGGCGGAGCAGCATAAATGGATGAATGCGGCGGAGTGACATCCACTATAATGGGTGCGCAACGATTGTTAAATCGTGTGCCCTATTTAAACAGCGCGGGAGCCCAACATGAGCAAAAACCAGGACAGCAAGAAAGCGGTCAAGAAGGAACCGGCCAAGACCGTGAAGGAAAAAAAGGCGGCCAAGAAGGTCAAGAAAGAGGAAAAGAAACGGCAGTAAGGGGGCTTTCGCTTTTCTTGTGCGCCAGGAAAAGCTGGCAATAGCAGGCGCGTAGCCTCCGTTTTGCATCGGAGCGGGCTTGGGGTTGGTACTCTCCAATTGAATTGTGCTTGTCCTGTCGTGGACGCCCGCCAGGTGATTGCTCGGTCCGGGTATTTGCATGCGCGTTGCTGCCTCGTCTGTACTTCGAAACTACGGTTTGGTTTACCCTCCGTGGGGACTAGCCGGTAGCAGACCGGCAGCTGCTCCTTTTCTTGCTGCGCCAGGAAAGGGAGCAAAAGAAGGCGCTTGAACCCCATTTGGCCCGTGTTGCTCGACTTTAGCCAGTGAATCATCGTTCAGATGACGCGAGCAGATTCTCCTTCTTGCCGTCCAGTCCCGTAATGGTTTAGGTCGGGCTGTCGTTAGTGCGTATCGGGTACGCTAAACCCCATGCCATGCATTCGGCCGGCAAGGCTGCCACGATAGAGCAGGCAAAGCACTTTGCCAAGGTTCAAACCCTAGGACTATGACAAGTTACGTGCGATATCGTACAGAGCCGCCGCAAAGTTTCCTCTAATATCCAAATCATGGGCCGTAACAGTTAATGACCACGACATTGAGGAGATACTTATGTATATCGGCATTGGTACCTTATTACTGATCATAATCCTGGTAATCATCTTCACGTAAAACAGCACACGGGACATACTGTTTGCCGCCTCATGCAATTCCACCAGGCGGCTATATCCATACCGGTATGCTCCCGTACTCGTCTCGCATCACATTCCCCTCGGCCTTTCCCCTCATAAAATATCTCCTATTCTTGATGTAATTTAAAGAATAATCGATTATTATAAAAATCATCGACCGCGAGCGGCGGCCAATTCGACATGCATGTCGGGGCCTATGGCGGACAGCTGACAAATGGACAGGCGATCCACAGCGTCGTGCGCGGGTTAAAAAAATCAAATGAATGGCAGGAGATATGATGTCGATGTGGTTAAGCCTCGTTGGAAGCGAGTACAAAATAGGGTTCGTGCAGGCGGGCCCGGTGCGCACGCGGTATCTTGAAGCGGGAAGCCGCGGCAAGCCGGTGCTGATCTTCCTGCATGGTAGCGGAGGCTATCTCGAAGCCTACCTCAAAAACATCGTAGCCCATGCCGAACACTTCCATGTGTTTGCCATTGATATGGTCGGCCACGGCTATTCCGATAAGCCGGACTATCCCTATCAGCCCCGCAATTATGTACAGCACGTCTGCGACTTCATGGATGCGATGCGGCTCGACCGGGCGCATATTTCGGGTGAGTCGCTGGGCGGATGGGTAGCCGCCCGCATGGCGTCAACCCGCCCGGAACGGGTCGGCAAGATCGTGTTGAACACCGCCGCCGGCTCGCATTTCGATCCGGAACGCAGCGCCCGTTTTCATATGCTCAGTATTAATGCGGCGCGCGAACCAAACCGCGACAATATTCGCAAGCGGCTCGAATGGCTGATGCTCGATCCGAGCATCGTCACCGAAGAAATGGTCGAGATGCGATATCGTGTCTATACCCAGCCAGGTTTTGCCAAAGCCATGGAAAATATCGTTTGCCTTCACACGCCGGAATTTCGGATGCCGAACCTGCTTACCAAAGAGGAACTGGCCACCGTGGCGGCACCCGCGCTGGTCTTATGGACCTCGCACGATCCCGGCAGCACCGTCGAGGTCGGGCAGCGACTGGCCGCGGCCCTGCCGAACAGCCGCTTCGTTGTAATGGACCAGTGCGGACACTGGCCGCAGTTTGAAGACGCAGACAATTTCAATCGTACCCAAATCGAATTTCTATTGAATTGAACGGGACCAACGTACCGACAGTGAACCAGCTTGCCGGCACAGTGCATGCGATCACCACCGGTAACGCAGGCCGCGTTTCTGCCCGCACAAAGTATTCGAAGGAAAACCATGAGCTTGTACCAGGTGCAAAAAGTTCTTTTTCAAATCAATAACCAGCCGGACATGTCGGAACGTTTCCAGTGCGATGTCGAAGGATTTCTCGATGCCTATGACCTGACGGGCCACGAGCGCAAAGCACTGATCGAGGCCGACGTCGGTACCTTATATGCAATGAATGTTCATCCTCTGCTGTTGGCGCCGTTCGGCGGCCGCGCCGGGCTGGCATGGCCGCAATATATCCAGGCGCTGAAAAACGGCGTCCAGCGGCATGAGGGACAATCGGCATGACACTCGCATTCGCTGCCGCGGCAAACCATGCGCCAGGCATTGCGTCGCGCCGTGAACTCGCGGAAGACGCGCAAAAGGCGGCGTTTTTCGGCGCGTATGCCGAATTGGCAAAGCGTTTCGAGGCAGCCCGCCTGGACGCGCTTATCGTGATCACGGCCGAGCATTTTTCCAATTTCTTCATGAATAATATGCCGTCATTTTGCATCGGCCTGGCGGAAGATTACCTGGGCCCGATCGAGGATGAGCATTTCCTGAAGATTCCCAAGCGGCGGGTGCCCGGGGCCGCCGGACTGGCGCGCGCAATTGCCCGCGACGTAATGGCAGATATCGATTTGTCGCATTCCGAGGAACTGGTCCTTGATCATGGCCTCATGGTGCCGCTGCACCTGCTGGCGCCGCAAAACAACGTGCCGGTGATCCCATTGATTATGAACTGCCTGGCGCCACCGCTGGCGCCGCTCGACCGTTGTTACCGCCTGGGTCAGGCGCTGGGGCGGGCGATTGCGCAGCGTCCGGAACGGATCGGCATATTGGCGACAGGCGGATTGTCGCATTGGCCGGCGATGATCGAGTCGGGCCGGATCGGCACCGACTTCGATCAACAATTTGTCGATGCATTCATGGTCGGCGATCGCGCCGGGATGACAGCATTCAGCGATGACACGATTGTGAAGGAAGGCGGACCCGGCGGGCATGAGATACGCGCCTGGGTCGCGCTGGCAGGCGCCATAGAAGGCCGTTCACGCGAACTGCTGTGTTATCTGCCGATACCCGCTTATGCGGTCACAGGGGCGGTCCTTTCGGCAGGGGTCTGAAAACGCGGGAATAGAAGTGCCGGAACAAATATACGCAGCAAATAAAAACCGGACTATTCATCAATAACGAGGAGACGGATATGAGCATGAGGATAAGGGTCAAAGCGGGCGCCGCACTAGCCATTTTCACGGTCGGCGCGATGCTGGCCGGACCGGTTGCGGCACAGAGCGCGGCAGGAGCGGCGAACTATCCGAACAAGCCGATCAAACTGATCGCGCCATTCGCCGCCGGCGGCGTCGCCGATGTCATGGCACGACTGGTCGGCGACAAGTTATCGAAGTCGATGGGCACGCCCGTGATCGTAGAGAATCGGCCTGGCGCCGGCGGCAACATCGGCGCCGATGTGGTGGCAAAAGCGGAGCCCGACGGCTATACCTTGCTGATGGCGTCGGCCGGCATCGTCTCGATCAACGGCAGCCTTTATCCCAAGCTCAGTTTTGACCCGGTCAACGGATTTGCGCCGGTGTCGCTGGTGGCCGACATGCCGATGGTGGTCGTGGTCAGTTCGTCGGTCCGGGCGAAGACCCTGTCCGAATTCATTCAGTACGCAAAGGAAAACGAAGACAAGGTATTTTTCAGTTCGCCCGGCAACGGAACGACCGGCCATCTCGGCATGGAACTTTTCCAGCGCGCAGCCAATATCAAGATAACCCATGTTCCCTACAAGAGCGGTGCCGAGTCGGTGGGGGCGGTGGTTAGCGGTACCCTGGCCGGCAGCGTCGACAATCCACCCTCGGTCATACCGCAAATGAAATCGGGCAAAGTGCAGATCCTGGCGGTAGCCGCAAAGCAGCGCCTGCCCCAGCTGCCCGATGTTCCGACCGCAAGCGAGGCCGGATTGCCGGGCTTCGAAGTCTCGTCCTGGTTCGGCATTGTGGCACCGGCAAAAACGCCGCAAGCCATCATCGACCGGCTGAGCGCCGAAACCGCCAAGGCGCTGAATGAACCGGACGTGGTCCAGCGGCTGGCCGCGCTCGGCGTACGCGGCGTCGGCAATCAGCCGGCGGAATTCGATACGTTTATCAAGAGCGAGCGCGTGAAGTGGGATGGGCTTGTCAAGCGCGCCAACATCAGGCTTGAATAAGCGCATCCGGCGAACCGCTCCCGGCGATGTTACAGCGCCGCGGGCGGATGGTGCCGGCGCCGCCGGCTCATAGGTCGTCGTCGAGGATCGAGAGAATATAGGCGCCGGTGCGCTCGATGTTTTCGCGCAGGTACCTGATCGACTTTTCTTCATCGCGCGCAAGTGCCGCTTCCATGACCGACCGGTGCTCCGCCGAGATGTCGCGTTCCGGCGGACGGCGTCCCTGCTGCAGATAGATGCGGCGGTAGCGATCGCTCAGGTCTTGCAGCGTTGAACAGAATTGGAGCAGCAGCGGCATTCCGCAGGCCCCGAGCAGCGCCACATGAAAGCTGTGATGCGCACGTTCCCATTCTTCCATTTTTTCCGGCAAATGACGCAGCTTCTCGATCTTTTGCAAGGTATGGAATGACGCGACCAGCGATTCTTCCCAACGGTCGTCGCCGAGCCGTATCGATTCGCGCAAGGCCAGTGACTCCAGTTCGATGCGCAGGCGCGTCACTTCTTCCAGATTGGCGCGCGAGACCGGGGCAACCCGGTAGCCACGCTGATCTTCTATAATGACAAGGCCCTCGGCGCCCAGTCGCGACAGCGACTCGCGCAACGGGCTGAGACTGACGCCATAGGTATCGCGCAGTTCCTCCAGCCTGAGCTTGCTGCCCGGGGCGATTTCTCCGCGCATGATTTGCAACCGCAGTTGGGCCGTCAACGATGACGCAAGTGTGGCTCTGCTGCCGGTTGGCAGCGACTTGCTTTCATCCATTCATTACTCCTGTAAACCCGACCGTTAGAAGGGTTGCTATAAATAATCGACTAAATTTAGACTATCGATTATTATCTCGCGAACCCCATTTCAACTCAAGGGTTGATCCACTTATTGCCAGGTGAATTTGCATGATTAGCGGCGTAATCCGTTGTACTGTCACAAGAATCTCTGCCAGCGCGGTATCATCTGGAACCTTACTATGGCAGACAGTATGAAGATCATGAGTCCGCAGGCCGAATATGTTGTAACGCATCCGGGCGCCTTTGCGCTCCAGGTGCTGAAGGCGTTCCGCGCCAACCAGGGCCTGTTGCTGGCAGGCGCGGTCGCATATTATGCCTTGCTCTCGATCGTGCCGCTGCTAATCCTGTTTGTCATTGCGCTGTCGCATGTCATCGGCGAGGCTGAAGTGCTGCAGGCGCTGGCGCGTTATCTCGAGTGGCTGATACCGGGCCAGTCGAAGGCCATCGTCACGGAACTGGCCAACTTCATGGCGCATCGCGACGTCATCGGATGGCTGCTGCTGGTGACCATGATATTTTTCAGCTCGCTGGCGTTTACCGTGCTTGAAAATGCGATGTCGGTGATTTTCATCCACCGGGTAGCCATACGCCGCCGCCATTTCCTGATTTCGGCGCTGCTGCCTTATTGCTATATTCTGTTCCTCGGTTTCGGCCTGCTGCTGGTAACGCTGGTGTCCGGCGCCTTGCAGGCAGTGGGAGAGGCAAGTATTGAACTGTTTGGCAGGAGCAGGTCGCTTGGCAGTTTCTCGGGCGTCATGTTTTACCTGCTCGGCGTCACCGGTGAAATCTTTGTCCTGACTTCGGTCTATCTCGTTATGCCGGTAGGACGATTGTCACTGCAGCATGCGCTGATCGGCGGTGTCACGGCGGCCTTTCTGTGGGAAATCACGCGCCACGTGCTCGTCTGGTATTACTCGACGCTGTCACAGGTGAACGTGGTGTATGGCTCGCTGACGACGGCGATCATCGTCTTGCTATCGCTTGAAATCGGCGCGACGCTGTTACTGCTCGGCGGGCAGGTGATCTCCGAATATGAACGGGTAGGGCGCGGTACGCAGGATTTGCCGCCGCAACCGCTGCGCACCGACTGACGACCTGCCAAGAAATCGAGCAGGGCCGTCCCTTTTGCAGACACGGTGTTTCGACCATGCCGGGCCCGACCGCATTGACCCGGATTTCAGGCGCCAGCGCGCGCCATGCCAAAAGTCCTTGCATTGAGCGCGCCTTTCGACG
>JAQGMO010000123.1 GCA_028292315.1 Herminiimonas sp. | reverse complement strand
GATGCGCCGACTTTTTCAATGTCGAAGAAAGAATATTGCTGCTGGTACCGCAACATCTTGATCGGAGGTTCGCCGAGCACGGTAAAGAAAATCGCCTTCTTGTCCGGATTTGCCAGTGCAAACATGATTTGATGCGCGAGCGTGGTTTTCCCGCTCCCGGGCGCACCGGCAATCAGGTTGAACGAGAATTCAGTAAGGCCCCCGCCTAAAAGAATATCCAGTCCCGGAACTCCCGTCGACAGTTCCCCAAGGGTAACTTTGCCGCTCATGTACTCATCTCCTGTGTGTTCTTGCCATCAGACCCCTTATTCCATGCCGAGTTTAATATTCGGGTGGTAAGCATTTCGCCAATCAGCGTTGAAAGGAGCCCGGTATATCTTTCCAGCAATGCGAAGTTTGCCTGGGCCATGCTTTGTACGTCGGTCGCAGCGAAATCTTCTTTCAAGGTGAGAAAGAGTGAATCGATAGTCTGGGCGGGCTCCACTGCGGTGAGCCATGAGAAATCCGACATTGCCAATCGCACGGTGCGCCCATACAAGGCGCAGAATCCAGCGTCGCCTATCACTGGCGTCAGGTGGGCGGCAAGCTGCTTCCAGGGCCATAGGGTCTGGTCAACCACGGCGTCATGCCCGGCACCCGCGGCACCGGCTAACGCTTCGCGAATCAGTTGCAGCCGCTTTTCATCTTTTTTCGGCATTCGTGGTAGCTGATCAGAACAAAATGTTTAATGCATTAGGGACGCCGCTATCGCAACAATAACGCGCGGCATGACTATGGTGGACCGGGCATTGCCAATGGTCGACTGGGCCTTTTATCTATCTTCTTGCTTCGATCGCCCCATCACCAGTCAACCTCAGGTCCTTCCTACCGCACTCTGTGCTGGACGAGGCTGAAATTCTAGAGAGAATTATACGACGGCTGGCGCCCTGGCTGGCAAGCCATACTGCATCCATATTCGTAACGCAAAGCGGGCACGGTTTGGCAGGCGTCCATGGCTGACCGAACCTTTTTCCGATCATGAAATTATATAAACCATGGGTACTGCGTGTATGACTTCGCGTCGGACGCTTCACTGCCGATAATCCGGCAGAATCCGGGTTGTCGGCAGAAGGCTTCGTCCCCGATCTATGCCAATCCATTATTCAATGCTGACTTGTCAGGCAGCAAAAGGTGCAATCATGCTATCATTTTTTTGAGCCCGCCCCATGGGCATGGGCGTTTGATGTTCCCGGCTGTTTGCGCTGCGAGGAGTGTGGATAATGTCCAGCATCGGCGGTTCACCTTCAAACGATTCGCTTTCGACTGCAAGCTGCCAGGCTATCCTGGAATGCCTGTCGGAAGCCCTTATCTTCGCGGATAACGCGGGCCTTATCCAGCTATGGAATCCGGGAGCCGAATTCCTGTTCGGCTATACACGGGCTGAATCCATCGGCCAGAGCCTGGACCTTATCATTCCTGAACATTTACGCAAGGCGCACTGGGATGGATTCCATCGTGCCGTCAGCGCCGGCGCCACCGTGCACGCCAGGCGCTCCATCATTACACGCGCTCTGCACAAGAGTGGCCAGCCGCTCTATGTGGACATGAGTTTTGCGCTGGTAAAAAATCAGGCCGGGGAAACGATCGGGTCGACGGCGGTTGCGCGCGACGCCACACAGCGGCACTTCGATGAAAAAAATTTGCGCCGTCAATTAGCTGAATTAACGGCAAGGCAGTCGAAGTAAGGTCAGCCTTATGCCTTCGGTTCATGCACGTCCGATACGGTCACCGGCTCGGCCTCGATTTTTTCTTCAGCGAGCGCCTCGTCATCGGCGTCGGCGGCCAGTCCTTCCTGACCCTTGCCTTTCGCTTCATCATAGATAAGCTCTACCAGCATCGGAAAATGATCCGATCCAAATGCCGGAAGCCTTTTGATAAACGACAAGGTGAAATGATGGCTGTGGAACAAATGATCGAGCGGCCAGCGCATGAACCAGTGATCGGCGTGAAAGGTATTGAACATGCCGCGGCCGATTCGCGGGTCGAGCAACCCGCTGATCTTTCGAAACAGCCGCGTCGTCGTCGACCATGCGACGTCATTCAGGTCGCCGGCGACGATAACGGGCGTATCGAGCTCCGCCACGCTTTTGGCGACCACCAGCAACTCCGCATCGCGTTCGGTTGACTCGTCGTGTTCGGTCGGGCTGGGCGGCGCCGGATGGAGAAAATGCATGCGCACGCGCTGCTGCGACGGCAGAACCACCAGGGCATGCATGGAAGGTATGCCGGGCTCCACCAGAAACTGGGTCGCGCAATCTTCCAGAGGCAGCCTGGAATAGACATGCATGCCGTACAGATTATCAAGCGGACATTTCATCGAAAAACGATATTTATCTTCGAGCACGTCCAGCTTTGCCTGCCACCACGAATCCGTTTCCAGCGTAACCAGCACGTCGGGTTGATAGGTATGAACCAGCGCAAGCAAGGCATCGGCGCGGCGGTTCGGCGTCAGCACATTCGCCGTCATGATGCGAATCCGGTCAGCCGGACCACGGTTGACCGACACCTTGACTTCGTTACGGTAAATCTTCGTATAGGGAATGATCCACCATGCCTGATAAAGCAGGCAGGCGGCCGTCACCGCAATGAGAGCCTGCGATTCAAACTCCCCTGGCTCGAGGAATAGCAGTTGCGCCGCCAATACCGCCAGCGCCAGGACAGCAATTTGCAGCCGCGGAAAATCCAGGTCGCGTATCCACCATCCCGTATAGCGGGAGAGCGGCAGCAAGGTCGCAACCAGAATCAGCGCGGAGAATGATGCGATGATGGGAAAATGCATAAAGTCATTGTCGCGCAGAACAAGATTCGTGTAGTGATTTTACGCAAGTCTGCTCATACGCAGCGTCCGCCATCGACCTCGATACAGATACCGTTGATGAACGATGCTTCATCCGAAGCCAGGTACAAGGCCGCATTGGCCACATCGAGCGCGGTAGAAAATCGTCCGAGCGGAATGGTCGACAGGAATTTCGCGCGCCGTTCGTCATTGATTTCGCCGCCCGCGAATTCGGTCGACAATGCCGTATCGGGATTGAAAACCGGGTTGATGCAATTGACCCGGATATTGTCCGGGCCAAGCTCGGCCGCCATCGATTTGCTGGTCACGATGACCGCCGCCTTGCTGCCGTTGTACCAGGTCAGTCCCGGGCGCGGCCGGACGCCGGCGGTCGAGGCGATATTGATGAACACGCCGCCACCCTGTTGTCGGAACACCGGCGTGGCATGCAGCGCGGACAGGTAAATGCTCTTGACGTTGACTGCATAGCATTTGTCAAATTCTTCTTCCGTCACGTCGAGCAGCGGCTGGTTGCGATGGGTCCAGCCGGCGTTATTGATCATCACGTCAAGCCGGCCCCAGTTGCTGACGGTTTCGCGCACCAACGATGCCATTGCGGCGTTCGAGGTCACGTCGGCCTGGATGAATTTCGCCAGTCCGCCCGCAGTCAGGATTTCTTCGGTCACGCGGCGGCCGCCGGCCTCCTGCAAATCGTTGACGACGATGCGCGCGCCTTCCTGCGCCAGCCGTTTCGCGATGCCCTCCCCGATGCCGGAACCGGCGCCGGTAACGATGATGACCTTGTCTTGCAAGCGCATTGTTTCTCCTGAAATTATATCTCTTGAATAGGTACTTAACTTAGCTCAACCATGCCGGATCGAGATCGTCTTCAGGGTCGTAAAGCCATACAGCGCTTCAAAGCCCTTTTCGCGCCCGTGGCCGCTGGCCTTCACGCCGCCGAACGGCAATTCGATCCCACCGCCGGCGCCATAGTTATTGATGAAAACCTGGCCCGCGCGCACCGCCCGCGCCATCCGCATCTGGCGCGCGCCATTCTCGGTCCAGACCCCCGCGACCAGGCCGAACTGGGTACTGTTCGCCAAATGAATCGCATGCGCTTCATTTTCGAAAGCCATCGCCGCCAGCACCGGGCCAAACACTTCTTCCTGCGCCAGCCGATGGCTGAACGGAACGTCGCGCAGCAGTGTCGGCACCTGGTAAAAACCGGTCTCGGGCGCCTGCGATACGATATTCCCCTGAGCCATGACCGCAATGCCATCCGAATGCGCGTCGGACAGGAAATCCCAGACCCGCTGCAATTGCTGCTGCCGGATCAGGGGACCGCAGTCCAGATCCATTTGCGCCGGTCCGACCTGCAACCGTTCAAACATGCTGGCCAGCCGGTCCATCACCGATTCATAAACCGGCTGCTCAATCAATAGCCGGCTGCCGGCGGAACAGGTTTGTCCCGCATTTTGCACAATCGCGCCGATTACGGCCGGCATTACCAGGTCCAGGTCGGCGTCGGCGAATACGATTTGCGGCGATTTGCCCCCAAGTTCCAGCGTCACCGGCACATGATTGTTGGCCGCCGCCTGCACCACGAGTTTGCCGACTTCCGGCGAACCGGTGAATGAAATATGATCGATGCCCCGATGCGAGACCAGCGCCGCCCCGGCTTCATGGCCGTATCCGGTGACGATATTGATCACGCCGGCCGGAAACCCGATCTCGGCAGCCAGTTCCGCCAGCCGCAGCAGCGACATGCAGCCATCTTCGGCCGGCTTGACCACGCAGGTATTGCCGGCTGCAAGCGCGCCGCCAACCGAGCGCCCGAAAATCTGCAGCGGATAATTCCATGGAATGATATGGCCGGTCACCCCGAACGGCTCGCGCAGGGTCAGCACCGTGTAACCTGATTGATAGGGTATCGTTTCGCCGTGCAGCTGCTCGCAGGCGCCGGCATAAAACTCGAAGTAACGCGCCACCGCGCTGGCATCGGCGCGCGCCTGCTTCAATGGTTTGCCGCAGTCGCGCGCTTCGATTTGCGCAAACTCTTCATGACGCTCGGTCAGCGCCTGCGAGAGCCGGTGCAGCATGCGCCCGCGCTCCGCCGCCGTCATTGCGCCCCACTCGCCCTCGAATGCGGTACGCGCGGTCTCCACCGCGAAGTCGATATCCTGCGCATCGCCGCGGGCGATTTCGGCGTAAATCTCGCCGTCGGACGGGTCAATGACGGGAATGGCCTGGCCGGCAATTGCCGACACATGCCGGTTGCCTACGAAGTGCTGTGCTGACATGAGCTGCCCTATTTTGAATTGCCGGGAATGACGCCTTGCATTTCATCGTCGATGTGAGACTGAATGATCGCATCAAAACTGGCGTCATGGCTGAAACCGAGCGCGTCGGCCCGCGCCGTTACGAAATCGCCGGGCCATGAATTGACGATCCGGCGGATCGCCGGATCGGATTCCCAGCGAATGCGTTTGACGACCTCGGCTCCCGCCACCCGCTCCAGCGCCGCCACCATCTCGCTTACTGACGTCGCCAGGCCCGGCAAGTTCAGCGCGCGGCTGAACCCGAGCTGGCTGCCATCGATTTCATGCGCATGAATCAGGTGTTCGATTGCGGTGCGCGGCGATACCAGCCACATCGGCGTTTCCGGCGCAACCGGGCAAACCGCTTCGATACCGTTCAGCGGTTCGCGGATGATAGCGCTGGCAAAACTGGACGCCGCCTTGTTCGGCAAGCCCGGACGGACGCTGACGGTCGGCATGCGGACCGCCCGGCCATCGATGAAATTTCTGCGGCTGTAGTCGGTGATAAGCAACTCCCCCATGACCTTTTGCGCGCCATAGGAGCTTTGCGGCGCGAGGCCGGTTTCGTCCAGCACCCGCGGCGGCAATGCGCCGCCGAACACTGCGACGGAACTGGTGAATACGATGCGAGGCCGATTGTCATTCTTGCGCGCCCGTTCCAGTATGAGCCGGGTGGCATCGAAATTAATCCGCATGCCAAGTTCGAAATCCGCCTCTGCCTGTCCGCTGACCACTGCCGCCAAGTGAAATATCGAACTGGTATCGGGTCCGAGATTCGCCTCGATCACCTTCGGATCGGCGATGTCGCCGGTCACTACCTCGATGCGCGGGTCGTTGAAGCCTTGCGCCGCCACCACATCAAGCAGGGTGATCCGGCTGATCGGCAGCTGCCTGCCTTCGCTATCCGACAATGTATTACGCTTGAGAAGCTGGCGCGCGAGCCGCGCCCCCAGGAAACCGGCGCCGCCGGTGATCAGTATCTGCATGTTCCCCTCATTGGATGATAAGCCTCCGACAAAACGTTCATGGCTTGGCGCACCGCCGTTGACGGGGCAGCTTTATTACAGCGCGGTGCAACGACGCCATGGGCATGCTGGAACGCGCGCGGATTATGGAACGCCATGCCCGGCAGCGCAGCCTAAGTTATCAATTGAAGCATACTTTATAAAGTTGTATGATTACAATACATATTGCTGCTTTTTTTTGAAGCCCTCTCAGGGAAATGCACATGAGGAACCCACCCGAATTTCGGGTTGAGCCGCTGGTCAACCCGGTCAAAATGCCGGACCGGGTAACCGCCGCCCTGTTGCAGCTGATCCGTAATGGCGATTATCCCGCCAAATCACGGCTGCCGTCCGAAATGGAAATGGCCAGGCGCTTCGGTGTCAGCCGGACGGTAATACGGGAAGCGGTATCGCGCCTGAAGTCGGAAGGGCTGGTGGAATCGCGCCAAGGTAGCGGCCTGTACGTGCGCGAAATCGGTCTCGATACGCCATTTCGGATCGACCCCGGGGTGACCGGTTCGATCGATAGTGTCATGCAGATTGTGGAGTTGCGCCGAGGCCTTGAGTCTGAAATCGCGGCGCTGGCGGCCGAACGCTGCGACAGCCGCCAGCTCGCCGATATCCGGGCAGCCTTGCAGACCATAGCCGCCGATGTCGCGGCTGGCCGCGACGGCGTTGACGCCGACATGGAGTTTCACCGTAGTATCGCGCGTGCCACCAACAATCCGCATTTTTTATCGTTGTGGGATTTTCTGGGCCAGTTCCTGCGCGGCGCCATGTGCGTGACCCGCGCGCTGGAATCGCGAACTGCGGAGATGGCGCAGCAGGTGCTGGACGAGCACCATGCCCTGGTCGACGCGATCGCACGCAAGAATCCGGAGGCGGCGCGGAATGCGGCGCGCCGCCATATGGAAATGGCGAGCCGGCGGCTTACCACCTCCGGTCCGGTTCGGCCGAACCCGGAAAGCCTGCCCGCACCCGCGAAATAAATCCTTTCCCTTTATTCCACCTATCAGGAAAATTTCATTCATGGCAAATTCCAATGCAGCGCAATTACCGGCGGTCGGCGTCATCGGACTTGGCTCCATGGGTTATGGCGTCGCCGCTTCCCTTTTGCGCGCCGGATTCCAGGTCCATGCCTTTGATGTCCGGCGCGAGACGCTCGATCGTTTTGCCGCGGCCGGCGGCATCGCCGCCGAATCGCCGGCTGCGCTCGCGGCGCGAGTGCGCATCGTGATTATCCTGGTGGTCAATGCGGCGCAGACCGATGCGGTGCTGTTTGGTGAAAACGGTGCGGCCGGCGCGCTCCCGGCTGGCGCGGTCGTCATCAGCAGCGCCACCGTGGCGCCCGAGTTTGCGGTGCAGCTCGGCGCCCGGCTCACGGCGATGGGACTGCATAATATTGATGCGCCGGTGTCGGGCGGGGCTGTCAAGGCGGCGTCCGGTGAACTGTCGGTGATGAGCGCCGGCGATCCGGCCGCTTTTGAACTGTGCCAGCCCGTGTTCGATGCGATCGCGGCAAAACTCTACCGCCTCGGCGATGAGCCGGGCCAGGGTTCCACCGTCAAAATGATCAACCAGTTATTGGCCGGCGTGCATATCGCCGCATCCGCCGAAGCGATGGCGCTCGGGATCAAGGCCGGCGCCGATCCGGCCGCGCTGTACGAAGTGATCAGCAACAGCGCCGGCTCTTCATGGATGTTCCAGAACCGGGTGCCGCATATCCTGGACGGCGACTACACGCCGCACTCGGCCGTTAATATCTTCATCAAGGATCTCGGCATCGTGCTCGATTCGGCGCGCAAGGAATCGTTTCCGCTGCCCTTGACCGCCACCGCGCACCAGATGTTCCTGAGCGCGGCCGCGGCCGGCCATGGCGCCGAGGACGACGCGGCCGTGATCAAGATTTTCCCCGGCATTACTCTACCTGAAAGGAAGCAGCCGTGAGCGCGCGTCCGACCCGTCCCGTCCTCGGCTGCATCGCGGACGACTTTACCGGCGCCACCGACCTGGCGGGGATGCTGGTGCGCGCCGGCATGCGCACCGTGCAAATGATCGGGGTGCCGGACCAGCCGCTGCCGCCGGATATCGATGCGGTGGTGGTTGCGCTGAAGTCGCGCACGTCGCCGGCCGGGGAGGCGGTCGCCGAATCGGTGGCTGCGCTGCGCTGGCTGCAAAATTCTGGCTGCCGCCAGTTCTATTTCAAATACTGCTCTACCTTCGATTCAACCGAGCGCGGCAATATCGGACCCGTGACCGATGCGTTGATGACAGCGCTGGATACCGGATTTACCATCGCCTGCCCGGCTTTCCCGGAAAACAAGCGCACCATTTTCAAGGGCCACCTGTTCGTCGGCGACGCCCTGCTGAATGAAAGCGGCATGCAGCACCATCCTCTGACGCCGATGACCGATGCCAACCTGGTCCGGGTATTGCAGCGCCAGACGCAGCGCAAGGTCGGGCTGATCGACCATGTGAGCGTCGCCGCCGGCGCCGCGGCGATCCGGGAAAAAATCGCGGCCTTGCGTGGGCAAGGAATAGAAATCGCGATTGTCGATGCGACGTCCAACAATGACTTGCTGGAAATCGGCGCCGCCATCGCCGACTTGCCGCTGGTGACCGCGGGCTCCGGCATCGCGCTCGGATTGCCACAGAATTTCCGCAACGACGGCTCGCTGGGCGCGCAAGCCGGCGCCGATGCGCTGCCGCCGGTCGATGGCTTGCGGGCGATCGTATCGGGCAGTTGTTCGAGCGCGACCCAGGCCCAGGTCGCGCACCTGATCGGCACCGGTGTCCCGGCGTTCGCCGTCGATCCGCTGCGGCTGGCCGCCGGAGAAGATGTCGCCGGCGCCGCACTGGCATGGGCGGCGCCGCTGGTCGGCCAGGGGCCGGTGCTGGTGTACGCCACTGCCGCTCCGGAGCAGGTCAGGAGCGTGCAGGCCGAGATCGGCGTAGAACGCGCGGGCGCCCTGGTGGAACAGGCGCTGGCCGCGGTTGCCAAGGGCCTGGTCGGGATGGGGGTAGCACGGTTGATCGTGGCCGGCGGTGAAACCTCCGGCGCGGTCGTTACCGCGCTGAATGTCAGCGGCTTGCGGATCGGGCCGCAAATCGATCCCGGCGTGCCATGGACGGCCAGCCTTGGCGAAAAGCCACTGGCGCTTGCGCTCAAGTCGGGCAATTTCGGCAGCGTCGATTTCTTTGCCAAGGCCTGGAGCGTGCTGCCATGAATGAATCCGCTTTGCGCGAAGAGATTTGCCGCTGCGGCAAATCCCTGCACGACCGCGGCCTGACCGCAGGCAGCAGTGGCAACATCAGCGTCCGGCTTGACGATGGCTGGCTGCTTACGCCGACCAACGCATCGCTCGGGGCGCTCGACCCGGTGCGGCTTTCGAAGCTCGATTGGCAAGGCAGGCTGGTGTCGGGCGATGCGCCGTCCAAGGAAGCATTCCTGCATCGCGCAATGTATGAAGAGCGCGCCGGGGCCGGCGCCATCGTCCATTTGCATTCAACACATTCGGCGGCGGTATCGTGCATGTCGGGCCTCGATCCATGCAACTGCATTCCTGCGCTGACTGCTTACTTTGTGATGAAAATTGGCAAACTGCCGTTGATTCCCTACCATCGCCCGGGCGACCCGGAACTGGGCCATGCCATCCGCGGTCTGGCGGGCAGGCATAGCGCGGTACTGCTCGCCAATCATGGCCCGGTGGTGTCGGGGCAATCGCTGGAAGCGGCGTTGTACGCGGCCGAAGAACTGGAAGAAACCGCCAAGCTGTTCCTGCTGCTGCGCGGCCATAATCCGCGCGTGCTCAATGAAGAACAGATCGCCGAACTTAAAACCGTATTCAATCTCGACAACTGATCCCTGAACAGGAACCGCCATGCCAAAATTCGCCGCCAATCTCACCATGCAATTCAATGAAGTGCCGTTCATCCAGCGTTTCGAAGCCGCTGCCCGGGCCGGATTCAAGGCGGTCGAATTCCTGTTCCCGTACGAGCACAGCGCCGAAGAAATCGCCGCGCAACTGAAACAGCATGGTCTTGAGAACGTGCTTTTTAACATGCCGCCCGGTGATTGGGCGGCCGGCGAACGCGGCATCGCCTGCGTGCCCGGCCGCGAAGCGGAGTTCCGGGCCGGCGTGGCGAAGGCGATTTCCTATGCCACGGCATGCGGTACGCCGCGTTTGCACGCGATGGCTGGATTGCCGCCGGCACAGGCCGACCGGCAGGCATGCCGTGCCACCTATATCGAAAACCTGCGCTACGCCGCCGCTGAAACGGCGAAGCACGACATCATGCTGTTGATCGAGCCGATCAACAGCCGGGACATGCCGGGATATTTCCTGAATACCCAGGCCGACGCGCATGCAATCCGCGAAGAAGTCGGCGCGCCCAACCTGAAGGTGCAGATGGATTTTTATCATGTGCAGATTGTCGAGGGCGATATCGCGATGAAGGCGAGGAAATACCTTGAGCATGTTGGACATATCCAGATTGCGGGCGTACCGGCGCGCAATGAGCCTGATGTCGGGGAAGTCAATTATCCGTATCTGTTCGACGTGCTGGATGAACTCGGCTACGACGGCTGGGTCGGGTGCGAGTATCGTCCGGCAAAAGGCACGGTCGAGGGATTGAGCTGGATGCCCCGCGGATCGCTGATTACAGGAAATTGACAGACCGCGCCGGGTTCGATCGTTTCACCATCGGGATCGTCCGGCGACTGACGGGGCAGGACGGCTTTACCGTACGGTTCCTGCGCCGGGTCGGCGGACATACCATTATGCGGCTAAGTTCACATTCGATATTGCGTCTTCAAGGCCCAACATAATGTTCATATTCTGTACCGCCGCGCCCGATGCTCCCTTTCCAAGGTTATCGTACACAGCAACAAGCATGGCTTGATTATGCTTGGCATTATGAAAAACATAGATGTTCATGTCGTTGGTATTGTTTAATATTTCTGGCTCAACGGCAGTTATATCTTCCACTTTGTCCCGCTCAATCACGTTGATGTATTTAGAAGAGCGGTAATGCCATTCCAGGTGCTGTTGAAAATGCGCCGCCGTTACTCCCGGTTTTAAGAGTCTGAGGTGGATTGGAATGGTAAGCACTATTCCCTGACGATATTTCCCATAGGCCGGAAAAAATATCGGTCGATACGCCAACGATGATTTTTTCTCAATTTCGGCGGTATGTTTGTGTTCAAGATTTAAACCATAGCCCCGATAAGGAGTCGTGGTGAAATTGGCGCTGTCTTCGTTTTCGTATGCATCAATCAAGCTTTTTCCCGAACCCGAATAGCCTGATATGGCATGAACACTAACAGGATAGTCGGCGGGTATAAGGCCCGCTTCAACAAGCGGACGAAGAATCGCCACGGCCCCAGTTGGATAGCATCCGGGATTGGACACCCGCATGGCTGAAGAAATCCGATCAGGCTGACCTTCCGTCATCTCGGGGAAACCATAAACCCATCCTTCAACAGTTCGATGAGCAGAACTCGCGTCAAGGATTTTTACAGATGGGTTTTTCACAAACGAAACCGCCTCCTTCGCCGCAATGTCGGGAAGGCATAATATCGCCAAATCGCAATGATTAATTGCTTCTGAGCGGCGATCCGGATCTTTTCTTTCATTTTCGTCCAAAGCGAGAAAACGGATATCCGTCCGCCCCTTCAGGCGGCTGAATATCTGCAGACCTGTGGTGCCGGCTTCTCCATCAATAAATATTAAAGGCTTCATACGCGCTTTGGGTGATTCCTAAAAAGTTGAAAATTCAGGCGGCCAGTCGTG
>JAQGMO010000112.1 GCA_028292315.1 Herminiimonas sp. | reverse complement strand
TAAGGCACATTTCCAGCGTCAGGTCGATACCGCGATCAAGCGTGCGCGTTACCTCGCACTGTTGCCGTACACTGATCTGCACCACGCGTAATCGACGACGGAAATAGGAGAAAAACATGCAAATCATTCTGTTGGAAAAAGTCGTTAATCTCGGCAATCTCGGTGAAGTCGTTCGTGTCAAGGATGGTTATGCCCGTAACTTCCTGATCCCCAAGCGCATGGCCCGTCGTGCGACGGCAAATGCGGTGGCGGAATTTGAAGTCAAGCGCGCCGAACTGGAAAAGGCAGCCAATGAGAAGCTGACCGCCGCACAAGGCCAGGGTGAAAAGCTGAATGGCCTGACCGTTCAGATTTCGCAAAAGGCCGGTGTCGATGGACGCTTGTTCGGTTCCGTTACCAATGCCGACATCGCTGAAGCGCTGACCAAGCAAGGTTTCCCGGTTGAGAAAGCGCAGGTTCGCATGCCGCAGGGCCCGGTGAAGACTGTTGGCGATCATCCGGTATCGGTTGCACTGCATACCGACGTGGTGGTTGAAGTGACCGTTGCGGTATTGGGCGAGCACGCTTAAGCAGCACGCCATGCAGTAAAGTCAGTAAAAAGCTGCATGCAATAAAAAAGCCGGGATTCCCGGCTTTTTTTACGTCTATTTTTCGTTAAATATGTCGGTCTGGCACCCAATAGTTGCTCAACGTCTACTTTCTTCTGAAAAAGAGTTGAATTATCAAGCCTGGCGAATTCAGTTGATGCGGGTGAGCAGGTATAATTCGCGCCATGAATAGCCGCGCTGATCCACAACTTGATGCCCTCCGTGTACCACCTCATTCTATCGAGGCAGAACAATCCGTATTAGGAGGTTTGCTGCTGGACAATGCGGCTTGGGACAGGATCGCCGACTTTGTTAACCAGGAAGATTTTTACCGGTACGACCATCGAATCATCTTCCAGCACATCGTCAAGCTGATCAATAATTCCAAGCCGGCCGACGTGATCACCGTGTATGAATCGTTGACCGGTACCGGCAAGGCGGAAGAATGCGGTGGCCTGAGCTACCTGAATGCGCTGGCGCAAAACACCCCGTCCGCGGCCAATATCCGCCGCTATGCCGAAATCGTGCGGGACCGCGGCGTCTTGCGCAAGCTGATCACGGTGGCTGACGAGATTTCCGGGAATGCATTTAATCCGCAGGGCAAGGAAGTCAAGCAAATGCTGGACGAAGCGGAGTCGAAAATCTTCGCTATCGCGGAGGAGGGCGCGCGCGGCGCGCAAGGATTTCAGGAAATTCAGCCTTTGCTGACGCAGGTGGTTGAACGTATCGATGAACTCTACAATCGCGACAACACCAGCGATATTACTGGCGTGCCCACCGGCTTCGTTGACCTCGACAAGATGACTTCGGGCCTGCAACCGGGCGACCTGATTATCGTCGCCGGTCGTCCGTCGATGGGTAAAACCGCTTTCTCGATCAACATCGGCGAGACCGTCGCCATTGAAAGCGGATTGCCGGTCGCCGTGTTTTCGATGGAGATGGGCGGGACCCAGCTTGCGATGCGTATGCTGGGCTCGGTAGGACGTCTCGACCAGCATCGCCTGCGTACCGGGCGCCTGGTCGATGAAGACTGGCCGCGGCTGACCCACGCAATCCAGAAAATGAACGATGCGCAGCTCTACATCGATGAAACACCGGCTCTTAATTCGATTGAATTGCGCGCCCGTTCGCGCCGGTTGTCGCGTCAGTGCGGCAAGCTCGGCCTGATCATCATCGACTACCTGCAACTGATGTCGGCCAATTCGTCCGGCGAAAACCGCGCGACTGAAATTTCGGAAATTTCCCGTAGCCTGAAGGGGCTGGCCAAGGAACTTAACTGCCCTGTCATTGCTTTGTCGCAGTTGAACCGCTCACTGGAACAGCGCCCGAACAAGCGCCCGGTGATGTCCGACTTGCGCGAATCCGGTGCAATTGAACAGGATGCCGACGTGATCCTGTTCATCTATCGGGATGAGGTATATAACCCGGATTCGCCGGACAAGGGTACTGCGGAAATCATTATCGGCAAGCAGCGTAACGGACCGATCGGCAGCGTAAGGTTAACCTTCCTTGGCCAGTACACCAAGTTCGATAATTACACCGGCAACGCGGCGCTATATCAAGGTGATTGACGGCTGTCATTACGCTGTGTAATTGAGCCGGCAAGCGCAGCGCGAGCACGGCAAGCACGGCGGCCGCAGAAGCGGCACAATATGAAAATTGATTTGATGCTTTAACTTGAGAGAGAGCGATCATGTTTGGACGACTGATGCCCACCGAGGGCAAATTCTTTGAACTCTTCAACCAGCATGCCGACCTGTGCGTCAAGGGCGCCAAGGAAATGGTTGCGCTGATGACCAATTTCGACGATCTGGAAAATCGCGTGCATGCGATCGAAGGCATTGAAAAGCAGGCCGACAAGGTTACCCACAATACCCTGGAAGCGTTGCACAAGACCTTCATCACCCCGCTTGATCGTGATGACATCCATCAACTGATAACGCGCATGGACGATATCCTTGACTTGCTCGAAGATGCCGCGCAGACCATTTCGCTGTACGACATCAAGGCCATTACGCCGGAAGCAAAACGCCTTGCCGAGCTGTGCCTGGCCTGCACCGAAAAAGTCAAAGCCGGGGTATCGCTATTGCATAGCATGGATAACTCGCGTGAGATTCTCGATATCTGCGCGGAAGTCGACCGGCTCGAATCGGACGCCGACCACGTGATGCGCGCCGCGATGTCCAAGCTGTTCCGCGATGAACCGGATGTTCGCAATCTCATCAAGCTCAGGGCGATTTACGAAATTCTTGAAACCGTCACCGATCGTTGCGAAGACGTCGCCAATATCCTGGAAGGCATTATCGTCGAGAATGCCTGACCGTTCAGACGCGCGGCCGCGGCCGCGCGTCTCGATGCCCCCGCTCCTTGCCCCTTGTTTGCGCTTCATCCTGTTCGCGCCTCACCATATCAGTTTGAGTTGATAGAAAAAATAGCATGGAAACTCTCCGCTTCAGCATCTACGTCCTGGCATTTCTCATCGCGCTGGCGCTGATATTTGATTTCATGAATGGATTTCACGACGCCGCGAATGCCATTGCGACCGTCGTCTCGACCGGCGTGCTCAAGCCGCACACGGCGGTCGCCATGGCTGCGGCATTCAACTTCGTCGCGATCCTGGTGTTCCAGCTGAAGGTCGCGACCACCATCGGCAAGGGCACGATCGATCCGTCCGTCATCGATCACTATGTCGTGTTTGGCGCCCTGGTCGGCGCAATCGCGTGGAATCTGCTGACCTGGTACTACGGAATTCCATCGTCGTCGTCACATGCCCTGATCGGCGGGCTGGTCGGCGCCGCGGTAGCCAAGGCCGGCACAGGTTCGCTGATTGCATCCGGCCTGATCAAGACCATCCTTTTTATCGTGCTGTCGCCGTTGCTCGGCTTTATATTCGGCTCGATCATGATGGTCCTGGTGTCATGGATTTTCGTGCGCTCGACACCGCGCAGGGTGGACAAATGGTTCCGTCGCATGCAATTGGTGTCGGCCTCGATGTATAGCCTGGGGCACGGCGGCAACGATGCGCAAAAAACCATGGGCATCATCTGGATGCTGCTGATCGCCGCCGGCGTCAGCACCACCAGCGACCCCTTGCCGATATGGGTGGTCATCTCCTGTTATACCGCCATCAGCCTCGGTACCCTGTTCGGCGGCTGGCGCATCGTCAAGACGATGGGGCAGAGAATCACGAAGCTCAAGCCGGTCGGCGGCTTCTGCGCCGAAACTGGTGGCGCGATCACGCTGTTCCTGGCAACCGCGATGGGAATCCCGGTATCGACAACGCATACCATCACCGGCGCAATTGTTGGCGTCGGCGCGTCGAAAAAAATGTCTGCGGTACGCTGGGGTGTGGCCGGAAATATCGTGTGGGCATGGATCTTCACGATTCCCGCCTCCGCGTTCGTGGCGGCGATCGCCTGGTGGATCGGAACCATGATCATGTAAGAAGCAAACCGCTCTATTGGCTGCCATGTGAAAAGAGCCTGCCTGATGTCGATCAGGCAGGCTCTTTTTTTCGGGCGCGGACAATCCGCGCCGGCAGGCGTTCAGGCGTTACAGCACTTCGCTCGCATGATCGGCCAGGCGTGAGCGCTCGCCGCGCGCCAGCGTTACATGGCCGCTGTGGCCCCAGCCTTTGAACCGGTCCACCACATAGGTCAATCCACTTGAGCCTTCAGTCAGATAGGGCGTATCGATCTGCGCGATATTGCCGAGACAGATGATCTTCGTGCCCGGACCGGCGCGCGTGACCAGTGTCTTCATTTGCTTCGGCGTCAGGTTTTGCGCTTCGTCGATGATCAGGTATTTATTGACGAAGGTGCGGCCGCGCATGAAGTTGAGTGACTTGATCTTGATCCGCGAGCGGATCAAGTCCTGGGTCGCCGCCCGGCCCCACTCGCCGGCATCGCTGTCCGACTTGTTCAGCACTTCCAGGTTGTCGTCGAATGCACCCATCCATGGCGACATTTTTTCTTCTTCCGTGCCTGGCAGGAAACCGATGTCTTCACCGACCGGCACCGTGACCCGGGTGACGATGATTTCATTGTAGGTTTTTGTTTCCAGCACCTGGGTCAGACCCGCCGCCAGCGCCAGCAGGGTCTTGCCGGTGCCGGCCTGGCCGAGCAGGGTGACGAAATCGCACTCGGGATCCATCAGCAGGTTCAGCGCGAAATTCTGTTCGCGGTTGCGGGCCGTGATGCCCCACACGCTGTTCTTGGCATGGCCGTAATCGCGCAAGGTCCGGATTACGGCGGTCTTGCCATTGATCTGCGTGACGTGGCCATAGAAAGAAGCCTCGCCATTCTTCGGCTCCATGTACACGAACTGGTTGACGAGCATGGCCGGCACCAGAGGGCCGCTGATACGGTAATAGGTATAACCTGTTCCGTTTTTACTTTCCTGCCAGGACTCCATGCCCTTGCCATGCTTGTTCCAGAAATCATCCGGCAACTGCATGATGCCCGAGTACAGCAGGTCGGTATCTTCCAGCACATGGTCGTTGAAATACTCTTCGGCCGGTAAGCCCAGCGCGCGCGCCTTGACCCGCATATTGATGTCCTTGGACACCAGGACGATCGCACGGCCCGGATGCTGCTCTTCAAGCGCACGCACCACGCCGAGAATGCGGTTGTCGGCTTTACCTTCAGGCAAGCCTTCCGGCACGACGGCGTTATGCAGCGCAGTCTGGAAGAACAAGCGGCCCTTGGCGTCCTTGTTACCCAGTTTGGCCAGGGGAATGCCATTGTCGATGGCGTTGTCATCGATGTTGGCCACCAGCGCATCGAGCGAGCGCGATACCTGGCGCGCATTGCGGGCGACTTCGGACATGCCCTTCTTGTGGTCGTCCAGCTCTTCCAGCGTCATCATCGGAAGATACACATCATGTTCCTCAAACCGGAACAGCGATGTCGGGTCATGCATCAATACGTTAGTGTCGAGGACAAACAGCTTCGACGAGCCCGACTTGTCGGCGGCACGGCTGGTGCTCGATTTCGCGCGCAGGTCCACCGCCTTCAAAGGCTTGGCCGCGCGCGGCTTTTCAGCGGGCGCTTTGTCGGCCGTTTTTGCCCATGCGGCCGGTGCGGCTTCACTCTTGCCGGCGGAGGGTTCAAGTAAGGTGATCGAAGGCTTGAGCGGCTTGGCCGGATCCGCCTTCGGATAATCGCTCGGAGACAGGAGTGCGGCGGGCTTCGTCGGCAATTTTGGCAGGGGCATCAGGACCTCAATTCAGGTAAATTCGGGACGGTCTGGTCTTGGATGAGAACAGGAACCGGACCCGGAAGGTTGACGAACGAAGAAATGGGTTGGAGCGCGGTGGAGACGCAGCGTTTGCTGAGTTTGCCGAGGTTATTGAATCGCAGAATACAAAAAGCCGTTATGGAAAAGGGTTGCTCCTTTTCTGCTAACGGCCTGATATAAAAATTTCTTTGTGAATTCAATGGGATGAGCGAATTAATCAATAGCCTTCATAAATTCGAGCACTTCATCAACATGCCCGGGCACTTTCACTCCACGCCATTCTTTCACCAAACGGCCGTTACCGTCAATGGCAAAAGTACACCGGTCAACGCCCCGCACTTGCTTACCATACATGTTTTTGACTTTAATCACGTCGAATAACGCGCAAACTGTCTCATCCGGGTCGGAAATCAGCTCAAACGGCAACTCCAGTTTTGCCTTGAAACCTTCGTGTGACCGCAGGCTGTCGCGGCTGATGCCGAAAATCTCTGTATTTGCTTGCTGAAAATCAGGATATAAATCGCGAAACCGCAAACCTTCGGTAGTACAGCCAGGGGTATTGTCCTTTGGGTAAAAATACAGGACCAGATTCTTCCCCTTAAAATCTGATAGCTTGAACAGCTTGTCGCTGGTCATCGGAGCAGAAAAATCGGAGATTATCTGGTTCAGTTCAGGGCGGCTTTCTACCACAGCATTCTCCAGATCCATTTTATGGATATATAAATTTTTAGTGGCAACTTCGAGCTTGTGCAGCCGAGGCGCTTGCAACATCAGAACCTTGCCGGCGCAAAATTATTGAACAATAAGTTCCCCCGAGCGCCCAGGCAGCACGCCCCAGGTGACAGGATAACCCGGAAGGGTCTCATTTTTCACTTTTTGAAAATAGTCGGACATCGAAGCCAGTTCATAGCCCTGGCGCTGCCAACCAATAATCAATTGTTTTAATATGGGGGCAAGTTTTTGTCCTTCAAGTTCGGCATGCAGGGTAAAAACATGATCGCGCGGCGTCCGCGTCAGTTCGAGCAGAAAGCCGGCGATCGACGACTCGTCGATGGTCACGCCGCCGATCCGACGGCCGAGCAATTCATCGAGCGTCGGCAACGTGGTCGGCAACTGGATGCAGGCTTGCGTCTTGCCGGCCATGCTGACCCGGTAGGGCCCGGCTTTGGGATCGGCTAGCGAGCCGTCATTGGACAGCCGGGCGCGGCCGTCCGATGCATAACGCAGCCCGAATGCGTCAAGCTGCGCAAACGCGTGCTCATTCATTTGCCAGCCTGCAGCCCCATGCGTCTGCGGCGGGCGGCCGAAGATATCGGTGTAGCGCCGGTACGCCTGCCGCATCAGGTTTGCGGTCCAGTCGGCATCGCGCGAGCGCACCCGGTCCTGCCATACGACATGATCCCAGGTATGGATGCCGCATTCAAAGCCGGCGTCTTGCACGGCGCGCATTTCAGCGGCGCACTCGATGCCGATGTCGGGCGCCGGCAGCAGCACGCCGTACATCAACGTTTTCAAGCCATAGTGTTCCAGCACCGAGGTGCGTGAAACCTTCTGGAAGAAACCCGGACGCAACGCGCGCCGCAACGCCCAGCCGGTATGATCGGGGCCCAGCGAAAAAAGAAAAGTCGCATTGGCGCCGTGCTGCCGCAACAGGCGCACCAGATTCGGCACACCTTCGCGCGTGCCGCGATAGGTATCGACGTCGACTTTAAGCGTAAGTAGCGGCAACGATCACTCCATCAATGCCCGCGCTTCGGCGAACTGTCCGCGATACGCATCGAATATATTGCGCAAGGCATCGGCCATCGATACGCGCGGGTGCCATTCAAGCTCTTCGCAGGTATTGGTAATCTTCGGCACCCGGTTCTGCACGTCCTGGTAGCCCTTGCCGTAGTAGGTCGCCGACGTGGTTTCGACCAGTGAAACGTTTTTTGCCGCCTCGGCATACTCGGGATATTCAGACGCCAGCGCCAGCATCATCGTAGCGAGCTCGCGTATCGAGTAATTGTTGATCGGGTTGCCGATGTTGTAGATCTTGCCGCTCGCGACATCATTTTTGTTGGCGATGATTTTGATCAGCGCATCGATGCCGTCATCGATATAGGTGAACGCCCGCTTTTGCTGACCGCCGTCGACCAGCGAAATATTTTCGCCGCGTACGATGTGACCGAAGAACTGGGTCAGAACGCGAGAGCTGCCTTCTTTTGCGGTATGAATCGAATCGAGTCCGGCCCCGATCCAGTTAAACGGACGGAACAATGTGAAGTTCAAGCCCTGTTCCATGCCATAGCCCCAGATCACGCGGTCCATCAGTTGCTTTGAACAGGCGTAAATCCAGCGAGGCTTGTTGATCGGGCCGTACACCAGGTTCGATTCGGCCGGGTCGAAATCATCATCCTGCGACATGCCATACACTTCGGAAGTGGATGGGAACACCAGGTGCTTCCCATACTTGACCGCCGAGCGGACGATCGGCAGATTGGCTTCGAAATCGAGCTCGAACACCCGCAGCGGCTCCTTGACATAGGTCGACGGCGTGGCAATTGCCACCAGCGGCAGGATCACGTCGCATTTCTTGACATGGTACTCGACCCACTCTTTGTTGATCGTGATATCGCCCTCGAAAAAATGCATACGGGACTTGTACTCGTCATTCTCGATCAGATCGGTGACGCGGTCGGACATCATGTCCATGCCATACACATGCCAGTCCGTGGTTTCGAGAATGCGCTTAGACAGATGGTGGCCGATGAAACCGTTAACACCGAGGATGAGGACTTTTTTCATGAGGCTCGCTTTATCGAAATATGAAATGCATGAGGTTAGCAATCGGATCGTCGCCGGGCGAGATCGCCGCCAGCTGCCAGCATCGCCTGCAACTGTACCGGGGACAGGGTTTGCCCGTCTGCCAGCAATTGATGAATCGTCAGCGCTCTGTGATCGCCGCCTACGCCGATAATGCAATTATTCACCACGGTCAGGCCCGGTGGCAAATCGGGCCAGGCTTGGGGCGACAGGCGCGCCCTGGCGATCACCAGCCTGGTTCCCGCCAGCACAGTCCAGGCGCCGGGGTAGGGCGGCGCTACCGCACGATGCAGGTTATAGATGGCATGCGCCGGCGCGGTCCAGTCGATACGGCCGTCCTCCGGCTTGCGGCCGCCAAAATAACTGCCGTTCGCCAAATCGTTCGGCAATCTCGGCGCCTGGCCGGCCAGCATCGCCGGCAACACATCCCATAAGGTTTTTTCCGCCGCGACGGTGAGTTTGCCGAACACCTCGAATGCGGTATCGTCCGGCAGGATCGGCACCGCGGTCTGCGCAACGATTGCGCCGGCATCGGGTCTGGCGATCATTTCGTGCAGCGTGGCCCCGGTTTCGGTCTCGCCGTGTAGAACGGCCCAATTGACGGGGACGCGGCCACGATAGCGCGGCAGCAGCGAACCATGCATATTGTAGGCGCCCCGGGGTGCCAGCGAAAGCAGCGCAGCCGGCAGCATATGGCGATAATAAAAGCTGAAAATCCAGTCTGGCCGGGCCGCCCGCACCTGGGCATGCAATTCCGGTGTGTCGGGATCGGCCGGCATGATGGCGGGGATGCCGTGCTCTGCGCAAAGTGCGGCAACCGACTCGAACCAAATGGTTTCGGAAGGATTATCGTGATGCGTCACCACCAGTGCGACATCAATGCCGCGCGCCAGCAATACCTTCAGGCAGCGCACTCCGACGTTATGGTAAGCAAAAACGACCGCGCGCATCAGTGGCGCCTCGCCGCGGGATCGGCGGCATGTGGCAGGGCCGCCGGTCGCACGGCCGGCTCGGGCATTTGTTGCAGCACGGTCTGAACGACGTAGCGCGGGCGTCCCCGCACTTGCGAATAAATACGGCCCACATATTCGCCGACCAGTCCTATTCCGAACAGGATCACCCCCATCAGGAAAAAAGTGATCGCAAATAGCGTGAACACGCCTTGCACCTCGGCGCCGACGATGAAGCGGCGGACCATCAGCAACAGAAACAGCATCGCCGACAGAAATGACAATCCGATGCCCAGCATCGAAAACCATTGCAGCGGCACCAGCGAAAAACCGGTGATCAGATCAAAGTTAAGGCGCACCAGGCTGTAAAACGAGTACTTCGATTCGCCCGCCGCGCGCTCTTCATGTTCCACCATGATCTCGGTCGGATTGCGGGAAAAAGTGTACGCCAGCGCCGGAATGAAGGTGTTGACTTCGCTGCACTGGTTGATCAGATCGATGACGTTGCGGCCGTACGCGCGCAGCATATTGCCCTGGTCCGTCATCTTGATATGGGTGACCCGTTCCCGGAAACGGTTCATTATTTTCGAGGCATGCGTGCGCCATGCCGAGTCTTGCCGTTCGCGCCGGACCGACCCGACATAGTCATAACCCTCGCGGATCTTGACAATCAGCTTGCCGATTTCTTCCGGTGGGTTTTGCAGGTCGGCGTCGAGAGTGACCACGATGTCGCCACGGGTCGCTTCGAATCCGGCCAGGATGGCCATATGCTGCCCATAGTTGCCATTGAATAGAACGACCCGGGTCACGTCGGGGCGAGCCCGGAACTGGTCGGCAAGAATTTCAGGGGACCGGTCGCGGCTGCCGTCGTTCACGAACAGGATCTCATAGCGCATCCCAAGCGCGTCGAGGGCCGGATAGAGGCGCTCGAACAGCTTGGCCAGGCCCGCCTCTTCGTTATATACCGGAATGACGATGGAAAGTTCAGGATTCATCGAGCGCCGCGTTTTATTGTAAAACCAATTTTACCGCGCTCACCGCGCGATCCACATCGGTTTCATCCATGGCTGCGAACATCGGCAGGGAAACGATCCGGCGTCCGACCGCTTCTGCGATGGGGAACATGCCTTCCCTGAAGCCGCGCTCGCGGTAGAGCGTCAGCAAGTGAATAGCCGGATAGTGGTAGCCGATTCCGATCTGATGATCCTTCATGGCGGCCATGAAATCGGCGCGGGAGATGTGATTTGGCAACACGAGCTGGAACATGTGCCAGTTCGAATTTTCAAAGTTTGCCGGCGGCAGCTGTGCGCCGGTCGTCGCTTCGAATGCCAGGCCGAACGCGGCAAAGTAACGCTTCGCCAATGCGCGGCGTTTTGCGGTGAACGCTTCGAGCAGCGGGAACTGGTTCAGGCCGATGGCGGCGGAAATATCGGTCATGTTGAACTTTCCGCCCAATACATCGACATCCAGGCCGTCGAAACCGCTGCGCGTCACGCCCTGCAAGCGGTATTTTTCGGCCAGCCGCGCTTCGTCGGCATTATTGAGCACGAGGCAGCCGCCTTCGGCTGTCGTGATGTTCTTGTTGGCCTGAAAACTGAAAGACACCAGATCGCCAAAAGATCCGATCGGCTTGCCGTTCCAGCTTGATCCGATCGCTTGCGCGGCGTCTTCGATGACGCGGAGATTATGCTTGGCTGCAATCGCATACAGCCGGTCCATATCGACCGGCAGCCCGGAAAGGTAGACTGGCAACAGCGCCTTGGTGCGCGGCGTGATTGCGGCTTCGAGCCGGTCGAGGTCGATGTTGCGCGTCACCGGATCGATATCCGCGAATACCGGCGTGGCGCCGACCTCGATAATCACATTGGCGGTGGCAACCCACGAAATCGGCGTGGTAATGACTTCATCGCCGGGTCCGATGCCGGCGACCCGCAATGCGATTTCCATGGTGCACGTGCCGGAATTGAACGTGCGCACCGGGCGGCCGCCGAAGTATTCCGACAGCATCGCTTCGAACGCCTGGACCTTGGGGCCACTGGTAATCCAGCCGGAACGCAGTACCTCGGCCACGGCGCTGATGGTCGCCTCATCGATGGTCGGTTTTGAAAAGGGCAGGAAGGCTGATGTCATGAGCGGGTCACCGAATGAATTGCATGCATAAAAGGCAGACTTGAAAGGCGTGCGTCGGAATCATCTGGAACATACTTTTATTCAGCTCCGGGCCAGCAGGGCAACGCCGATAATGATGACACCGATCGCCAGCAGACGTTGCGTTGAAAGCGTTTCCCCTAAAAAATACCAGGCCCCGAACGCATTGAAAATGTAACCAAGCGACAGCAACGGATACGCGATCGTCACGTCGACTCGCGACAAGCCGATGATCCAGACCACCAGTGAAATCACATAACACGTCACCCCCCCGAGGATCGGCAGCTGGCTTGCCAGTTGTACCCCGGTGTCGAACCAGTTTTCCTGGTTCAGGTGAATTGCGCCGACCGCGTTGGTGCCCGCCTTGAGCAGCAACTGGGCCAGAGCATTCAGGCAGATGCCGGTAAAGATAAAGCCGAAAGTCGTCAAATTCATCGTGTCGTTGCCGTTCTGGAGGGATCGTTGGCGGGGACCGGGTCGTTGGCCACAATAGCGCGCCGCGGATCTTTTGCGATGACGCGCATCGGCACGCCGAGTTTTAAAAAGTCTTCGTATACCACGGGGCCGAGGATCGCCAGGGATTTTTTCCCAGCGCTGCGATCGGCGGTCCATTGCTCGATAAATGCTTCGCGCGTCGGTATCCACAAATGCGGTTGCTGCTTGACCCCGAATTCCATTTCATCGGCATGCTCCACTAGCGTCATGGTCCGCTCGAGATAGAACGGCAGCACCTGCTCGTAGCGGCCGACCGCATACAGCGGTGTCTGCGGCGTCAACTCGGCCCGGATGGCCGGCACATAGGCTATGCCTGACGAATAGCGGCCGAACGGTTCATGCCCGAGCAGCAGCAGCAGGCTGCCGGCAACGCTGCTGCCGGCTAGCAGCAGGATTGCCAATTGCTTGCGATGGCGCGCCAGGCCGATACTGGCCAGGCTGCCGGCAAGAGCAATGCCAGCCGCCGCGATGCCCCACTGCGCATAGCCCGCGTACAGGGGCGCCGAAAAAGGGTCGCGGCCCATGGGCGGCATGTTGGGCAAGTAAACCAGGCCGACGGCTCCCAGCAGCGCAAGCACCCCTGCCGAGGCAATGACGGCCTTGTGCGATGCCTGTTCCAGGTAGCATGCGATCAACAGCGCAAGCGCTGGAAAGATGGGCAATATATACGATGGCAGCTTCGAGCCGGAAATGCTGAAGAAGCAGAAAATGAATCCGGCCCAGATCAGCAACAGGGTTTTAGGCTGAAAGCCGTCGCCTTCCCGGCGGCGCGCGGCCCACAGGCTTTGCGCCAGGACGCCAAGCCATGGAACAATGCCGAGCAGCAGGAACGGGATGAAGTAATGCCACGGACCGGCCCGGTGATGCACCGTGCTGGTAAAACGCTGCAAGTGCTCATGGATAAAGAAGAAAGATGGGAATTCCGGATTGGCCAGCGATACCAGCACAAACCATGGCGCCGCAATTGTGAAAAAAACCAGCAGCCCTGGTCCGAAATAAAGCCGCTTCCAGATTGCCCGATCACGCGCCAGCAGCATGTACAGCACCAGCACCGCGCCCGGCAACACCACGCCGATCAATCCCTTGGACAGCACCGCCAGCGCCATGCCGGCCCAGCATGCCAGCATCCACTTCCGCCGTTGACGCGGGGCGGCTCCATTGCGTTGCCCCAGCAGCAATCCGCACAGGGCCAGAGTCATCATCGCCGCGAGGCCCATGTCGAGGGTATTCATCTGCGACATCGCGGTCCAGTAAAAACTCGACGCCAGCACCGCCGCCGCGGTAAATCCGGCCCGCCGGTTGAAAACCCGCCGTCCTGTGTAGCCCACCAATGCGACACCGAACAGGCCGCACAGGCCGGTCCACAGGCGGGCCTGCCACTCGCCCAGGCCGAACGCCTTGAACGTCAGCGCATTCATCCAGGTTTGGAGGGGCGGCTTTTCGAAATACTTGATGCCGTTCAGGCGAGGCGTGATCCAGTCATTGGTCGCCGCCATTTCACGCGCCATTTCGGCATAACGGCCCTCATCAGTGGGCACCAGCGTGCGCGCATCAAGCACATAGAACCAGGCGAAGCAAAAGGCCAGCAACAGAACCAGGACCAACGGTTTTGACCTGCGCAAATCGCTCATGCCGCCGGCGCCGACGCTTCAATGATCAAAGCGAGCGCGACTTTGCGGCCTTCCGCCATCAGGATATTATAGGTGCGGCAGGCGGCCTGGTTGTCCATGGATTCGACGCCGATCCGGCGCCCGGTAAGGGCAGTGATCAGCTTCGGATGCACGAAGCGCTGGCGCTGCCCGGTTCCGAGAATCACCACGTCCGGGCTGGTTGCGCCGATCTGCTCGAAATTGGCTGCGGTGAGCGTATCGAATGAGGTGACCGGCCAGGGAGCCGGCGTGGCTTCAGGCAATACCAACAGGCTGTCGGTATAACGAACGGCATTGATTTCGACGCCGGTTTCGTCGTACGCCGTAACAGTTTGATACTGTTGAGTAGAAGTGGTGTGTAGCTTCATGACCTTTTGCTCCGCCGGAAAGCGGCGAATTTCTCCAAAAAAACTGCCAAAGGAGCAGCATTGTAATGATTTCCGTACGATGCAAGCGTTATCGATTGATAATTCGCAGCGCATTCGGCAAAATGGACCCTTTATGGCGGTGCAACATTATGACCGTCATTGTGCACTAAAACCACAAGGGATTATACCCGTGCGACAGATCCAAAAATCAAGGAAACTGGCGGATGTCTGCTACGACATCCGCGGGCCGGTCCTGGAAAAAGCCAGGCAAATGGAAGAAGACGGCCACAAGATCATTAAATTGAACATTGGCAATCTGGCCGTGTTCGGGTTCGACGCGCCTGAAGAAATCGTGCAGGACATGATCCGCAATATGGGGAATGCGTCGGGCTATACCGATTCCAAAGGTCTGTTCGCGCCGCGCAAGGCAGTCATGCATTACACGCAGGAAAAGCGGATTGCCGGCGTGACGATCGACGATGTCTATCTCGGCAACGGCGCATCGGAACTGATCGTCATGAGCATGAATGCGCTGCTCAACAGCGGCGACGAAGTCCTGGTGCCGGCACCCGATTATCCATTGTGGACGGCGGCGGTCAGCCTGTCCGGCGGCAACCCGGTGCATTATGTCTGCGACGAGCAGGCCGGATGGTTCCCGGACATCGAAGACATTCGCAAGAAAATCAATTCGAATACGCGCGCGATCGTCGTCATCAATCCGAATAATCCGACCGGCGCGTTATACCCGGTCGAGTTGCTGCAGCAGATCGTCGCGTTGGCGCGCGAGCATCAGCTGATCGTATTTGCCGATGAAATCTACGACAAGGTGCTGTATGACGGCGCGACGCATACCTCGCTGGCGTCGCTGGCCGATGACGTGCTGTTCATTACCTTCAACGGCTTGTCGAAAAATTACCGTTCCTGCGGCTATCGGGCTGGCTGGATGGTGGTGTCGGGCGAAAAGAAACATGCGAAGGATTACATCGAAGGACTGAACATGCTGGCCTCGATGCGCCTGTGCGCCAATGCGCCGGGCCAGTATGCGATCCAGACAGCGCTCGGCGGATACCAGAGTATCAATGACCTGGTTGGGGAGGGCGGCCGGCTGCTGCGGCAGCGCGACCTGGCGCATCGCCTGCTGACGGCTATTCCGGGCGTAACATGCGTCAAGCCGAAATCGGCGCTCTACATGTTCCCGCGGCTCGACCCGGTCATGTACCCGATACAGGATGATCAGCAGTTCGCGTATGAATTGCTGGACCAGGAGCGGGTCCTGATCGTGCAGGGCACCGGCTTCAATTGCCCCACTACCGATCACTTCCGCGTCGTGTTCCTGCCCAATACCGATGACCTGACCGACGCGGTCGGCCGGATCGCGCGCTTCCTTGACGGCTACCGCAAACGGCACGGCACCGCTTGATAATTTTATTCCGGCGCAAGCCGGAATCCCCCAGATGCGTTAAATTTTTGTGAAATTATGAAATCGATTAAAGTAGGCTTACTCGGCATCGGCACGGTTGGCGCCGGCACATTCAACGTCCTTAAACGCAATCAGGAAGAGATCATGCGCCGCGCCGGCCGCGGGATTGAAATTGCGATGGTCGCCGACCTGAACGTGGAACGCGCCCGCGAATTGACCGGCGGCCAATGCGAAGTGGTGAGTGATGCCAACCTGGTGGTGGCCAATCCGGATATCGATATCGTGGTCGAGTTGATCGGCGGCTATGGCATTGCCAGGGACCTGGTAATGAAAGCGATTGCCAACGGCAAGCACGTGGTGACCGCGAACAAGGCGCTGCTGGCGCTGCACGGCACCGAAATTTTCAAGGCGGCGCAGGAGAAGGGCGTGATGGTCGCCTTCGAAGCCGCCGTTGCCGGCGGCATCCCGATCATCAAGGCGCTGCGTGAAGGCCTGACTGCCAATCGGATTCAATGGATTGCAGGGATCATCAACGGCACCACCAATTTCATCCTGTCCGAAATGCGCGACAAGGGTCTCTCATTCGACACGGTGCTGAAAGAAGCGCAGCGTCTCGGCTATGCCGAAGCCGATCCGACCTTCGATATCGAAGGCGTTGATGCGGCGCATAAGGCGACCATCATGTCGGCCATCGCATTCGGGATACCGGTGCAATTCGACAAGGCGTATGTGGAAGGCATCAGCCGGCTCGACGCGACCGACATCCGTTATGCCGAACAACTGGGATATCGAATCAAACTGCTCGGCATCACGCGGCGCACGCCGAACGGGATCGAACTGCGGGTGCACCCGACGCTGATCCCAGCCAAGCGCCTGATCGCAAATGTCGAGGGCGCGATGAACGCGGTGCTGGTGCAGGGCGACGCCGTTGGCGCCACGCTCTATTACGGCAAGGGCGCAGGCGCCGAACCGACTGCGTCGGCGGTGATCGCCGACCTGGTCGACATTACCCGTCTGGCGACGGCCGACCCGGAACACCGGGTGCCGCACCTGGCTTTCCAGCCGGATGCGATGTCGGATACGCCGATCCTGCCAATGTCGGAAGTGACAACCAGTTATTACCTGCGCATCCGCGTCGCTGACAAACTCGGCGTGCTGGCCAGCGTGACCGGCATCCTGGCCGACGCGACGATTTCGATCGATGCGATGCTGCAAAAGGAACCGGCCGAAGGCGAGACCCAGACCGATATCATCATGTTGACGCATCAAACCCAGGAAAAGAATGTGGATGCGGCGATTGCCAAAATCGAGGCCTTGCCGACCGTGGTCGGCAAGATCACCCGGATCCGGCTGGAAGAATTGAGCTAAGCACATGCAATATATTTCGACCCGCGGCCAGGCCGCTCCCCAGTCTTTTTCCGAGATCCTGCTTGGCGGCCTTGCGCCCGATGGCGGCCTGTATCTGCCGGCTGAATATCCGCAGGTGAGCGGCGCCGAACTCGACGCCTGGCGCAAGCTGTCCTATGCCGATCTGGCACTGGAAATCCTCAGGAAATTCGCGACCGATATTCCGGACGACGACCTGAAGGCGCTCACTCGCAAGACCTACACCGCCGAGGTATATCGCAATGCGCGCGACGGTGAAGATGCCGGGAAGATCACGCCGCTGCGGGTGCTCGAGGAAAAGAATGGCGCCGCACTGATATTGCAGGCCCTTTCCAACGGGCCGACCCTGGCATTCAAGGATATGGCGATGCAACTGCTCGGCAACCTGTTCGAGTACACGCTCGCCAAACAGGATGCGGAACTGAATATTTTTGGCGCGACGTCCGGCGACACCGGCAGCGCGGCTGAATATGCGATGCGCGGCAAGAAGGGCATTCGCGTATTCATGCTGTCGCCGCACAGGAAAATGAGCGCGTTCCAGACTGCCCAGATGTTCAGCCTGCAAGACCCGAATATTTTCAATATCGCGATCGAGGGCGTGTTCGACGATTGCCAGGATATGGTCAAGGCGGTTTCGAACGATCTCGAATTCAAGAACCGCCAGAAAATCGGGACCGTCAATTCGATCAACTGGGCGCGCGTCGTCGCGCAAGTCGTGTATTACTTCCGCGGCTACCTGGCAGCGACCGAAAGCAACGATCAAAAAGTATCGTTCACTGTGCCGTCTGGAAATTTCGGCAATATCTGCGCCGGCCATATTGCGCGCATGATGGGTTTGCCGATCGACAAACTGATCGCCGCGACCAATGAAAATGATGTGCTGGATGAGTTTTTCCGCAGCGGCGTATATCGGGTGCGCAAGCCGGCCGAGACCTATCACACCACCAGTCCCAGCATGGATATCAGCAAGGCCTCGAACTTCGAACGCTTTATCCACGATTTGCTGGACGGCGACCGGGAACGGGTGCGGGCCTTGTTCAGGAAAGTGGAAACCCACGGCGGATTTGATTTGTCCGGCAAGCCAGGTAGTGACGGCAATGAATTTGGCAAGGTGGCGCAATTCGGTTTCCTGTCGGGGAAATCGCTGCACCGGGACCGGCTGGAAACGATACGCGATGTGCAGGCGAAATATGGCGTGATGATTGACACGCATACGGCTGACGGCGTGAAAGTGGCGCGCGAGCATTTGACGCCCGGCGTGCCGATGATCGTGCTGGAGACGGCGCTGCCGGCGAAATTCAACGAGACGATTCAGGAAGCGCTGGGGCGCGATGCCGAGCGCCCGGCGGGGTTCGATAGAATTGAAGAATTGCCGCAGCGCTTCGAGGTGATGGCAGCGGATGTAGAGCAGGTCAAGAAATTCATTTCGCGGCACACCGGACTATAGAAACCCCTGGCGTCCGGATTCTTTGAATCGGCAGCCAGCTCCTGTTTCCGCCTCATCAAACAAATGTGGATTCCCGCCTGAGAGGGATAATAGACTCGATGAACCAGAACAAGCCAATGTTAAGTGTCCAGCAGGCGCTGGAGTTTCTGCTCGCTGCCGCCAGGCAGGTACCGGACACTGAAATCATTCCCGTCCTTGAAGCAAACGGACGCGTGCTCGCCGCCGCGCAAACTTCGCAGCTTGACGTTCCGCCGATGGACAACACGCAGATGGATGGATATGCGGTGCTGGCGGCGGATTGCGCAAGCGGCGCGGAAAAATTGAAAGTCTCGCAACGCATTCCCGCCGGCCATGTCGGCCCACCGCTGCAGCCCGGTACTGCGGCGCGCATCTTTACCGGCGCGATGATTCCGGCCGGCGCGGATGCGGTCGTGATGCAAGAGATGTGCGAGCTGGTAAAAGACGCCGATGGCGATCATGTCGTCATTAACCATTTGCCGCGCTCCGGCGACTGGATTCGCCTCACGGGAGAGGATATCGCGGCCGGCAGCGTGATTCTGGGCGCTGGAACGCGCTTGCACGCGCAGGAACTGGGACTCGCGGCTTCGGTCGGGCTTGCGACCTTGCCGGTGGTGCGCAAGCTCCGCATCGCTGTATTTTTCACCGGTGACGAACTGGCGATGCCGGGCGAGCCGCTGAAACCCGGCGCGATCTACAATTCCAACCGCTACACCTTGCGCGCTCTGCTGGAAAACCTCGGCTGCGACATTACCGACTACGGGATCGTGCCGGACACACTGGCGGCGACGCGCGACACTCTGCGCCAGGCAGCGCAGCAGCACGACCTCATCATCACTTCAGGCGGCGTGTCAGTCGGCGAAGAAGACCACGTCAGGCCCGCGGTCGAGGCGGAAGGGCGGCTGAACATGTGGCAAATCGCGGTCAAGCCGGGCAAGCCGCTGGCGTTTGGCGAGCTCGATCGCGCAGGCCACGACCGGCCCGCTTTCTTCCTGGGTTTGCCGGGCAATCCTGTTTCGAGCTTTGTTACTTTCCTGCTGTTCGTGCGTCCGTTTATCTTGCGCCTGCAGGGCGTAGCCGATGTCGCGCCCAAAACCTTTGCCATGCGCGCCGATTTTTCCTGGCCGAAGCCGGACAGGCGCAATGAATTCCTGCGTGTCAAAATGAACGACGATGGCGGCCTGGATCTGTTCCCGAATCAGAGTTCGGCAGTGCTGACTTCCACGGTGTGGGGCGACGGCCTGATCGACAATCCGCCGGGACGGGCAATTGCGCCGGG
>JAQGMO010000109.1 GCA_028292315.1 Herminiimonas sp. | reverse complement strand
GCGCCTGACCAGGACTGTGCGATTGTTGACGGTGCGGCTGGCCGTGATCTGCGCCAGCTCGGATGCCAGCGCGTCGGCGCCGGCCACGCCGATCACGTAGGGCGTTTCCGGCTCCGGAAATGCGGCTGGCGGCCAGTCGATATAGCCGAGGAACTTATACAGGTAGGCCGCCTTCACGCTGCGCTCGATCACGTCGGACTGGGGATCGCTGGCTGCCAGAGCGCGTGAACCCGCAGTGCCGAGGCACAGGGCAATTCCCAGAAGCAGCGCGCGAATCAAAGACGCCATACGAACTTGAGAAAGAGACTGCGTTCAAACTCGCTGCGGCCGGGCGAGGCGCCAAATTCGGGGTGCGATTCGTTCAGCAGGTTTTGCCCGATCAGCGATACTTCCAGATCCTGGTTTACCCGCCATCCTAAACGCAGGTCCAGGGAAGTGTATGCCGGCACCTCGGGGCGCGGCAGCTTGCCCACCCGGCGCACGGTCAGGTCAAGCTCCTTGTCGGATGAAATATCGTAGGACGACCGCAGCATCATGTAGGTGCCGGGATCATTGTTTGCCAGGCCGGTCGCCGCGGCGGCGTCTGCGCTGCCAGGCACCGGGCCCAGGCGGAATCGCTGCCCCACCAACCCGCCGCTGAGGCGCCATTTCGGCGCGGCCTGCCAGGTCGCGGTCAGCTCGATGCCACGGGTGTTACCGGCGGCCATATTGGCGAAAACGGAGCCGGCCGGGCTCGGTTCCAGGGTACGCAAACGGTCATACTGGCTATAGAACGCGGTCAGCGAATAGGATAGCGTGCTCGTCGGCTGCGCTCGATAACCAATTTCCGCCACCTTGGCGACTTCGGAAACGAAGCCCGGTCCGCCGGCGATGAAGAAACGCGGCACGCCGTTCACCACCACCGGACTGGCCGGCGCAAAGAAATCGCGGTCGATGCGCGACGGCACCCTGACCGCGCGGGACGCCGAGGCCCACAGCATATGATGATCGGCCGGTTGCCATGCCAGCCGTACGCTCGGCAGCGATTCCACGCCCGTATAGTGATTATGCTCGAGCTTGAGGCCGAGCGTCAGGCGCAAATTCTTTTGCAGTTCGATTTCGTCCTGGGCGAATACATTTCCCCAGTGAAGATCAGCCCTGGCCGGCAGAAACGCGAACGCCGTATCGTTGCGCAACCGGTCCCATGCATGACGGTAGCCGCCGCCCCACACCACGTTATGGATTCCACCGAGCTTCACTGCGTGCTGCAATTCGAGGTCGAGGGTATCAAGATGCTCGACAAAGGCGGCCGGCTGGTCGCGCTCGGTGTGATCGAGGTAAGCCTGGAACCGCACTTCCGAATCTTCCGCCAGCGTGCGGCTGACCCGCCCCAGCAGGTTGGCGCCGGCGATCCGGATATCGCGGGTCCCGAACTGATGCAGCCGGCCCGAGTAAGCATCGCCCTGTACGGTCAGGCCGCCACTGCCGCCGTCCCAATCGGCGCGAAAGCCGGTCTGGCTGCGGTGCCAGCCGTCGGCCGCCGTGCGACCGCTTGCGGTGCGGGTATTATCGTTATCGGCATATTTTCCATACACCCGATAATGACCGCCGTTCTCGAGCTTGCCGCCGTACCGCACGGAACCGTTTTTCTCATGCCGGCCGGAGCCGGCCGCAAGCAAGCCGCCCTGCGTGTCCGCCGCGGAGCGGGTAATGATATTGATCACGCCGTTCACCGCATTGGCGCCCCAAAGCGTCGCGCCGGGACCGCTGATGACCTCTACCCGGTCGATATCTTCCAGCATGACATCCTGCGCATCCCAGAACACGCCGGAAAACAGCGGCGTGTAAACGGTGCGGCCATCGATCAGGACCAGCAGCTTGTTCTCGAATGCGCTATTGAATCCGCGCGCCGTGACGGCATAGTTGCGCGCATCCAGGCGCGCAACCTGAAGGTTCGGCGCCAGCCTCAGCGCCTCCGGCAAGGTGGTCGCACCGGAGCGCCGGATCTCGTCCCCGGTGATCACGAAAATCGATGCCGGCGCCGACGCCAGAGACTGTGTTTTTTTAGAGACAGAAGTGACCTGGATAGTGGCAAGTTCTTCCAGGCTGAGCTCGACGAAATTCTGGGCCAGAACGGTTTGTGCCGACGCCGGCGCAGCGGTGATTGCCAGTGCGGTGAACAGCAACCCGCCGCGCAAAAGGAAACCATTGCCGGCACTACGCATCACAGCAGCCGTACGGGCCGCCGAACGGCAGGCTGCAAAACCGGAACTAGTCATAAAACCTCATGGTGTGAGCTCCCGGTCCGTCGTCCGAATTTGCGGAGCGCGGCCGGCTTGAGCGGCTATATAGCCGCCTTCCTATCTACCGATAACCCCGAGATTCTGTTGTATTTCAACCTGGCAAGCAAGTACAAAGTTCCCCCTAAGCCTATTGCCGTCGCGTCAGCCGTCATTGAGCGGCACAGCCGAACGTCAATGACCGGACCGCCTGTGCTTTGAAAAGCGCGAGAGAACGTCGTTGATATCGGCAAATTTAACCGGCTTGGCGCAAATCCGGTCGAAACCGGCGGCGAGTGCACGCGCCCGGTCTTCCGGGCTGCTGTAGCCGGAGACCGCGACCAGCGGAATATGCGCCAGGCCGTCATCGGCGCGGACCGCGCGGGCGAAATCAAAACCGTCCATACCGCCCGGCAGGCCAATGTCGCAAAATATCAACTCCGGCAGGATTTCATGCGCAAGCTTGAGACCGGACTGCGCATCGGCCGTGATTTCGAGATCGCATCCCATGATTTCAAGCATGTGCCGGAACAGCTGCGCAAAGTCGCGATTATCCTCGATCGCCAGCACCCGCATGCGCGGCATGTCGCCGGCCGCCGGACTGCTTTCCGGTTCGGCGGCCGCCTCGTTGGATACCACCGGCAACGACAGGGTAAACGTGGCGCCGCGTGTCAGGCCTGGACTGCTCGCTTCCAACGAACCGTCATGCAGTTCGGCGATCGATTTCGCGATGGCCAGCCCTAATCCGAGACCGCCGTGCCGGCGCTCGCGCTCCTGCGGCGCTTGCGAGAACGGCTGAAAGATCAGGGTGGAATACGCCGGCTCGAAGCCGCGGCCGTCATCGGCAAAACTGATCCGTACCTGTTTTTGTTTTTGATCGACGTCGACCCTGACTGCGACCGCCCCACCCTCCCGGCCGAATTTCTCGGCATTGGAAAGGATATGCTCGAACAGCTGGACCAGCCGAGCCCGATCCCCCAGCACATACGTACGCCGGCTCGAGGATGCAAGCGTGACCGCCAGTCCTTTTTCCTTCATCCGCGGCGCCCAGGCCTGAACCACGCTCGCGACCACATCTTCGATGGCGACCGGGCTCTTCGGGATCGTCGTATTGCCGAACGACAGGCTGGATACATCAAGCAGATTATTCAGCATGCGCGTCAGAGCCTTGGTCTGGCGATGCAAAATATTGCTGACGTTGCGCAGCCGCTCATCGGCAACCCCGACCACCTGGAACATATCCGATACGGCGCTGATTGCCGCTACGGGATTGCGTAGTTCATGACCAAGCATATCGATGAATTTTTCCTGGAACGCCGCGCGTTTTTCGACTCCGGCATTGGCTGCCGGGACGGCGCTCGCCGCCGCGCTCTCCGTCTGATCGGCCTGCCCTGCCTGTTCGATCGATCGCAGCAGCTCACCCAGTTCCGGTTCTTCATCGAGACGCTTCCTGAGATCCGGATCGGATACGGCTTCCGGATACAGTTTTGCCGACATGTGAGCGGCTTGTATGAACGTGATCAGGCTCAGTATCAAGCCGCTGCGTGCGGCGCCGAGAGCCTCTCGTAGCGCCTCGCGCGGCGCCTGGCTGCGTACCGGGTCCAGAAAGATCGAGGCGGCGGCCTGGAACACTGCCTCCTCGAGCGGAGCGCCGGCCGGCGGGATTTCAGCCCCGCCCGGCATGCCCGATCGCAGCAGCATCAGCGCGCTTTCAAGCCGTTCCGGCGATGGCGCGGACATGCGCAGCAATGCAAGCACATCGTCGACTGTTTGAGGCATGGCCGCGCGGTCCCCGGAGGGAAAACCGTGGCCAAGCAAAAGACCGACGTGACGGTTCAGGCAGGCAGGTTCCGCGGCCAGCCGTGAAAGATGGACGAACAGCCGCTCCTTGAATAAGGACGGCAACGGATTGTCGAGATAGGCCGCCTTCGCAAAATCCCAGAGTGGAATGAATGATTCGGGCGCCGGCGCGGACTGTATAAAACCGGGCAGCACGCCGAAACGCGATTCCACTTCGTGTTCAATGCGGGACTTTGATCGAGATCTGTGCTGCATGAAATTTGACTAATGTTGCCTTAATAATAGACTATTCTGCCCACATTGTTGTGCTGCGAGAATATCAGAAAGTGGTGCCGTACGCCAATAATGTTATTGCGGCAAGCACCTCCTTCCGACCCTAGCTAAACGACTCGGGCGGCTTGGGCTCCGGCGGCAGCGGAATCCATTCGGTTTCACCGGGCACCGAACCGAATTGCGCGGTTCGCCATTGCTCCTTGGCGCGTTCGATTGCCTGCCGGCTGCTCGACACGAAGTTCCACCAGATAAAACGCTCGCCCTCGAGGGGCGCCCCGCCGAGCAGCATCACGCGCGACTTGCTCGCGGCATCGATCCGGATTTCCTTCCCCGGTTCCAGCAATGCCATGAACCCGTCGGCAAGCGGTTCGCCATCGATCGCAATCGTGCCGTCGACCGCATACACCGCGCGCTCCTGGTGGTCGGCCGAAACCGGCAGGCTGGCGCCGGCGTCCATTTCGGCGGCGACGTAAAACAAATCCGAAAAGGTGTTGGGCGGCGCGGTCCGACCGTAAGCGGTACCGGCGATCACGCGCAGCCGTACCCCCGGCAGCGTGACCACCGGCAGCGTCGCGGCCGGATGATGTTCGAATGCCGGCGCGGTATTTTCATGCTCGAGCGGCAGCGCGACCCAGGTCTGGATACCGTGCAGCGTATTGCCGCCGGTGCGCAAAGCGGCCGGCGTCCGCTCGGAATGCGCGATGCCGCGGCCGGCTGTCATCCAGTTCACATCCCCGGCACGGATCGGCTGGATCGTGCCGAGCGAATCGCGATGATCGATCGTGCCATCGAACAGATAAGTCACCGTCGCCAGACCGATATGCGGATGCGGACGCACATCGATCCCCTGCCCCTCGGCAAACGTCGCCGGACCCATATGATCGAAAAAAATGAACGGACCCACCATCGGGGCGATGCTGGACGGCAGAAGGCGCTTGACGGTGAACCCACCCAGGTCCTTGACATGCGGTTTGATCGGCGTGAACGGCTTGAATGGCGTGAATGGCGTGATTGGGGGGACTGACATGATCTGGTGCTCCTGGTATGGGGTTGAACCGTTCGCCGCCTGGTGCATTTCAGCGTTCGCGCAGCCTGATCAAGCCTTCCTGCGCCATGCTGGCAACCAGCACGCCCTGCCTATCGTATACATGCCCTAAACTAAGACCGCGTCCGCCCGAGGCGTTCGGGCTTTCCACTTCAAACCGCAACCACTGATCCATGCGGAACGGCCGGTGAAACCAGATCGAATGATCGAGGCTGGCGATCTGCAGACGCGGGTCTCCCAGCTGGATTCCATGCGGTTGAAGAGAAGTTGATAGCAAGCCGTAATCGGAAACATAGGCGAACAGTGATTGATGAACCAGCGGGTCATCCGGCAACGCCGCTGGGGCCCGGGTCCAGACCTGCTTGCTGGGAGAGCTGACCGTGGTGTGGAACACGTCGCCGCCATGCTCGGCCCGGAAGTCGACCGGGACCGGGTGATACAGCCGCGGGCCCGACTGCACTTTTTGCCAGCGCTCGGGGATCGACGGCAGCGAATCGGGATCGATCGCCGGTCCCGCGCATTTTTGATGTTCCAGCCCCTGCTCCGGCGTCTGAAACGAGGCTGACATCACGAAAATACGCCGGCCTTCCTGGATCGCAACCACCCGGCGCGTGCTGAACGAACCGCCGTCGCGCACGCGCTCGACTTCGAATTCGATCGGCAGGCGGTAATTGCCGGCAAGGATGAACAAGGCATGCAAGGAATGCGGCTGCCGCTGGTCGACCGTCACCGAGGCGGCATACAGCGACTGGCCGAGCACCTGGCCGCCAAACACGTTGGGACTGCCCATGAAGTGGCTTTGTCCGGTGAACCGGTCTTCGCCGATTTGCTCAAGCTTTAGCAAATCAAGAATCGTGTTGGTATTGAAGAGAGAGTTATCCGGCATCTTGGAAAGGAAACAATGATTTCAAAAAAACCGGGCTGGCCAAGCAGCTGAGCAACTGAGCAACTGAGCAACTAAGCAGCTGAGCAGCTGAGCAACTAAGCGAATAGTATTGCAGTTTCAGAATCCGCGCCGGCGTGAGCAGCCATCCGCTCCGGCTGAAATGCATTTTAGCCGGTAACATGGCGCCCATGCTCGATAGATTGAAAGGATTTCCGGCCGGCGTCGACGCTAACTGTCGATATGCGCCACCAGTGGCAAATGATCAGACGCAACCCGCGCCAGCGGCGTGGCGTGGGCTTCAACATGCACCAGGCGATGGCGCGGCCGGATCCATATCCGGTCGAGCGCGAACACCGGCCAGCGCGATGGAAAGGTGGCGGGCGCCGGCACCGACTGGAAATGCGATACCAGCCAGCGCAACGGGCGGCCCCAGACAAACCATTCATTCACGTCGCCGAGCAGAATGACGGGCATCTCTTCGGTGTCGAATACTTCCAGCAGATTTCTAATCTGTGCGCGCCGCTCGGCCGGGCGCAGCCCGAGGTGCGTGGCGATCACGCGCAGCGGATGCCCGTGGCAATAGATGTCGGTGTCGAGCGCGCCGCGCGGTTCGCGGCTTCCGAAGGAAATATTGATGGCGCGCGTCGCCATGATCGGATACCTGCTCAGAACCGCATTGCCATAACGCCGGCCCGCGACGCTGAACGTAGGGCCCTCCGCACCCACCAGGCCGGTCGCCTCCTGCAGCATCGCAAGCACATCGGGCATGCCGCCGCCGCCCAGCGGCACCTCCTGCAATGCCACGATATCGGCATCAAGCTCGCGTATCACGGCGGCAATCCGCATCGGATCGAAGCGACGGTCGGTGCCGACCGCGCCATGAATGTTATAAGTGGCGATCACCACCGGCCATGGCGACGGCGATGCGGTGGCCGGAATCGCCGGCGCCTGTTCAGTCGAATAATTCATGATGCTCCGGTATCCACTTTCGGCGCCAGCAGCCGCTGCAGCAACACCGCCAGGCCGATCAGCAAAGCCCCGGCGCCAACCAGCATCGCAATGGTACCTGCATTCGGCCTGCGTATCGCTTCAGCCAGGTTATGAATGAAGGTCACCGTGATCACGATCCCCGGGCACATGCCGAGAAAGGTGCCGATCAGATAATCGCGGAAGCGAATATGCGACGCGCCCGCCACCACGTTTACGACCGTAAACGGGGCCACCGGCAGGACCCGGATCACTACCATCGCGACGATCCCGCGCTTGGCGATGCGCCTGCTCAACCGGTTGATTCGCGGCCCGAGCAGGCGGCGCACGGTGTCCCGGCCGAGCCAAAGCCCGATCCAATAGGTGACTGCGGCGCTCAACAGCGTTCCGCCGATTGCGTATAGCGCGCCCCAGATCGGCCCGAATACGATTCCGGTCACGGCAATCAGCAAGGTTACCGGCATCATGATCAAACCGGCGAGCACGTAGCTTGCCACCACCGCGATCCCGGTGACCGGCAGAGCCTGCAGGTTGCGGGCGAAAGCAATCAGGGTTTCCAGGTTGATCCAGTCGCGCAGCGGCGTCCAGCGCCATGCCATCGCGAGCAGCACCAGCATGATGGCGGCCATGCCCGAAACGATCAGCCGTCGCGGCATCGGTTTGCGCGCGTCCTTCGGCACGAATTGTGCGACCAGCTGGTCAGCCTGGATCGGCCGCTCGGGATCGAACAGCGCCTGCTCCGGAATCAGCGCATCCAGTTCCGGCGCCACGACCGGATTCAGCGCGCGCAGCGTCCGGCCCGGCCGCTGCAGCGCGTCGATTGCGCCGATGATGCTGCCGCCGCGCAGCACTTCCGACTCGACCTCGGCAACCGGGACGTCGAGATGTTCGGCCAGCAGGCGGCTGCGCATGCGCGCGATCGCTGCGGCAATGCGGGCTTTCCGGGCCGGGTCGCCGCGCGCCTCGATCACCAGGTTGCACTCGGTATCGAAAGCCATTGAGCGGCTCGAAAGATTGGCCGACCCGATGCTCAGCAACACATCATCCACCGCGAAAACCTTGCTGTGCACGTTGAGGCAGGAATCCTTCAGGTCCGGCAAATGAGGACAAAGCAGGCGGTAGCGCCGGTGGCGGTCCGCCGCCGTGAGCCGCCGGTGCAGGCGCGCGCGCAGCACGCCCATGGTGGCTTCTTCGAGCCAGCCGCTCTGGGTGGCCGGCGACACCACCACCACTTCCGGCGCATCGGGTTCATCCAGCCGCAGCGAGAGCGCATCCGCGATCAGCCCCGAAGTGAAATACTGGTTTTCAAAAAAAAGGTGGCGCCGCGCATGCGCAATGGCATCCAGATGCAGCCGGCGCACTTCATGCACGCCTGGATCGCCTTCGAAGGCCGGCTCGGTGCGCGCAATCGCAACCTCGACGTCGGTCAGGTCGGGCGTCACGTCGGCCGGCCACGGGTCGTGGTCCGTGCCGCCGGGAGCGACCGCGTCATGCCCGGTCGCTCGCCGCCAGCGGCCGCGCGCCAGTTCGCCCAGCGCGCGCGCTGCGTCGCCATCCACCACCGCCTGCACGTCATGAAACGGCGCATACGGCTTGCCATCCACATCGCGCCGCAACGGCATGTCGCCGGCATGCTCGCAGGTATCCCACCGGCAGCGCGTCAGGTCCAGCCCGCCGACGAACGCAAGCGCGTCGTCGACAACGACCACTTTTTGGTGATGCGATGCGCCGATCGGGTGGCGGCCGTCCATGCGGAACGCCAGCCGCTGATGGGTGCGCCAGCCCAGCTTGTAGACCGGCAGCCATTCCCGCTCCAGCGCATACAGCACGGCGAAGTCCCAGTTCAGCACATAGGCATGCAGTTCCGGACGCTCGGCGATCACGGCATGCAGGAATTCCCCGAGCGGTTCAGGATAGCCGTCATTGGCGCCGCCGGGAACCAGCAGCATACGGCTGTCGATATCCCAGCTCAGGATGAAGATGCTATGGCGCGCATTACGGATTGCCGCGCGCACCGCCTTGAAATACGGGGCGGCGTCGACCAGCATGCTGAAGCGCCGCGCAGGTTCGATACGCCAGCAATTGCGCCCTGGCTGCATCAGGGCGGAGGAATCGGGATTACGGTCCGGAAGTTCTGAATATGGCGCCATGAATGATGCTGCCTGTTGGGCCGCCCGGCCCGAAGTCGGGAGCGAGGGCAGGAAATCTGACACAATTTAATGAATTGTCGGCAATGATCATTTGCGCTTTTGCAATAAATCGTCGAATTCCCATGTCAGCGCCGGCAGAACCGTGATGGTAATGCATTCGCAGGCGGCGCGCCCGGCCCGGCGTCAACCCAAGCCGCGGCGGTGGTTTTAGCCCTGGCCCTGGCCCTGGCCGTGACCCTGCGTCACGCCGGCAGCGCTTTTTTTGCGTTCAGCATGGTCTTGTCGAGAAAATCCGCCACCTTTGCCGCGCTCAGGCGGGTAACCGATTCGAGCAGGTGCGGCGCAATCGCGCTCACGCCGTAACGCCGGCCCAGGTCCTGTGCGATATGCAGTAAAAGCGCGGCCGAGACCTCGGCATCCGCCTCGGCCCGGTGCGCCGCGCCGGTAAAGCGGATGCCGAGATTGCGCGCGAGCGCTCCCAGCTTATAGCTGCCCAGCCCCGGAAAAACGCGGCGTGATAACTTGAGCGAGCAGATCAGCCTTTCGTATGCGGGAGCAAGGCCGAGCCGCATGCTTTCCGCCTGCAGGAATTTGGCGTCGAAGCTGGCGTTGTGCGCAGCCAGGGCATCATTTCCGATGAAGCGCAGCAGCTGCGGGACCACGGCCGAGGCGGCCGGCGCCGCATCGACCATGGCCTGACTGATGCCGGTCAACTCGGTAATGTAATACGGCACCCGGACATGGCAGTTCACCAGCGACACATAACGCTCGGCGACCCGCCCGCCGACTATGCGCAGCGCGGCGACTTCGGTGATGCGCGCACCGGTTTGCGGACTTAGTCCGGTGGTTTCGAAATCGAGCATGACGATCGGCTTTTCAAACACGGTATTCCTTCAAATACGAAAACTATCGGAGCGCCGTATTAGATCACAGATCACGGATCACGGATCACGGATCACGGATCACGGCCGTGCCGGCCAGGCTGGCGCAGATTCAGCCTGGCCGGCTTGCGTCCATGCCAATGCCAAATGGTTAATAAGACCGTCTGACGTGAGCACGGCGGCAAGGCGCGGGAATGACACCGGAATAAACAGGGAACGAAATTGGGAATGAAACGGCCCAAATGCGGAATGAAACGGCCCAAATACTGGACTTGTCAATATTTGCGGTTGATACTCACGGTATCATGTACCTATACCTGTGCCCGCAGGATGGGCATCAAACCTAACCCGGAGAATACCCGCGAATGGAATATAAAGTAGTTGATACCCAGATTTCTCCCGAAGGCCGCCTGGACGTGCTGTCCAAGGCCGAAGTTCACAAGCTGCTCGACAATAGCCATGGCGGCTTGCACGCGGTGTTCCGCAACTGTTCGCTCGCGGTGCTCAACTGCGGCAATTATCTCGATGACGGCAAGGAGCTGCTGGAGCGTTATGCTTCCTTCGATATCAGCATCATCGAACGCGAACGCGGCATCAAACTCGATATCAAGGGCGCCCCGGCCAGCGCGTTCGTCGACGACAGGATGATCAAAGGCATACACGAACACCTGTTCGCCGTGCTGCGCGACGTTCTGTTCATCAGCGACGAAATCAATGGCAACGTCAACTTCGACCTGGATTCATCGACCGGCATCACCGATGCGGTGTTCCATATCCTGCGCAATGCCGGCGTGTTGCGTCCGATGACCAATCCGAACCTGGTCGTGTGCTGGGGCGGGCACTCGATTTCGCTGAACGAATATGATTATTCGAAAAAAGTCGGCTATGAACTCGGACTGCGGACAATGGACATTTGCACCGGCTGCGGTCCAGGCGCAATGAAAGGACCGATGAAGGGCGCGACCATCGGGCATGCCAAGCAGCGGATCGGCAACGGCCGCTACCTCGGCATCTCCGAGCCCGGCATCATCGCGGCGGAATCACCGAATCCGATCGTCAACGACCTCGTGATCCTGCCGGATATAGAAAAGCGGCTGGAAGCGTTCGTGCGGGTCGGCCACGGCATCGTGGTCTTTCCGGGCGGCGCCGGCACGGCGGAAGAAATCCTTTACATCCTGGGCATCCTGCTGCATCCGGATAACGCGGAGATTCCCTACCCCCTGGTGTTCACCGGCCCGCAAACCTCGGCTGATTATTTCAGGCAGATAGATGCCTTCATCGGACTAACCCTCGGTCCCGACGCGCAGCGGCGTTACAAGATCATCGTCGATGATCCGGTCGCGGTCGCCAAGGAAATGCAGGCCGGGATCAGGCAGGTGCGCGAATTCCGCAAGGAGCGGGCGGATGCCTATTACTTCAACTGGACATTGAAGATCGATCCGGAATTTCAACGGCCTTTCGCGCCTACCCACGAAAACATGCGCAGCCTCAAGCTTCATAAAAATCAGCCTGCTCACCTGCTCGCCGCCGATTTGCGGCGCGCATTCTCCGGCGTGGTTGCAGGAAATGTGAAAGACCAGGGCATACGCGCAATTGAAAAGCATGGCCACTTCGAAATCCATGGCGATCCCGAAATCATGGAACCGATGGATGCCTTGCTCAGCGCATTTGTGGAACAGCATCGGATGAAACTTCCCGGCTCGAAATATGTTCCATGCTATCGGATCATCAAATGACATCGCATGCGGCATAGGTCTACTCAGGCATGGGTCTACTCAGGCAATAGGTCTACTCATGTTAGTAATCGGGTTCGACGGCTAACCATTCTTGAGTTCATTTCTCAATACATGATCATTGGAAAATCTGTAACCGGCGGCGCTATTGCCGCCGGTTTTATTTTCATTTTGAGGATGGCTTATGGCGACGAGCAGCACCAACGAGAATACCTTTGCGCTACGCATCGAGGGCAGGAAGTGGGTAAATGATATTTCCATTTCACAGGTATGGGCGATATTGCACGCTGCCTACCTGGAACTCGATCCTCAGCAGGAAATGCTGTTCATGATCATGCTGCCGAGCGGAGAACAGCCGGCCTTGTGCATGGATAAGACCATCTTTCAGGCGCTCATGAAATCACCCGAAGCCATGGCCCGCCGCCTGGCATCAATGACGGGAAAAAGCACGCAACATAAGGCATCAACTCGAGCGTGAACCGGAAGTCGGAAGTCGCCCGGGCGGGCCGGCGCCTGCGCAGTTACCTACGCTTAGCTGTTGTAATATTCGCCAGTCGGCGGCACCGCAAGCAATTTTTTAACTTCGTGGAATACATCGGGAGACACCTGTTTCAGCGACGCCTGGTGCGCTTCTATGCTTTCCCAGACCTCAAGGACGATGACATGCCGCTCGTCTTTTTGGCTTTGAAGCAGTTCGCATGACAGACAACCGTTCGAGGCTGTGATCGTCGGTATGATGGTTTTAAGCCGGTCACGCAACTCGGCGCCTGCTCCATCGACTGCGCGAAACTCGTTGATGCGTGTAATCTTCATGGGGGTCTGCCTTTATGGTTATGTCACGATGGCGCGGCTGGGACCGGTTCGCGCCGCGGATGCCCGAGCCGGGCGACGCCGGTGATCAAAACTTCTCATACTTCAGCATATACCGCCACTGCCCCTGCGGCAATCCGGCCAGCGGCAGCCGTCCGATACGGATACGCCGGATCGCGCGCACCTCGAGGCCGACCGCTTCACACATATGCCGTATCAGGCCACGCGCCGGCGCCTTGAGCGCGAAGCGCAGACGAGTTTCATTCTGCCAACTTACCTTGGCGGGCGCAAGCGCCTTGCCACTGAAGCGCAAGCCATGGTTCAGCAACGCCAGACCATCAGGCGTCAACGTGCCGCCGACCTCGACGATGTATTCCTGTTCGATGCGGGCGGCGTCGTCGATCAGCTTGCGGGCGATGCGCCAGTCTGCGGTCAACACCACCAGTCCGCTTGCTTCCGCTTCCAGCGCATCGGTCATGCGCAGTCCGGTGAAATGTCGCCGGAGAAGGCGGATGCCGGAGCGATCATCCGCCGCCCGCGCGGCTGGCGTCAGTAACTGCAGCAGCGCGCTGATGTCCGGGCTGGCCGCGCTGCCGGTCTCGATGCCAGCCGGCTTATGCAGCACGAGGGTAACCGGCTCGGGCGCGCCCGGCGTTGCGCCGGGCAGCAAGGCGATCTGCTGATCCGGCGCCACCCGGAAGCCGGGCTCTTCAATTACGGTTCCGTTCACTTCGACCCAGCCATTCTCGATGTATTGCTCGGCTTCGCTGCGCGAGCATGGCAAGGCTTCAGCGACACGTTTGGCAAGGCGTATGGTTTCAGTCATTTATGGTCAGGCGCGGTCAGCGTGGGCTGCCGGCGCCGGTAGGTGAATGGAGTGGGAACTTATCAGGATAATATTGCTCTTAGTTTAACAGTCGCGGTACTTTTATCCTTAGCGGGATCATCCACAGGAGCCAGTCATGAATCAGGATCAAATCAAGGGCGGTGCGAAAGACCTTGCCGGTAAAGTCCAGGAAGAAGCCGGCAAGCTTACCGGCAGCAAGGAACACGAAGCGAAAGGCCTCGGCAAGCAGGTGGCTGGCAAAGCACAGAAAGCCGTCGGCGATGTGAAAGAAGCGCTGACCGACCGTAAACATCAATAAACCCAGTATGCCTCGGGCGCGTTTTTCCTGGTCTGTCCGGGCCTTGTCAAGCCTGGCCGGATCCGGGAGACGTGCGTTGCAAGCTGAATATATGTAATATTGCGTTGCATTGTACCCGCAGTTTTTCATTTGTCGCTCAGCAGCGCCAGATGATCAGCCTCCAGGTAACACCACTCCCCTTCTTCCAGTCCCAGTGCCTCCAGTGTCAGGCCACCGATCGCGATCCGGCGCAACGCGCTGCAATGGTTGCCCGCGGCCGCCAGCATCCGCTTGACCTGATGGTATTTGCCTTGCTCAAGGACGATCTCGATCTGATGGGAAGAGACCATGCTGCATGACTGCGCGGCGAGAGGCGCCGGTTCGTCATGCAATTTAACGCCATTCATTAATTGCGTCAGCAACTCCGGCGTCACCGGATCGTGAGTACTGGCAAGATAGAGTTTGGGTACATGCTTTTTTGGCGAGGATTGCGCATGAATGAATGCGCCGTCATCCGACAGCAGCAGCAAGCCGGTCGTATCATGGTCGAGTCGACCTACCGGCTGCACATCGCGCCATGAAAATTGTTCAGGCAGGAGGCTTAACACGCCAGGATGGTGGCTCGGTTTTCGGGAGCACTCGATATCGGGCGGTTTGTTTAATGCAATGTAAACATGCTCGCGGTAAACCCACTCCTCATCGAATAATGTGAAAACAAGGCCACTCGTATCGGGCGTTGCGCGGTAATCCGTACATACTTCACCGGCAATGCGGACTTCCCCATCGGTGATCAGTTCGCGGCACCATTTTCGGGTGCCGAAACCCTGCGATTGCAAGATGCGGTCTAAGGTCATTTTGTTCATGGCGGCACTGTACCAGAAGCGAGCCGCACTTGTGCCTCCGGCACGGCCGCTGCTGCGATGGGCAGCACCGTTTCAGATGCTGACCCACCGAGCCGATCGGCCCGCCGCTACGGGCGCCCTCGCGATTACCGGGAACCCGAACCGGAACTGGAACCCGATCCGCTGCTCATGCCAGGCGTGCTTGAACCGGAAGCGCCGCTGCCCGCGGTTCCGCTGGCGCCGGATGCGCCGCTGCTGCCTGCAGTACCGGTGTCCCCCGACATGCCGCTCGCGCCGCTGGTGCCGCTGCCACCCGATGTGCCGCTGCTACCTGACGAGCTGCCGGTGCCGCTTGAGCCGCTGCTGCCCGACGAACCGCCGCTGCTCGAAGACCCTCCCGTGCCCGACGAACCGCCGCTGCTTGATGAACCACCGCTGCCCGACGTACCGCTTCCGCCTGAGGAAGAACCGCTGCCTGGCGCCATCGAGCCCGATGAGCTGCCGCTGCCGGACGCCCCGGTGCTACCCCCGCTTCCGCTCGAACCCGATCCGGACGTTCCGCCCGCGCCGCCACTTGCGCCCGCGCCCATGCCGGATGAACCGCTGGCGCCGCTGCCACTTGAACCGGACGTCCCGCTGCTACCCGACGCGCCGCTCGTGCCGCTGGCACCGGATGTTTCGGCATCGCTCTTTGCTTTCGAGGATTTTTTACCTGACTGGTTCTTCTGCGCTTTCTTTTCAGTTGATGAAGGCGTTGACGAAGTCGATGCGCCAGTGCTGCTGCCCGATGCGCCAGTGCTGCTGCCGGACGATTGCGCTGACGCGAAGCCGGCCATTGAGAGCAATGAAATAAATAGTGCCAATGAAACTTTCTTCATATCTACCTCCAGTTAGGATAAATAATTACTGTGAGTGAATAACAGGCCGGTCTGTAATCTATCCGGCTGCAAATGAGACTGGGTTATGCTCTTTCAGTTTCATCAACAGCTTAAAAACAAGGCATTGTCTTACATACCATTGCGAAGAAAGCGAAAGCAAACGCCGTTCGGTCGGCATCTTCGTTGAACGCAATAAACAATCTGTACCATAAGAGCCTTGCGGCCGGATCACCGCGGCGCATGTCTTTCTTTAGAGGAAATCAATCGATGCGTGGCATGTCACGACTTTCAGCGCTCGTCAAGCATTGGCATCAATTTTTTGTCCCGATCGCGGTCGCTTCGATCATTGTTTGTCTTGCAGGCAATGCGGCGGCCGACACCTTGCGTATCGGTTCAAAGCGATTTACCGAATCCTATGTACTCGGCGAATTACTGGCGCAGACCGCCGCGCCGCATACCCGAACGGAACACCTGCAAGGTCTCGGCAATACCGCGATCGTGTTTGCAGCGCTGAAGGCAGGCAGCATCGACATTTATCCCGAGTATCTCGGCACGATCGATCTGGAAATCCTGAAACATCGCGTGCCGGCTTCGCTTGCGCAAATCAACCGCGAACTGGCGCAGCTCGGATTGGGTGCGACGGTCCGGCTCGGTTTTAACAATACCTATGCCCTCGCAATGCGTGCCGGCGACAGTACGCAACGCTCGATTACCAGGCTCAGTGAACTGGCGCGCCACCAGGATTTGCGGTTTGGACTGTCCCATGAATTCATCGGCCGCAGCGATGGCTGGCCGGGCCTGGCCAGGCGTTACGGACTCGCGCAGACCCCGCGCGGCCTTGATCATGGGATCGCCTACGAGGCGCTCGCAGCCGGCCAGGTGGACATCATCGACATTTATTCAACCGACGCGAAAATTGCGAAACTGGGTCTGCGCGTCCTGCGCGACGACCTCGATTATTTTCCGCGTTATGACGCGCTGCTACTGTACCGGCTCGATATCGCGCAACGTTTTCCGCGTGCATGGGAGGCATTGCAACACCTTGAAGGGCGGATCACGGAGACCGACATGATCGCGATGAACGCGGCGGTCGAACTCAATGGACAATCCTTCGCGGCGGCCGCGCGCGGGTTTTTGACGCAGGGCCGGGACGCCGGTGAACAACGGGCGGGTCTCTTCGGCAAATTATTCGGCGACGACTTGTGGCGGCTCACCCGCCAGCATCTCGCCCTGGTGCTGATTTCGATTGCGGTCGCCGCGCTGGCAGGAATTCCTTTAGGGATAGTTGCTGCATTCAAGCCGGGCTTGCGCCAGCCGGTCATGGCGATGGCCGGCGTGCTGCAAACCATACCGTCGCTTGCATTGCTTGCCATGCTGATTCCTCTGCTCGGAATGATAGGCGCGGTGCCGGCATTGGTCGCCTTATGCCTTTATGCGCTGCTGCCGATCGTGCGCAATACCTGTACCGGAATCGGACAGGTGCCGGCCGGATTACGGCAGGCAGCCCTGGCCCTTGGCTTGTCGCGCCGCGACCGCCTGTTGCATATCGACATTCCGCTCGCGCTGCCAGTCATCCTGGCCGGGCTGAAGACTGCGGCTGTCATGAACGTTGGTACCGCAACCATCGCCGCCTTCATAGGTGCGGGCGGCTACGGCGAACGGATATCGATCGGCCTGGCCCTTAATGATAATGACATGCTGCTGGCCGGCGCGATTCCCGCGGCTGCCCTGGCGCTTGTCACTCAGGCGCTGTTCGAAGCAGTGGAGTACCTGCTGCGAAGAAAAAGAAGCAAGGCCTGAATGCCTGACGCAATGGCTTGAACATTTCTCTTCGTGTTGTTACTAACGAGGCTTCCCCGCCGATGTGTCCGGGTTCCGCCGAACAGTTTGCCAAGGATGAACAGCCCGTTTCGCGGCGCAGCGCCAGATAGTTCCGATGTGCGGCACGATATATCGCTGGTGACGGCGTTGCCGCAAAGCGCGGATTCATGTGGCATACGCTAATTCGATGAGCCGCCTGCGCCCGGTGACAGTACGGGCGATACATAGTGCCGGCAATAGATAGTGCCGGCGATAATCGACTGGCAAAGGAAATGATGAAAAATATCAATGACTTCGCAACAGGTTCCACGGTTGCTTCTGTCCGGCCGGCGCCACTCGCCCCGGAACCGGTCGGGTCTTCCCTCGCGGCGCAAAGTCCGCGCATGATCGACCGCCCGCCGCGTACGGCGGTCGGCAACTCCCTCGTATTAATCCACCTATGCGATAACATTCTTGCGGCCGTTGCGCGCGGCAGCTGGCTGCCGGAAGAGGATGACGCCTTGTTTTCATCGAGAGGCACGCTGTTCGAGCGATTCAATCGCACGGAATTCGATCCGAACGAGCCGGGCTACATGGAGGCATTATCCAGGTTCAGTTCCGTGATATCCGTCTTTATCGCGACGGGAACCGATAGGATTTCGGAATTTGCGACGCTAAGTGCTTCGTTTCAGATCGCTCGCCAATCAGTCCTGAAAAAGATTGCTGCCTGCAGAACGGCGCCGGTGATGACAGCACCGCATGTCGTCCGGCCCAGGAGGCCGCCGTCGTTAACCGCTTCCGACGAGAAGTGTGCACCGCCACTAACCGCTCCGCCTGGCGCGCAGGCAGTCCCTGCAACCACAACACGGGAAGTGCATGCATCGCCGGTCGCCACGATCGGGGAAGTACATGCATCGCCCGTAACCACAACCAGGGTCGAGCGTTCATCACGGGCGATCACGCCGACACAAGTGCATGCAGTGCCGGCATCGGCGCCGAGTGAAATGCAAGCGGCACCGGCGCCAGCCGCTACCGCGCGTGCCGACGCGTTTCCGGAAATGAGACGAAAACAATATGAAGACAGCTGGTTCAGTGCGCTAAAGGGCGAAGGCAGAGTGAAGTACGCCACCCTCGATGCAATGGTCAAGGCTTGCGGCGACCTGCCCACAACGCTTGACGACGACCGGAAATGCGCGCTTTTCTATGCCGTCACTACCGGCAAGACCGGTGTCGTGACATGGCTGACGAAACGCCCGGGATATTCGGATTACCTTTACCGCGCTGAAAACAGCGGATTGCTGAATACGATTTTAAAAACAATCTCGATCGACAATGAGGACAAGGTCGCGGAAGCGCTGGAAGTGTTACTGATCTTTTTACTCAAAGGCGCGGAAAGCGGCAAAAAGATTTTGCACAGCGCAGTTTCCAACGTCCTGCCGGATCTCGATGCGCCTGGCACGAAAGAACTATTCGCCAAACTGAAATTGATTGTTCGGCAATCCGGGCCGCCGCGACTGCCCGACCAGACCGAGAGAATGTTCGGCTCGCAAACACGGCGCCACCGACGCGCCGAAAAAGCCCGCAAGCTTAATGAAACGCGTGTCCTGGGCCGTATCGCCGACGCCGTGACTCTCGCGTCGCTTATCAATGCTTCCGACCGGCAAGGCAGGACATCCATCATTCACGCCGCCATCGAGGGTAACCTCGAAGCGATGGTAGGGTTAATTAATTGCGGTGCGGATATTCACCACCAGGACAATGGTGGAATGAATCCTCTGATGCATGCCGTCAGGGAAGGCCACACCCATTTGTTCAAAGCGCTATTTGCCGGAGGATCAAAAATCAGCGTATGCAGTCGAAGCGGCAAGCGAGCGCTCGACTTTGCCACGGAGCACAGCCGTCCCGACATGAAAGATAAATTCCTTGAAGCGCTGCAAAGCATTGCCGTGGAAGCCAGCGCGAGCGACGATGACCCGGAAGAACAGGCGCAACTGCGCAATTTTTCGACGCTAATGCGACGGGATGAGGCCACAAAAAAAATGCCGGCAAAGAGGCCGGAAGAGCCGGCGTTACTGCCCGCGTCACCGGGCGCCACGGTCCCCGCCAACATCCCGACTAATGAGGAAATACGGTCCCGGCTTGAAGAGTACTCGCGTGATCTGCTCAAATTCAGCGAGGCGCGCAAACGGGTGACGAGCGGGAAGGACATCAAGCCCGGGTTAGCCATAACGGACGAATTTGGACGCACTCCGCTGATGTTGGCCGTCACGCAGGGTGCGT
>JAQGMO010000099.1 GCA_028292315.1 Herminiimonas sp. | reverse complement strand
GCCAGGCCTATGAGAAGGCATTGCAGATCGATACCCGCAATCCGGATACCAAATCGAAGCTGGCCCTGGTGCGTAACCTGAATTCGTACAACGGAACGTTCGGCGAGCCAAAATCGGCGGCGGCACTTGCAGCGGTGTCTCAACCGGCGCCGAAGTCCGCACCTCCGGTTGCGGCACCTCCGGTTGTTACACCCCCGGTCGCAGCCGCGGTGCCGGCGCCAAAACCGGCCGCGCCAGCCGTGGCGGCCGCGCCAAGCGCTGCGAGGGCGGTCCCGGCTGGTCCGGCATCGAAACCGCCGGTGGCGGCCGCGCCGGCGCCCGCCAAGGCTGTTCCACCGGTTGTTGTGGCTGCCAACACGGCTCGTCAGCCTGATGCGGCGTCCAGGTCCGAGGCGGCGTCAGCGCGCGATGCAAAACGGCAGTCGGCGAAGACGGCAGCCGAAGCCTCCGCCAAAAAGCAGGAAAAGGATGATTCCAGGTCCGGTTCGCGCTCCAGTCCGGAACAGGCTGCGGTGCTGGCGGCGGTGTCGGGTTGGGCCAAGGCGTGGAGCGCAAAGGACGTAAACGGCTACCTGGCATATTACGCCAGCGATTTCGACACGCCGAAAGGGGTCTCGCGCAAGGCGTGGAGCGAAGAACGCGAAGCCCGCATCGTGGGCAAGGGCCGGATCGACGTTACGGTCGAATCGCCCCAGGTTGCGGTGGACGGCAATACCGCGACCGTCAAATTCCGTCAAATCTATCTTTCCGATCGTCTTACCGCCAAGGGCAGGAAGACGCTGGTATTGGTCAAGCAGCGCGGCAAATGGCAAATTCAGCAGGAAAGGACTGGGGCTTGATGATGGTTTTCAGACCGGGCCGCGTCGCGTCCGCCGGCATTGTCCGGCGCTGGGCGCTGGCGGCGCTGTTAATGCTGCCGGCGGCCGCCGGCTGGACCGCGCCCTCCAGGCCTGATCCGGATGTTCTGCTGATCGAGGTATACAAGGATCTTGCCGCCAACCGCCTGCGCGACGCGATGTCGAAAGCGGATGTGCTGGTTCAGGCGTATCCCAATTTTCATCTTGGCCATTTGATCCGCGGTGATTTGCTGCTGATGCAGACCCGTCCCGTCACCAGCTTCGGCGCGGCAGCCGGCGGATCGCCGGACAAACTGAAGGACTTGCAGCTGGAAGCCATGGCACGCCTGAAGTCGCTGCGCGAGCGGCCCGATCCGGACCTGGTGCCGCGGCCGATCCTGCAGCTGCGCGCCGATCAAAAGAATGTCCTGGTGGTCGATACCAAGCGATCGAGACTGTATCTGTACGAAAACCACGCCGGACAGCTGAAGCTGGTAAAAGATTACTACGTGAGCCAGGGGAAATCCGGCGTCAACAAGATACGCGAAGGCGACGGCAAGACGCCGCTTGGCATCTACTACATTACCGGACGGCTGGCGGGCGCCCGGCTGCCCGACTTTTACGGCGCCGGGGCTTTGCCGATCAGCTATCCGAATGGATGGGACAAGATGCAGGGACGCGGCGGCTCCGGCATCTGGCTGCACGGAACGCCTTCCGACAGCTTCAGTCGTCCGCCGCTGGCGTCCGACGGCTGCGTCGTGTTGACCAACCAGGATTTGAACCAGCTTTACGCGTCGGTGGAAATTCGCAAGACGCCGGTGATCATCAGCGACGGCGTCGAGTTCGTCAGCAAATCCAGCCTGGCGGCCGACCGCGCACTGGCGGCGACGCTGGTCGAGGCATGGCGGCGCGATGTCGGACAGGCCGGTCCAATGCGCGCGCACTATTCGGCGCAATTTAAATCGGAAGAGGGCGAGAACCTTGATACCTGGCTGGGACGCCAGCAACGGCTGCTCGGCGGCGCGCCGAACAATTCGCTCGCGCTGCGCGACGTCAGCTTTTTTTATTATCCTGGCCAGAATAACCTGATCGTTGGCACATTTACCCAGGATGCGCTGATCGGTAAAACCCGGCACTCGATACGCAAGCGGCAATATTGGGCGAAAGAGGGCGCGCAATGGAAGATTGTTTCCGAGGCTAGCTGGCAGTCCTGACAAGAATTGAAAACATGGCGCGCGAAGATTTTCGTTTTTTCCATCCGTTACGTGTGCGCTGGGCCGAAGCCGACATGCAAGGCATCGTGTTCAACGGCCACTATCTGACTTACTTCGATGTCGCCTTCACGGAATACTGGCGCGCAATCGGCTTGCCGGGCCCATTATTGCAGGCCCAGGCCGGACAGGAAATGTTTGCCCGCAAAGCCACCGTCGAATACCTGAGCCCGGCACGCTTTGACGATGTTCTCGACATCGGTGTCCGATGCGCCGCTTTCGGCCGCTCGTCGCTCCGGTTCCTGCTGGAGATTTACCGGAACGATGAGCAACTGGTGGCCGGCGAACTCGTCTATGTTCATGCCGACACTGCATTGCGCAAGGGCGTGCCGGTACCCGAAGCCTGGCGCGATACGCTTGCCAGGTTCGAAACATGTCCTCCTGTCGTGCAATGAACCTGCAATGAATCGCCATATCACCATAGGCAACTGGACGCAGCAACGCACGGCCGCCCGCGCGGTGCGCGATGAGGTCTTCATCGTCGAACAGGCTATTCCTGTCGAGCTTGAATGGGACGACATGGATGCCCTCTGCGTGCATGCCGTCGCATATGACGCGCAAGGCCAGGCAATTGGAACCGGCCGTCTTTTGCCGGATGGCCACATCGGCCGCATGGCCGTATCCAGGCTGGCGCGCGGCGCCGGAATCGGCGCCATGATTCTGCAAGCCCTGATGGAGCAGGCCAGGGCGCGCGGGGACCAGGCGGTGCTGCTGAATGCGCAAACCCATGCCGAAGATTTTTATGCGCGGCATGGGTTCGTGCGCGAGGGCGAGGAATTCATGGAGGCCGGCATCCCGCATATCCAGATGCGGCATGTCTTTCCTGCCTAGACCTGGAGTGGTTTGCGAAAGCCTCTACGTGCCACTCTCGAGCCTGCGATGCTCACCGTACTCCCGACCGGGCCTGCTGGCCCGACCTCGTCTCCGTACAGGCATCCGCAAACCGGCTTGCACGTCCTACCTGAGAGCGCGTTCCGTCAGCTGCGCCGTGCGGCTCGCATGCAACTGCACCAGCGTCGATGCACGGGTGCCGTAGTGCGGCGATTCGATGCACACGGCCGACAGCATGCTTTCCCTCTCTAAATCGACGCCGGTCTGCGGCAGCCGGCAATCCGGCGCGCGGGTCGTGTCGCTCAGCATTTCAAAATAGGCGTCGGGCGGCGCACCCTGGCACAACAGGCTGGCGAACTGCGCCTTGGTCTTGACGACCTTGGGCCACGGCGTATCGAGCGCGCCATTCGACAAACCGTAAATGCCGGGCGCCAGCGGCTTGCCGCTGCGATGATCGGGGTCCCTGGCATTGGAATACCAGATCAGCGTGTCGACGTCGCCAACCAGCAGGTTAAAGCCGTTGAAAGCCGCGGCGCCGGCGGCGAGTCCATCGACATATTCACGCGGGCTCATGTGTCCGCACAAGTAATCGGCGACCAGCGCGCCGCGCGACGGCGCATCGCTGCGCTTGTCGGCCGGCGCCCGGATGTTGGTCAGCCCGGCAAACCGGCCGTCGCGCGTAATTCCCAGCCAGGTGCCGCCGCCTTGCACGTCGCGACCGGCGTACACCGTGGGATGATCTTCCCACCAGTCGGCCGGCAGCGCCGGGCGCTCATAGAACTCATCGCGATTGGCGGCCGCCACCAGCGGCGTGCCGGGAATCACCTGCCAGGCAAAGACGATCAGACACATGAGGATGCGTCCACAAAGTATTCAACATGGCGTTCGCCATCGATCAGGTTCATCAGGCCGGCACGCGCCACGGCATCGTTGAGCGCGCCGCCAAAATCGTCGGCCACCGCAGGGTACACTTCCATGAAGGTATACCGTCCGTGTTCTTCTTCGGGACGGCGCTTGAGACCCGCGCCTACGCCAAACTCGCGAGCCAGCGCGGCCTGCATGACCGCGGCCCGTTCGTACAGCAGCGCCGCCTGGCCGACCGGAACGCGGTAATAGACATACATGTCCATGCGGTCAGGCAGGTTCCGGCAAGGAATAGGGTAGCGCTTGCACCTGCAGCGACGGCCCGGTGGCCGAACCGAGATGAATGCTTCCTTCTTCCAGTACCGCGGTCTTGATCTCCACCAGGCAATCGATCCTTCCGGCCGGACCCGGTTCGGCGTTGACGACCATGCCGCACGGCTGTTCCGGGTCGGCGGCGGAAAAAACTTCCATGCCGGCGCGCGCCTCGGGCGCATCGGTCGTGGCCAGCACCATCCTGCGCTTGAGCTTGCCGAGATACTGGCTGCGCGCCACGATCTCTTGCCCGGGATAGCAGCCCTTCTTGAAATTCACGCCCCCGATCGCTTCGTAATTGATCATCTGCGGCACGAACTGTTCCAGCGTTGCCTGCGTAATTTGTGGAATGCCGGCGTGGATTTCGAGCAGCCGCCACGCCCCGGTTCCGGCCGGCCGCAATACTTCGGTCAGCCGCGGCCAGGCCTGCCGTGCTGTTTCGGGCACGGTGATCCACTGATAACGCGGCATGCCGTCCGCATCGGCCAGGCGGGTCAGCGTGCCGGCTCGCGACTCGGTCTTGGCATAAGGCGCCGCGGGCAAGGCGTCAAACCATTCCGGTAAAATGTTTTCAGCCGCTCGCCCGGCCAACCCGAGGATTACATTGCTGTCGGAAACATCGGTCAGTTTCGCCTTGGCGCGCAACAGGTACATTTGCAAACGCTTTTGTATTGCCGGCTGGAGCGGGCGCGGCAGTTGCAGCATGATCGCGTCAGCAGTTTTCCACATCAGCATGGTTGCCAGCAGCCGGCCCTTCGCGGTGCAATAGCCGGCCAGCCGCGCTTCCGACCGGTCCAGGTGTTCGACATCATTGGTCAGCTGGCCGTGCAGGAAGCGGGCGGCTTCTTCGCCCGATGCCGCAATCAAACCAAGGTCGGTCAGCGGCGCAACGATACCGTCGTGGCCGGCGCCGGTATCGGAAAACCCGATAACGTCGAGCCCCGGCGGTTCCGATAAACGGGCGCCCTGTGTGCTTAGAAATTGCAGCCAGGTTGAGAGTGGTTCAGTCATGGATTCAGCGAAATGGTCAATTCAGTTATCATGAAGATAGCTCGATTATAGTAGCGCCAGAAAAACTCGTTTGATTTCCCTTTAGATTGACAGTGGACTTGATTTGAAAAAATTTTTTGCATTTGTAATTGTTGTCGCAATCCTGATTTCCGGCAGTTTCGCGTACTGGTCGAGCCAGCCGATTCTCGGCGCCGGCCGGGCCCCGATAGACTTCACGGTCAAGGCCGGCAGCGGTGTGCGCGGCGCGTCGCAGCAGATTGCCGCGGCCGGCGTTCCGGTGCAGCCGATCCTGCTGGAATTGCTGGCGCGCCTGAATGGAAAAAGTGCGCGGCTCAAGGCCGGCAGTTATGAACTGAAGCCCGGCACCACGCCGAACGGCCTGATTGACCAGATGGCGCGCGGCGAGTTCGCACAGGAAGCGATCGTCATCATAGAAGGCTGGACTTTCCGGCAAATGCGGCAGGCGATTGCGGCGCACAAGAGTTTGAAACAGGATACCGCCGGCATGGCCGACACGCAGCTGCTGGCCCAGATCACGCCCGAGTACAAACACCCGGAAGGCTTGTTCTTTCCCGACACCTACCTGTTCGCCAAAGGGGCGAGCGACTTGCAGATTTACCGGCAAGCGCATGCGCTGCTGCTGAAGCGGCTCAACGACGCCTGGGCCAGGCGCGCCCCTTCGCTGCCGTACAAGACCCCATATGAAGCACTGATCATGGCATCGATCGTTGAAAAGGAAACAGGTCAGAAGTCGGAGCGCGACATGATCGCCGGCGTGTTCGTGAATCGCCTGCGTCTCGGCATGTTGCTGCAAACCGATCCGACCGTGATCTATGGCATGGGCGATCAATTCCAGGGCAATATCCGCAAGCGGGACCTGCAGACCGATACCCCTTACAATACCTATACGCGGCCAGGGCTGCCGCCGACGCCGATTGCATTGCCGGGCGTCGCCGCGCTGACCGCGGCGCTCAATCCGGCCCCCACCGATGCCCTGTATTTTGTCGCGCGCGGCAATGGCAGCAGCCATTTTTCCAATAACCTGAACGAGCATAATCAGGCAGTCACCAAGTACCAGCTAAAATAGCGGCGCTGTTTTACAGCGTTGCCTCGCAATCTTGCCTCGCATTGTTACCGCCACACATCGTCAACCAGAGTTCAACCATGACAGCCGGGAAATTCATTACATTTGAAGGTATCGACGGCGCATTATCTTCGGTTAGTTTCATTTGTAAACATTTTACAATTATGTTTGTTTGTGTTTAAACGTAAACAAATAAAATGGCGATATTGCCAAACCGCTAGGAGGGGTTGAATATGAGCAAAGGATGCATGATTGTCTGCGATGGCGGTAACGGCGCAGGAAAAAGCACTGTGCTGCAGTCAATTGAGCATCACCTGATTGCGCAAGGGCGCGACCCAGTCATGACACGGGAGCCAGGTGGCACCCCCATCGGGGAGAAAATCCGGGAAGTCTTGCTGGATCGCGGTTCATCCGAAATGTTCGATGTCACCGAGTTGATGCTGTTCGCAGCGGCTCGCGCGCAGCATGTGCGCGAAAAAATTCTTCCCGCTATCAATTCTGGAAAGATCGTTGTTTCAGATCGATTTGATTCAGCAACAGTAAGCTTTCAACATTACGGTCGGGGATTGCCTCTCAACCTTATCAGGCAGCTGAACGATATCGCAACAGATGGATTCAAGCCTGATATCACCATCATTCTTGATCTTGACCCTGCCGCGGGTCTGAAGCGCGTTCATTCAAGGGGTAGCGAACTTGATCGCATGGAGCAGGAGAATCTTCAATTCCTGCAAAAAGCAAGAACAGGCTACCTGGAGCAAGCAAAAGATGACCCTGACCATTTCATCGTGATCGACGCGTCAAAACCACTTGAAATCGTGATATCGGAAGCCATCAGAATTGTTGATCAAGTGGTCTCCAAAAGCTACAGCCAACGCCCATCATTCACTTAACGCGGGGCGTTTGCATGTCCTATCTTACAGTCGCAGCAAATGTCAAGAATTCTGAAAGTGCCGATGGAAAGATCATTTCATGCACCTATCTGCAACATCCCCGTTATGCAACCAACTGTGGATTGTGTCTAGCAGGTTGTTGAAATTCACCTCGAAACATCTATCGACGAGGTGTTTGCACAGATTTTTGAAGCAAGTTTGTACTTTCTGCAGGCCGGCTGGCCGGAACAGGCATGGCGCGCTGGCGCAAGGCCAATGCTGTTTCCCATAGAAGTGCGCTTCATCGTGCACCTCCTTGTGGCAGCGCGAACAGTATTCGCGCCATCCGGCACAGATTGCCCGCTGCCATCGTCAACTTGAACTGGTGGTCGACCCGCCGTAGTCCACGATACATCGTTTGCCGAATACGGCCGACCGTCTTGGCCCAGCCGAAATGCTCTTCAATGCGGGCACGGATGGTCTGGCTCACCCCATAGCCGCCATGCCGGGTAGTACGTCCGTCAATGGCGCTGCCGCCCCAGCGCCGCTCATGCCGAGCCACATGCGGTGTGATGTTACGGGCACGGCAATCGGCCACGAAATCGCGTGTGTCGTAGGCCTTGTCGGCACCCACGGTCTTCGCGTCCCGGTTTCTTGTAATAAGACCCGGAGCGCTTCTATTCCGGCAGGGCTGATGCTGTTCCAGTCGAGACAGAGCGTAGTCAGCATCCGATGGCCTTTCAATGCTGAGACGATTGCCTTGGCACCCTCATCGGTGATCCCTGTGTTTGAAAGGTCGAGCATGGTCAGCGTCTGATGTACTTGCAACGCAGACGCAAGCGCTGTCGCGCCCGGCTTGCTGATCTTAGTACTGCGCAGGTCGATCGTTGTTATCGGCGGTAAGCATTTCAGCCACTCGGCAAGATTTTGTAACTGTTTCTCGTTGAGATTATCAAGGCGGAGACTTCCGCCGTTGATCGCTAGCCAGCTCAGCGCATTGAACTGCTTGTGCTGTAAGCACCAACCAAGCAGAAAAGACATGTCCTGCGCACGAAACGGTATTTTCCCATCACGCAAAAAATCGTCGACTACGATAAAACCGCGCTCCGCCGGACCAAGGTTATCGATAGGCGGAAGAGATAGGGCGCGAAGCTCTTGATGTGTCAATACACGGCTGGTTGTCCCGCATGGCGTATGCTGGGGAGGCGAGGAAGGCGGATTGGAAGGGAATGATTGTTTAGGGGAAACGTTACGAATATCTATGGCGGCCTTGTTAAGCAATAACATTAGTCGGGATTTCTCGTGATTCTTCCAGGCAGCTGTCGCGATGAAAACGCGTAGTGACCAGTAAAGAAAAATTCCCAACGTATGTAACAGGAATGCCAGGATTGTTCCATGAAACGGATGTGCAAACGCCAGATTTGCACTAATGCCGAACCCTACGACATTCGCCAGTGTTATATCGCCAAGTGAAGCCTGACTGCGGACGTTCGACCGACAGCCGGACCGGTCGGCTTGCGCGGCGCAACGCTCCCGACTAGCAGGCGTCTTCCTCCGCCATCGCGGCGATCACCCAGTTCCTGAACAGCGCCATTACCGGTTCCTTCGCCTCATTTTGCCGCCACACCAGGTAATAGCTGTATGTGCCGGGCACAGGAATATCGAACAGGCGCACCAGTCGCCCGGCTTGCAAATGGTCCTTCACCAGCAGAGAGCGCGCCAGCACGATGCCCTGGCCGACCAGGGCCGCGTGAATGGTATGGGTGACGTCATTGAACGTCAGCGCATTGCCCGGGCTTTCCAGCGGCAGCCCGGCTTTTTCAAACCAGTGCCGCCATGAAATCAGGGAATGCCTCAGCAGCGGCATGCGCGTCAGGTTTTGCAGCGAGATGCCGGGATGGGCTTCCAGGAATTCCGGGCTGCAGACCGGGAATACCTCTTCGTCGCGCAGCTTGATTTTTTCGACCCCGCGCCAGTTGCCGTCGCCATAGCGCAGGCCGACATTGACCGATTCATCATCGAGCGCCACCAGGTCGGGCGTGGTGCGGATGTTCAGCACGATATCGGGATGCAGCTGGTTGAATGCCTTCAACCGCGGTATAAGCCATTTTTCAGCAATCGGCGCCATCACTTCCACAATCAGCACCTTCTGTTGCAAGGCGTCGGATGCCGGATCGCCGGGAAAAACGTTTTCCATGCCCTCGAGGATCAGCCGCACGCGGTCGGCCAGCCGCTTGCCCGGCTCGGTCAGCAGCATTTCATTGCCGGCGCGTTGAAACAGTGGATAGCCGACCTGCTTTTCCAGGGCCTTGATCTGCTGGCTGACTGCGCTATGGGTAATGAACAGCTCCTTGGCCGCGGCTGAAAATCCTCGCAGGCGGGCAGCCGCTTCAAAAGTCCGGAGCATGGAAACCGGCGGCAATTTCCTATACATGGATATGAGCGCCAATTGATGTGAAGGAATATTTGGGATGTTAGCCAGCTTTACAACCCTTGTCAAAATATCTCGTTTGGCTTCTGCCTCCTGTTTTGACACAATGCATTAGCTCAATGGAAATGGAAATCCGAGCATTTGCACAGCCCGATAGCGGCGCGGCCTTGAAGCAACCACCAGGAGTGTGTACATGATGAACCAATTCACCAAGATCGCCGGCGCCGTGTTGGTCGCGCTGACCTGCAGCACAGTCTCCGCGCAGGAGCGCTTCACGGTGCGCGACAGCTGGACCCCGAGCGGCCTGCAGGCCGGCTGGCACTGGGGCCTGGAAAAAGGCATGTTCACCAAGGCTGGCATGACCGTGGCGCATGAAGACGGCAACGGCTCGGCCACCACGGTGCAGCTGGTCGGCACCGGCCAGCACGATGTCGGCTACACCGACCTGTCGGTGATGGCGGTGGCGCGCGGCAAGGGCGTGCCAGTGATATCGATAGGTGGCCTGATCAAGAAAACCTCGCTCGGCGTGTTCGTGCCCAAGGGCTCCGGCATCAAGACGCCGAAAGACCTGGAAGGCAAGGAAGTGATCTATACCGCGACCTCGTTCGAGGGCCCGTTCATGGATAGCTTCCTGCGCGCCGGCG
>JAQGMO010000095.1 GCA_028292315.1 Herminiimonas sp. | reverse complement strand
AGCGTATCCAGATCCTTTTGCCGGACCCGCTGGCCAAACGACTCAAGCTGGTCTGCGGCCATGTTGATATATCGACCTACCCCCTGCCCGTCTCCTTGCAGCCGGTCCGCTGTACTGCGAAGGGCCTGCGCAACTGAATCGACTTGACCGACGGCAGCATCCTTCTGCTGTTGGAACGCCGAGCGGCTTTTTTCCTTTGCTAGGTTTGCGATGTCGCTGGCGTACTGTTTGGCCTCGTCAGCGATGCGCGCGCCACTTTCCTTTGCGAATTCAGAAGCTTTCGCCGCCATGCCGCTGGTGCCCATGTTACTGCTGCTTCCTGCGGTGCTGCTCTGTGATCCGATGTTGTTATTTGTGTTGCTTGACGTGCCTGCCGTTTGCGGCCCTGTACTTCTTAGGTGTTCGCCGGGTCCCGGCTGCAGCCCGCTCGCAATTGAATTTGTCCCGTCTTCGTTTTGATCTGCCATCACTATTGCTCCTCGTCATTGATTGGGATATCGTCCCGTAGGAAACTTCAACTTCCATACCGCTGCATTCGATCGGCGTACCCTGTCGAATAATGTCCCTGTGTCACTTGGCTTGTTAGATATGCAAGTTGACATTCAGTTCATAGTTTTAGCGGTTAATCAATGAAATGTTGTTAGGATGACTGGCTCAAATAATTCCGCTTATAAATCGGAAAGGGGAAAGGGGAAAGAATTTTGCTTTTTGTTGCATTACAGAAGCCAAGATGCGGTAGATTGGCCCATGAGCCATTAGAGCACCTGCCTAATGAAAAGACGGCATTTCCAAAATCGGGCTACACGGCGGTCACATGGACTACCAAACACCCAAAAAGCAAAAAGCCCAGCCTTGCGGGCTGGGCTAAATGCTTGATTATATTGGTGCCGACTGCAGGACTTGAACCCGCCACCCCATGATTACAAATCATGTGCTCTACCAGATGAGCTAAGCCGGCGAAACTGGAAGAACGAAATTATACCGTTATTTGATGCGGGTCAGCGTAGGGCGACCACCCTTTTTTGGCGGTTCCGGGTCGTGTTCAGGCGGTTTGCCAGGAGTAGGTGCCTCTACAGGTTCGTTTTGCGACGAAGGTACAGCGGTAAGGGTTGGTGCCGCTGTCGAGGCATTGCTATCCACTGCCGGGCTATCCGCTGGCGTTTTTTCAGAATCATCGGCCTGGGCCGGCTGCCTCGTGACTTCGAATGCCATGCCCTGCCCGTTTTCACGCGCATAGATCGCAACGACATTTTCAACCGGCACCAGGATTTCGCGCGATATTCCGCCAAACCGCGCATTGAAATGGATAGCGTCGTTGTCCATTTTCAAACCGCTGGTGGCGCTGAAACTGATGTTCAGTACAATTTCGCCATTCTTGACGAACTCGCGCGGCACACGCGTGTCCCCATTGACCATCGCCGCCAGGTAAGGCGTAAAGCCATTGTCTGTACACCATTCGTAGATGGCCCGCAACAGATAGGGTTTGGTAGAAGTTTCTGACATGAGTTTGCGACTGCGATAATGTTATGCTCGGCGAATTCCGCATTGATCCTGTTTGAACGGCTATTCACGACCCGCGAATAGCCCTTTCAGCTAGCTTCAAATCACGTTACTGCCACTGCAACAGCTTAGCGACGCATTACCTTTTCGGATGGGGTCAATGCTTCAATATACGCTGGACGCGAAAAAATGCGCTCTGCATATTTCATCAACGGCGCCGCCGTCTTCGATAATTCAACACCATAATGGTCGAGGCGCCAGAGCAACGGAGCAACTGCCACATCGAGCATCGAGAATTCATCGCCGAGCATGTACTTGTTTTTCAGAAACAGTGGTGCCAGGGTGGTCAGGCGATCACGGATTTCAGCACGTGCCTTCTCATGATTCTTTTCAGCCAGCTTCGATTTTTCATTCTCAAGCGTGTGCACGTGAACAAATAACTCTTTTTCAAAATTAAAGAGCATCAGGCGAGCACGGGCACGCATCAAAGGGTCGGCCGGCATCAATTGTGGATGCGGAAAACGCTCATCAATATATTCATTAATGATGTTGGATTCATACAACACCAAGTCGCGTTCAACCAGAATCGGCACCTGACCATAAGGGTTCATGGTGGAGATATCTTCCGGCTTGTTGAACAAGTCGACATCGCGCACTTCAAAATCCATGCCTTTCTCGAACAGCACGAGACGGCAACGCTGGGAAAATGGGCAAGTTGTGCCCGAGTATAGAACCATCATTTTTGTAGTTCCTTAGAAACAAATAGGGTGAGACCGGTAGCGGCTCACCCTGAAACAAATGCCCGCATGCTCAAAGCGGCGCCTTGAGTTCCCTGCTACCCTGGCGCGGCGCCAAAGCCGGGATCCGGATTCCTTTTTTCAGAAAAGGAGCCAGGACCGGGATACGAACACAAATTCGAATATAAAACACATTATGCACACGAACCCGTATGGCGGATTCGCGAACATGCTCTCTTACTTGACGTCTTTCCAGTAGGCCGCATTCAGCCGCCATACGATCACCAGGAATACGCCCAGGAATAGCAGGACCCAGACGCCAAGTTGCCTACGCTTTGTTTGCACCGGTTCAGCCATCCAGTTCATGTATGACACCAGGTTGGCAACCGCGGTATCGTACTCGAGAGTGGAGAGCGCGCCCGGCTTGACTTGCTCGAAGCCGGCGAACTTATGCACTGTCTTGCTCGGATCGTGAGGATCTTTTTCATCGACGAACTTGGCGGTGCGAACACCTTGCAGCTCCCATAAGGCGTGAGGCATCGCGACATTCGGATAGACCAGGTTGTTCCAGCCGGTCGGACGCGTCTCATCCTTGTAGTAAGTACGCAGATAAGTATAGATCCAGTCTGAGCCGGTGCCGGCGCCCGACGCCTTGGCGCGGGCAATGACGGACAGATCGGGTGGTGCCGCGCCGAACCATTGTGCCCCGTCACGCTGCGACATCGCGGATTTCATCAAGTCACCGACCTTGTCGGAAGTGAACAGGAGATTGTTCTTGATCTGCTCTTCCGTCAAGCCAATGTCCTTGAGCCGGTTATACCGCATCGACGACGCAGAATGACAGTTAAGGCAATAGTTGACGAACAACTTGGCGCCATGCTGCATTGACGACAGGTCGCTGCGTTCCGGTGCGTGGTCGAGCGGAAATTCTCCCCCGGCCGCCAGTGCAAGCGCGGGGAGCAATGCCAGGGCCGCAATCAGTTTTTTCAGCAATTTCATTCTCTTATTCCTTTTGCGGCTTAGTGCGGATGGAACGTAACACGGGTCGGCACGGCTTTGAAAGTCCCTATCCGACTCCACCATGGCATCAGCAAGAAAAAGCCGAAATAGATGAAGGTGCAGATCTGGGCCACCAGCGTACGACCTTCGGTCGGCGGCAATATGCCGAGATAACCGAGGATCACGAACGAGATACCGAACAGAACATAAACATATTTGTGCCAGTCCGGACGATAGCGAATCGACTTGACCGGCGAATGATCAAGCCACGGCAAGCCGGCAAGAATCACCACCGATACGCCCATCAGCACCACACCCCAGAACTTGGCATCCAAAATGAACATGCCGACAATTGCAACCAGACCGATAACGGCCGCGGCCGTCTTGGCAAAACCGCTCAGCTTCGACTTCAGCATGATCAGGGCCACATAGGCGGCGACGCCGGCCATCAGCGCATACATGAACTGCGACGTGGTGGCGCGCAGAATCGAATAGAACGGCGTGAAGTACCAGACCGGCGCAATATGCGGCGGCGTCTTGAGCGAATCGGCCGGCAGGAAGTTGTTGTACTCGAGGAAGTATCCGCCCATTTCCGGCGCAAAGAACACGATTGCGCTAAAGATCGTCAGGAAGATCACGACGCCGAACAGATCATGCACCGTATAGTAAGGATGCGATGGAATCGAATCGAGCGGATGCCCGTCCGGACCCAGGTTGTCCTTGACTTCGATGCCGTCAGGATTGCTCGATCCGACTTCATGCAGCGCGATCAGGTGAGCGGCGACCAGGCCCAGCAATACCAGCGGAATGGCAATCACGTGGAATGCAAAGAACCGGTTCAGCGTGGCATCCGATACCACATAGTCACCGCGAATCCACAACGACAGGTCCGGACCGATGAACGGAATCGCGCCAAACAGGTTAACGATCACCTGCGCGCCCCAGTAAGACATCTGACCCCACGGAAGCAGGTAGCCAAAGAATGCTTCACCCATCAGGCACAGGAAAATGCCGACACCGAACAGCCAGATCAGCTCGCGCGGCTTACGATAGGAACCGTACAGCAGGCCGCGGGTCATGTGCAGATAAATGATGATGAAGAATGCCGATGCGCCGGTCGAGTGCATATAGCGCACCAGCCAGCCCCAGGGCACGTCGCGCATGATGTATTCAACCGAAGCAAACGCCAGGTTGGCATCAGGCTTGTAGTGCATGACGAGGAAAATACCGGTCACGATCTGGATTACCAGCACCAGCATCGCCAGCGAACCGAAGATGTACCACCAGTTGAAGTTCTTTGGCGCGTAGTACTGGCCCCACTGCTCATTCCACATCTTGGAGAGCGGGAAACGGGCGTCGACCCAATTCAGCGCCTTGGCCGACACCGGCGCATTCGCCGGCAGCTTTTTTTCAACAAACGCCATGATTATGCCTCGCCTTTCTCGTCGCGGCCGATGACCAGCTTGGTGTCACCGACAAACATGTGACGCGGAACCTCAAGGTTGTCCGGCGCCGGCTTGTTCTTGTATACGCGACCAGCCAGATCGAATGTGGAACCATGGCATGGGCACAGGAAGCCGCCGGTCCAGTCGTCCGGCAGCGAAGGCTGGGCGCCGGCCTGGAACTTGGTGGTCGGCGAGCAGCCAAGATGGGAACAGATGCCGACGGCCACCAAAATTTCCGGCTTGATCGAACGGTGCTCGTTCCGTGCATATTCTGGCGTCAGCTCGGCCGGATTACGCTCGGATTTCGGATCGGCGACGTACGCATCGGTCTTTTTCAGCGACGCCACCATTTCTGGTGACCGCTTGAGAATCCAGACCGGTTTGCCGCGCCATTCGACGGTCTTCATTTCGCCTGGCGCGAGTCCCGCAATATCCACTTCCACAGGCGCGCCTGCGGCTTTTGCCCGCTCCGACGGCTGAAAGGTAGACACAAACATACCTGCCGTGGCCAGTCCAGCCACCCCGCCTGCCGCACATGTCGCGACAAGCAAGCCTCGTCGACCGGAATCGACCTGCTTTTCGTTACTCATACCAACCCCAATCAGTCAAAATGCGAAATCTGCACGAAACTTCTAGCAACCTTAGATTATAACGGAGCCGCGACGTGTTTTAAAGCAAATAGATAGGACCGAACGCAATTTTCAGCGAGGTCATCATGAACCGTTCATGCGGACGGCTGCACTGACCTACCTTCTTTTATTACCGCGCGAGCCAAAGATTTGCCTGCAGCACTCAAAATCCAAAAGAATCACGTACAATTTTTTGGGTGAAACTAAAGGAGATCTGGATGGGAATGCTGCAAGAATTCAAGTCGTTTGCAATCAAGGGCAATGTGATCGACCTCGCCGTCGGCGTGATTATCGGCGCGGCCTTCAGTAAAATTGTCGATTCGCTCGTGCAGGACATCATCATGCCGCTGGCAAGCAAGATTTTCGGCGGTCTCGATTTCAGCAATTATTACATCCCATTAAATCATCAGGGCACGCACCTGGCGCTGGCGGAAGCAAAAAAAGCCGGCGCGGTGTTCGCGTACGGCAGCTTCATCACGATTTTGCTTAATTTCCTCATCCTTGCCTTTATCATCTTTCAAATGGTGAGGCTGATTAACAAGGCCAAGCATGTCGCCCTGAAGAAAGAGGAATCGGAAGCGTCGGCGCCTGCACCGACACCCGAAGATATCCTGCTGTTACGTGAAATACGTGACCAGTTGAAGAAATAGGCGCGGGCTAACGCAGTCTGACGCAGTCTGACGCAGTCATTCGCGGGCTTTCAGCGAACCCATTTGCAGCAATCCGCGCCGTTGCGCTTCAAAGACTGCCTCTCCTCGCGAGTGCACGGACAGCTTGTTATAGATATTCTTGACGTGGGTTTGTACCGTACTGACTGAAAGCGATAACAGCTTCGCAACGTCACCGTAACTGTCGCCACGGGCAATCAGGTCGAGAATTGCGGCTTCGCGCCGGGTCAGTATCGCTATGGCGCCATCATCCGTGGCATTGCTTGACGGCGCTTTTATTTCATCCCGCATCCGTGCCAGCACTTTGCGCGCAATGATAGGACTGATCGGGGAGCCGCCGCCGTGCAGGTCGAGCAGGGCGCGCACGATGTCGAGCCGGCCCGCATCTTTCAGGACATAGCCTGAAGCGCCGGCCTCGATGCAGGCAAGTATATTGTCTTCGTCACTCGACATCGTGATGACCATGATGTTGCAACTTGGACAGTTTTGCACGCAGGCGCGGATGATGTCGATGCCCGAACCGTCCGGCAACCCGAGGTCCGTCAGCAGCAAGTCGGCGGTACCGGTCTCGAGCCAGGCCAACGCAGGTTTTACGCTGTCGAACACGGCAACCATCTGAAGCGATGGTTCCGATTCTATTGCGAGCTGCAATAATCTGCGTGTCACTGCGTCGTCTTCAACGATCAGGACACTTATTGGTGGACGCGCCCCCTGTTGCAACATAATCGAATTCCCGTATTTTCAATAACTTGCACAGAACGCGAACACCTGCGACCCACTGATCCGAGCCACGGCATTCAAATGTAAACCAATGGGATATTAACCGCAGTTGCCCAAAACTATAAACCAACTTTTACCAGTAGGTTGTAGAGATAGGCAAGGTTCAAAGCATATTTGCCAAGTGCAATATCGAAACCCTTTCCTGTCGGGATTTGAAAGCGCTAAACCGGGTTGGGAATTTCAATAAAACGATGCTTGATACCAAACTCCGTCGCAATATGCTGACCAAGGGCTTGCACACCGTAACGCTCGGTCGCATGATGGCCGCATGCAAGATAGCTCACGCCTGTTTCGCGTGCAAGATGGACTGTAGGTTCCGAGATTTCACCGCTGAGGTAAGTGGTGGCGCCGGCTGCGATGGCATCGCCAAGAAAGTTTTGCGCGGCGCCGGTACACCATCCGATCCGGCCTGCGGGCTGCGCCGGATCGCCGATCAGCAATGGCGCCCTGCCCAGGCGCCCTTCGATCACGCCTGCCAGCTGCGCCACCGTGCGTACGGCCGTATCCGCAACCGTGCCGAGCCAGCCGATGCCGTCTTCGCCGAAACGCCCGTCGGGTACCAACCCCAGCCGTTTCGCCAACTGGGCATTGTTGCCCAGATCGGGATGCATATCGAGCGGCAAATGATAGGCGAACAGGTTGATGTCATTTGCGAGAAGCAGCTTCAGCCGCCGCTGTTTTGTACCGACGATGCGCGCATCTTCTCCGCGCCAGAAATAGCCATGATGCACGAGCAATGCGTCGGCGCCGGCATCCAGTGCGGCTTCAATCAGGGCCACGCTGGCTGTCACGCCGGTTATCAGCGTGGCGATAGGTTTTCGCCCTTCTACCTGAAGGCCGTTTGGGCAAAAGTCGCGAAACCGGGTAATATCGAGCGTTCGGGCTAGATAATTTGCAAGATCATCCCTATCTATCGATTGTTCACTCATTTTTCACCTCTTTATGCGACGTCTCTGGTTATTATTTGCGCAAACCGTAACGATCGGTTTGGCGTTCTGGTTCATTGTAGCGACCTTGAAGCCACAGTGGGCTTCCGGGTTTGTCGGCGCCACGCGTGACGTGCCGGTCAACATTTCTTCCGTGCCGGTGCAAGAGTCGGCGGCCGCTCCCAGTTCTAGCCAGGGTTCATACCGCGAGGCTTCGCGACGCGCCATGCCGGCGGTTGTGAATATTTATACGACCAAGGAAGCACGGCAGCCGAAGAATCCCTTCATGGAAGATCCATTCTTTCGCAAATTCTTTGGCGAGCGCCCCGGTGAGCAGGAAGAAAAGCAATTCAGTCTTGGCTCCGGCGTAATTGTCAGCCCGCAAGGGTATATCCTGACCAATAACCACGTGGTCGAGGCGGCCGATGAGATTGAAATAGCCCTGGCCGATGGCCGCAAAGCGGTGGCGAAACTGGTGGGCACCGATCCGGAAACCGATCTGGCCGTTATCAAGGTAGACCTGAAAGACTTGCCGGCGATTACGCTGGCCCAGATCGACCAGGCCAAAGTCGGCGATGTGGTGCTGGCGATCGGCAATCCATTCGGCGTCGGCCAGACTGTCACCATGGGAATCGTCTCGGCGCTTGGCCGAAATCATCTCGGCATCAATACGTTTGAAAATTTTATTCAGACCGACGCCGCGATCAATCCCGGCAACTCCGGCGGCGCCCTGGTTGACACCAATGGGAACCTGCTTGGCATCAACACAGCGATTTATTCACGCAGCGGCGGCTCGCTCGGAATCGGATTCGCGATTCCGGTGACCACGGTGAAAACCGTCATGGAATCGATCATCAACACGGGTCAGGTAGTCCGCGGCTGGATCGGCGTTGAACCGCAAGATATCACGCCGGAACTGGCGGACAGCTTCGGTCTCAAAAAGAACTCCGGCACCATCATCGCCGGCGTATTGAAGGATGGCCCCGCTGACAGGGCCGGCATGCGGCCTGGCGACATACTGCTGAAGGTGGAAGACAAGCCGGTCTCCGATACGACCGAGATGCTGAACCTGATTGCGCAGCTTAAACCCGGCAACAAGGCCAAGATGACCGTGCTGCGCAAGAACGAGGAAGCAGCGCTTGACGTGACGGTTGGCACGCGGCCCAAGATCAGGCGCGATACGGTCGAATAAGCGGCAGGCGACAGACGAACATGCATATTCGCGACCTTACCCGGTTCCTTGCCGATCTGTCCGAAAATAATAATCGCGCCTGGTTTGTGATGAACAAGCCGCGCTACGATATTTTGCGGGCCGAATTTCTGGAGCTGGTCACTGGCCTGATCGCGGATATCGCAAAATTCGATCCGGCGGTCGCCGGCTGCAATCCGAAAAAAGCCTTGTTCCGGATTAATCGGGACATGCGCTTTTCACATGACAAGAGCCCCTACAAAACCAGTTTTTCCGCAGCGATTACCGCAAGCGGCTTGAAAAAGCCTAGTCAGGGGGGCGGACCCGCTTATTATTTTCAAGTCGATGCAGCAGGCGATCTGCTGGTTGCCGGCGGCGAATATACGCCTCCGCCCGATCGCCTGCGCCTGATTCGCCAGCACATCATCGCGGACCCTGCCGGGTTCAACAAGGTATTGAAGAATAAAAAACTGGTTGCCACGTTCGGCGGCTTGCAGGAAGAAGGCAAGCTGACGCGGCCGCCGAAAGGCTTCGATGCCGATGAACGCCATATTGAACAGATCAAGCTGAAGAGTTTTATTGTGTGGGACGAAACCAGCTTGAAGAAAAAGATTCCGGCGGATTTCGCCGGGCATGTGGCGGCGCAATTCAAGGACTCATATCCGCTGGTAGCGTGGCTGCGCACGGCGCGACGAACCTGACTTTCGATTACATCTGGCAGCGCTTGTTTCGCTTTCAGGCCACCGGCCGGATTACCGCGGTTCTGCCGTTGTTACGCAGTTTCTT
>JAQGMO010000062.1 GCA_028292315.1 Herminiimonas sp. | reverse complement strand
GGCGGATTCGCCTGTTCAGCCTGCCTGCTTCGATATTGCACGAACATGGCCATGCCGGCCAGCGCCGCGGTGGTCCCGACCAGCAAGGATGCGCGCCGTCTTATAAACGAGCGCTGCATACCATGTGCGGCGGGGGCAACATGATCCTGCATGGAATAGTTCATGACACGTCCTATTAGTTTTTGAACGTATTCGAGCCGCCCCCCCTATCCAAGTTCAATGTCGATTTATCCAATGTTGATATTTGCATGTTACGGCGCGGTTATGTACCTTGGATCGGGAGAAACATATGCGATCACCGAGCGCTCAAGCATGTCGGGCGGTGCGATTTCTTTCAGATCGAAGTTAGTGACGGTTCGTGCAGCCATGAAGTGCCAGCCAAATGATTTTTCGCCGACGATGAACTTGACGGTTTGTCCTCCTTCGACATTTACATGCCTGGTGTCAGGCCGGATGACAATGGTGCGATCTGCCCACGCGGCAGCTGGCACCGGCGAGCCATAAAGATGGGTATAGCCGGGCCTGGTCGCACAAGCGGCCAGCGCCGCCGTACTCAGGCACATTAATAGAACCTTTAATGAAACTGATATTTTTTTCATGACCGTATCCGAAATAAGTAATAAGCCGATAACACAGTTTTTTTATATCAAGGCGACGTCGAATAAGACTTTTCGGAATGAAGTTGGTTCTTCGCGACCAAAATTCACAACGTAAATTTACATACAGCGCTAATTTCCATAAAAAAATTCTCTTTCCTCATTAGCCTTAAAACCCCGATGAGAACTTGCGCCTCATAAAGGCATCAAATTCTTGCCTGCGGTCTATGCCAACTTCCTGAACTTACGTGCGAAAAGCGTTACATACTTTATCTCTTGCAATTTTATTCAATGCGCTGCTGGGGCTTGTCATGCCCTTGCTCGAGGATGCACTCTATCTTGGGCGCCTGGTGTCCCAGCCGTCGCCGGCCAGCCTGCCCGTCCCCATAGCCCGTCTCAATACGGCTGCGTTACGGGATTCCTGGCATTCGGCACGTACCGGCGGGCGGCGCCATGAGGGGATAGATATTTTCGCCTCCCGGGGTGCGCCCGTCCGAGCGACTACGGAAGGCATAGTCCTACGGATCGGCCAGAACAAGCTAGGCGGAAATGTCGTATGGGTATTAGGCCCCGGAGGGCAACGGCATTATTACGCTCACCTCGAACGATTTGCCTATGTATCGGCCGGGCAGCGCGTTCAGCCGGGAACAATACTCGGCTTTGTGGGCAATACCGGTAACGCCCGGGGCACGCCGCCGCATCTTCACTACGGCATATACGGTGCGACCGGCGCCCTCAATCCTTATCCCTTGTTGGCAAGGACGAATGAAGGAAGTCATTAAGCGCCCGAGATGGCACAACTAGACGATTGCCGGGATGCCAGGCGCGGCAAAACCTGCCGGGCGTTGCAGATCGATGGGCCGAGCCTGATGAAAGCGCTTCGGGTCTTCGCGCCATAGCCAGCAGGAACTCGCCCGCGCTATCCCCTATCCGCCATCATGCAGGCGTGCTCCGGTAGAATGGAAGATCTGTTTAACCCTCGCCTGTATTCTGGCCCATCAATGATTATTGCAACCCACTCCGGAAAATTCCATGCCGACGACGTTTGGGCAGTCACGGTCCTCGACCTTGTCTATCCTGGTTGTGAACTGATCCGCACCCGGGACGACGAACTAATCCGCAAAGCTGATTTTGCCGTCGATGTCGGCGGCGTATGGGATCCGCAAGCCGGCCGCTTCGATCACCATCAAAAGGGATTCGAGGGCGCGCGGGAATCGGGAGTGGTGTACGCCAGTGCCGGCCTGGTATGGAAGCAATATGGCGCCCGATGCGTAGAAGCCGTCGCGCAGGTTCATACCGGTTACGCTCTTTCCCGCACGGACGCACGGGAAATCGCGTATGCCATCGATAGCGATCTGGTGCAGTATCTCGACATGTCGGACACAGGCGCCGCGAAAAATGCACCTGGCGGTTATGGCTTGTCGGCGGTCATCTCGGGATTTAATCCAAACTGGCTTGATGAACAGCATGTGAAAAATATGGCCGAAGCCGAGCACGTGCGGTTGAAGCAGTTTCGCCGGGCCATGGAATTCATGGCGGACATTCTCGTCAACGCCGTTAAATATCGGGTAGGCGCAATGCTTGCGGTAGACCAGGTGAGGCAATCGGAGCAGCTTGAGCAGGGAAAACTGTTATTTCTCAAAAATAGCGCATTACCGTGGTCCACGATTGTACGTAAGGAGATGCCGAAAGTGCAGTTCGTCATCAGCCATAATCTTACCGAACAGCGCCACATGCTCCATACCGTTCCCGCCACGGCAGACAGCTTCCAGGCTCGCAGGGATTTGCCGGCGGCATGGGCTGGCTTGCGCGGAGACGAGCTTGCCGCCGTCACCGGCGTGCCCGACGCGGTTTTTTGCCATAACAACCTGTTCATTGCTGCCGCCACCACTCTTGAAGGCGCAATGAAAATGGCCAGACTGGCATTGGAAGAAACTCAGCCATGAAACGGGTGCGGTCACGAATTTTTTCAGGCACATGAACAGCTTGTGCATGCGACCAAATCGACGCATGATTTTTACTCATGGATCGACAACAAATCATCGCTTGATGCACCCGTTCTAGCACCACATAATTTCTTCGGGCTGAGAAGGTCCAAGACTCCTTCAAGACCCTCAGGCTCTGCCGTACGCATCACGGCACGCTGGGTATGCATTCCGTTCAGGCGCAACGAACTGTGGAACAGCGAAATGAATTTTCGAAATCGCCATCAGCAGCATGCCGGCCGAAGTGTCCTTTCCCAGGACATCATGCGCGCCGGCTAAAATAGCTTTGTCTTGCAAGGCTTCATCATGTACACGCGTCAACAGCAATATCTTTGCCCGGGATCTGGATAATTGCGAAATCGCTTCCAGTAAATTTTCACCGGTGACATCGAGGTCCAGCAAGATGACATCGGGACGAAGTTCGTCTACACGCGACATCGCATCGCTGCAGCGCGAGGCGCTGTTGATCACCTTACGTGCGACAAATTACTTCCAATTATTTGTTGGAGCCCCGTTAAAAGCAGACGCTCATGACTAATTAGGAATACTCGGATAGGCGTGACCGAAGCCGGGTGAAGGGTTATACGCATAATCTGCCCTGCGGCTGCTGAGTTTCTTTATGTTGGTTTATTAACTGCCGATGTGCTTATTCTTGACCTGAGATCCTCCTTACACTAAAGTAAGGAATCAAGATAATTGCAAGGCCTTCTATGTCAACAGCAACGGTCACGTCAAAGGGCCAAATTACTATCCCGTCTTCGGTACGCGTTGCTCTTGGTCTGGATACCGGGAGCCGGGTCGAATTCGTTGAAACGGAGAGAGGCGAGTATTTGATCGTCGCGGCGACCGGCCCTGCGCAAGCCCTTAAGGGATTGCTTCGAAAGCCTGCCACCCCGGTAAGCATAGACGAAATGAACCAGGCAATTGCATCCCAAGGTGCGAAAGCCCGATGATTGGATTAGATACCAATGTGTTGGTACGCTATATCGCCCAAGACGATCAGAAGCAATCGGCGCATGCAACGGCTCTAATCGAATCGCTTTCCAGGGAAAATCCGGGATTCATCACGCTGGTGTCGCTGATTGAGGTAGTGTGGGTTATGCAGGCCTGCTACAAAGCGTCCAGGCAAGAGGTTATCGCAATACTGGAAACACTCTTTCGCACCCAAACGCTTGTTGTGGAAAATGCCGAAACGGCAATCAAGGCTTTGCGTTCTTTTTCCGGTTCGAATGCGGACTTCGCTGATTGTTTAATTGAACGATCGGCTGATAAAGCAGGTTGTGAATACACGGTGACATTCGACAGGAATGCGGCGAAAAATGCGGGCATGCGCCTTGTCGAGTGAGTAATACGCGGTTTTCGGCGTGCGATATCTGAACGCCTGGTGCCGTGCACACAAGCGTTTGCGCAAAGCGTGTGCGCAAAAGCAAAAACCCCCGCATGGTTCCATGCGGGGGTTTTCTAATAAAAGCCTGACGATGACCTACTTTCACACTGGTTGCAGCACTATCATCGGCGCAAAGTCGTTTCAC
>JAQGMO010000050.1 GCA_028292315.1 Herminiimonas sp. | reverse complement strand
TGCAATCAGTTTTTTTCTTCGTGGCCTTTAAATTTTTCGGCCGTTTTCGACCGGTTTTCGGTCGTAAACGGCACCGGTGGAAGCGCTGGTTTCTTGCTGAAGGTCGCTGCCTGCACAGGCAATGAAGTTGCGGCGGCCGGGGGGCGGGAATCCAGCGGCGGAACATTGAGCCGCGCCCTGCGGCTGGCCGCCGCAAGACTGATCCGGCTTTGTTTGCGCGCGGCGGTGCCGGGCGAATCAAGCGCTCCGGCCCGCCATGTCGGCTCAATGGAGGTTTGCGGTTGTGCGCCTGGCGACTGCTTCCATTCGGAGCGCCTGCTCTTGGCGCGACCCTGGTCGTCCAGCGCGTGATCGGGCGGGCGCTTGCGGCCAGGACTGGCTTCCGCCCTGACTACCTTCTCCGTCATTTCGATCGGCACGTTCATCAGTCCGTCCAGTTCGTCCAGTTCGTCCAGCATATCGATCAGGGCGCCATGTTCGTCCTCCACGGATTGCTGCTTTTCATGGCGGATCGAATGCGTCGCATCGCCACGCGCCTGTAACCGTGGCCGTGGCCGCGGCGATACGGCATTGCGCGTGGGCGACAGCGGCGTCGGGGAGATGGGCGGATCTTGCGGCGCATCGCTGCCTGAAATGAGGGCGCGGATGCGCGTACACGCCGCCGACAGATCGTCCGGCATTTGCTCATTGGCAGGCGCCAGCGTCAGGCGCTTGAAGAAGCCCATGATCCCGTTGAACGAGTTGAAAATCAGGGCGAGGGCTTCATTGGCATTCCTGTGCGGGTCTGCAATGATTGCATTTTGTGCCTTGTCGTTTATCGCATTGGAGAGTTCCAGCAGAAGATCACAACAACTTATAGTCTGTTCGTCGTTGCGAAACGCTTTCATCTGCGCGACGAGTGCAAGGATCTCGCTATTTAGTTGAACCATCCGTAGCATGAGCGCCTCGCGTTGATGCGCTGTCTGATTTTTAGGACTGAGGATGGGAGCGGAAGAAACATTGCGTCGCCTCCTGAGGCGCAAGGCTCGCGGTGAATCGGCGCGCGCCGGTTGTTCGACCGTAGAAGTACACCGCGGCGTTAGATGAACCGCAGCCGCGAAAGCCGGTGCTTGTGGTGCTTGTTTTTCATTGACTTCAGACACGAATGTGTCGTGCATTCCCTCGAGCCGATCCGGAATTCCAGTCCAGAGGACCGGGGGCGGCGTGTCCGGCAAGTGATCGCGAACCGGTAACTCTACATTATTCTGGTCAAAATGCGTCACGTATGCAATGGAAGAAACGATGTCAAGGGAATCCGCGGCGCGGGAGCCGCACTCCTGAATAAGCCGAATGCAGCTGACAGGTAATCCGTGAGTTGCACGCATCTTTTCCAAGACCGTAACAAGCGCATTTGCAATCTTCTCGGCCTCGCAGGCCGATACGTGCGCCAGTTCATAATCACGCTTGAAATCCTTGGCGGTTGCTTCCAGCGTCTTGACGATAGTCTTCACATGGGCTTGCGCCTCCTTTGCATCGGTCACTTTAAACTTCTTGAATATGCCAAGATCGCGGCCGATGTCCTCGTAGGCCCTGATCAGCGATTTGAACTCCTTGCGTGTTCCGACGAACGTCGGCGCGGCCGGCCTCGGCATACCGCCGGCCGCCGGTCTTGGCAACACTACCGGTGCGACGCCGCCGTTGCTGCCACGACCGGGACTCACGAGAACGGCCGACTGTTCCATCGATCCCTGAAGCTGGCTTCCCGGCGTCGGCGAGGAAATATTTCCGGCAGCCCATATATGGCGCGGAGTGAATAGGTTCAATGTATGGTCCTCCTGATCAGATTGCCCGCATGCTGAACAGCGCCGGCCCCGAGGATAAACGGGAGACTGACGTCAGTCATGCATCGGGCGGACTGCACGCGGTGATGAAATGGCCATCGACAGGGGAATTTCTGAGTCGAGTGCCATCGGTTTTTCGAACAGTTATTTTTTGATCGAACAATGACGTTGATCGGTCAAAAATGTCGCTATCTGTTCGACCGCAATAAGTAACCGTTTACCGTCTTCGGTTCCAGTTGATGCAGAATAAAATCGAACTTTGATTTTGATCGCGCGTTAATTCGGAAGGCGAACTTTTGCGATAAGCGAAGCGTCAGGACAGCGCGAATTGCTTGCGTTCCCGCAAGAGTGATTCGGCATCCGCGGCAGAAAGCGCGGGAGAAAAAACATATCCCTGCGCGATGTGGCATCCGAGGTCACGAAGTTCTTTGACTTGATCGAACGATTCGACGCCTTCCGCCACGGTTTCGAGATCGAGCGCATGCGCCAGCGCCAGGATCAGCCGGATGATTTCGCCATCGCCGCGATTGCCGACGAGGCCGGGCACGAACGCCTTGTCAATCTTGATGACGTCGATCGGAAGTTTTTGCAGATAGGCGAGCGATGAATAACCGGTGCCGAAATCGTCCAGGGCGAGGCGCAGGCCGAGGCCTTTCAGGAGCGATAGCGTTTCGATCGATTGCTGCGGATTTGCCATGGCTGATGTTTCCGTCAGTTCCAGCTCGATCGATCTGGGCGAGACGCCGGTGTTTTCGAGCATCGCGGACACATCGCGCAGGAACGATGCCTGCATCAACTGGCGCATCGACACATTGACGGCTATTGTCAGGTTTTCGGCATTTGGATAGCGTTCCTGCCACAGCTTGAGCTGGCGGCATCCCTGTTCGAGCGCCCACATTCCGATCGGCACCACCAGGCCGGAGGACTCTGCGATAGGAATGAATTCGGTCGGCGAGATATCGCCGTATTGCGGACTGTTCCAGCGCAGCAGCACCTCGAATCCCCGCAGCGTCCCGTCGGTCATTGCAACCTTCGGCTGATACACCGGCGCCAATTCATTGCGTTCAAGCGCGAACCGCAAGGCAACGTCCATCTGCGCCCGCTTGGTTACGCGATGCTGGAGCGATGCGTCGAATACTTCGGCGCGATTGCGGCCGCGCTCCTTGGCCTGGTACATGGCCGCATCGGCATCGCGCAGCAGGTCGAGCGGACTGCGGTGTTCCGGCGTCAGCAGGGCGATGCCGATGCTGGCATGGATTTTAACCACCACATCGCCGACCACGAGCGGCCGTGACAAGGTTTGCAGCAATGCCCCGGCCTTGGCTTCGGCCTGGGCCAGGGTTGCTTCGGTCAGGATAACGAATTCATCGCCGCCGAAGCGCGCCACGAAATCGGGGAAGGGCATCTCAGCGCGGATGCGGCTGGTAATTTCGATCAGGCATTTGTCGCCGACTTCATGGCCATGGGTATCGTTCACGCTCTTGAAAAAATCGAGGTCGCAAAACAGGATCGCGGTACTGACGTCATGGCCGCGCGGACCGTGAGTCCGCTCGGCGATGGTCTTGAGCAGGTAACGGCGGTTCGGCAAGCCGGTCAGCGTGTCATGCATCGCCTGGTGCTGCAGCCGTATCTCATATTGCTTGTGGTCGGTGACATCGCGCGTAATGCCTAATACGCCGGTGGTCGCGCCGCTGGCATCGCGCAATGGATATTTGCTGGTGCGGTACCAGCGTCCGTTGTCGCCTTCGCGCAGGCCCTGGATTTCCTGGTCTTCGAGGGCGATCCCGCTTTTCATGACTTGCATATCCTGCCGATGCAGCTTGTCGGCCGTCTCGTAGGTGTCGAGTGCTTTCCCATCCGCCGCCTGCATCTGGAACACTTCATACGCTGTCTTGCCGCGCAATTCTTCCTCGGATGAATACCCGCGGCGATGCTGAAAGCTTGAATTGCTGATGGTAAAGCGGCCTTCGACATCCTTGGCATAGATCATGGAAGGATTCAGTTCGAGCACCGCGCGCAGCAGCGTATGCTCTTCCATCAGCTTGCGTTCGGTATCGATGCGCGAGGTGATATCCTCGATTGTGAACACCAGGCCGGCGATCGCCTCGTCATGCAGCATGTTATAGCCGCGCTCCTCGATCCAGATCCATACGCCATCCTTGCCGCAGGTACGGTGACGCGAAAACATGCTGCTGCCCGGCTCCTTGCGCAGACGTTCCAGCTTTTCCCGGCGCGACCCGACATCGTCCGGATGGGTAATCGTCTGCGCAGCGCCACGTTCAAGGTCCGCCGGGGTATATCCCAGTACGTCCAGGACCGCCGGGTTGGCGTACTTTACCTTCGAATCGACGTCCGTAATAATGATCACATGCCGGGTGGCCCGCGCAATTGTGTCGAAGCGCCGCTGGTTGATCAGGGCATGCTGGATAGTCGACAGGTTGCGGTTGAATGCTGTAGCCAGCAGGATCGACAGCATGCCGACGAACAGCGCGATGAACACAATGGGAAGCGAAGCCTGGAGCGCCATGCCGAGCTGCAAGTTCAATACGAAGCCGGTGAGTGCGATGCCAAGCGTCGCCCAGATCGCGGCCGAGGCGCTCAGCACCAGGGGGAAAACGCCGGCTGCGCCGACCAGCCATATCAACGGCAGAACCGGCATTGAGCGTTGCAGCGTCAAAAGGCTGATGACGACAACGGCCCCCAGCAGTTCCGGCAGGACACGCCTGCTTCCGTAGGCTGTCTCGAACGGCCCTAGAAGCCGCGCCAGCGCAAGCGCCAGCAGCACCGCAAGAAGAGCGACCGCGGCAATGCTGGCGGCTTCCGGTCTCAGGTGCCGCAGATAAGCCATCAATGAGACATGCAGCAACAGTGTTATGTACAGCAGCAGCGACGCGACGCGAAAAATTTCGCCGCCGCTGATTACTTCCCTGAAACGTAGTCGTGAAAATGTCATTTTTCCGTGGTGACGGGCTTGACCCTCGCTGCGGCTTCCCTGGCGCGCGAGCGGGCCGTCTCGATATTATCCGCGGTGGCCAATGCAACCCCCATGCGGCGCCGCGCAAACGATTCCGGCTTGCCGAATAGCCGGATGTCGGCGCCTTCAACGCGTAACGCATCGGCGACGCCTTCAAATGCGATTGCGCGCGCGTCATGTTGTCCGTAAATGACAGCCGATGCCGCCGGCGACGCCAACCCGACATTCACGGGCAAGCCCAGGATCGCTTTGGCGTGCAACTCGAATTCGCTCTGGACCTGGCTTGCCATCGTCACCATGCCGGTGTCGTGCGGCCGCGGGCTGACTTCGGAGAACCAGACCATGTCGCCCTTGACGAATAATTCAACGCCGAACACGCCAAGGCCGCCGAGGTCGTCGGTGACCTTGCGCGCAATCTCGCGCGCGCGTTCCAGCGCAACCGGCGGCATCGGGTGCGGCTGCCAGGATTCGACATAGTCGCCCTTGACCTGGACATGGCCTATCGGCTCGCAGAAATAGGTCGCCGGCGTTCCATCGGCATCGAGCGCGCGCACCGTCAGCTGGGTGATTTCATAGTCGAAATCAACGAAGCCTTCGACAATCACCCGGCCGGAATCGACCCGGCTGCCGGATGCCGCATATTTCCAGGCGGCCTCGACCTGATCCGGCCCGTCCACTTTCGATTGACCTTTGCCCGACGACGACATGACCGGTTTGATGATGCAGGGGAAGCCGATTTCGGCGGCGGCGGTTTTCAATTCCGCCAGGCTATCCGCAAAGCGGTAAGGGGAAGTCGCCAGGCCAAGTTGTTCGGCGGCAAGGCGGCGTATGCCTTCACGGTTCATGGTCAGCCAGGCGGCGCGTGCGGTCGGGATGACGGTAGCGCGGCCCGCTTGCTCCAGTTCCACTAAAGTCAGGGTGGCGATCGCCTCGATTTCGGGCACCACCAGGTCCGGCTGTTCCTGTTCAATCAGCGCGGCGAGGGCGGCGCCGTCGGTCATGTCGATCACATGCGCGCGATGCGCAACCTGGTGCCCCGGCGCATTCGGGTAGCGGTCGACGGCAATCACCTCGACGCCGAGACGCTGCAGGGCGATGATCACTTCCTTGCCAAGTTCGCCGGAACCGAGCAGCATGACTTTGGTGGCGGAAGGGGACAGCGGCGTACCGAGGCGGGCAGGAATTTTCATGGTATGAACGGAAAGGTTGAGGGCAGGTGACGATGGTGGAAAATACCGAGTAATTGACGGGTAGTCAATAGGCGTCACACAAGGCACGCCATGGCAGGTAAAGCGCCCGCCATGGCAGGACCGGCGTTCATTTTCTGTGCGCCAACCAAAAGCATCTTCCTTTCCGCTTGCTACTTTGGTAATAAGGTTCGCCGATTCGAAAAAAGTTCTCGAAAAAAAAGCGCCGGCGATCTGGATCGGCCGGCGCTCGGGGAACTGGATCGGCCGGCGCTCGGGGAACTGCGAAGAAATTCAAAAGTAGATCAGAAGCAGCTCAGACGCCGCGCATTACGAAGCAAGGGCGGACCGGGAGGTCCGCCGGCGGCTCAGTCCGCGGCGTAGATATCGTTATCCTTGGTTTCACGCACAAACAGCATGCCGACCACGAACGTCATCAAGGCGATGATGATCGGATACCACAAGCCATAATAGATATCGCCCTTGAAGGCCACAAGGGCAAATGCCGTGGTCGGCAACAGTCCGCCGAACCAGCCATTGCCGATATGATAGGGCAGCGACATCGAGGTATAGCGGATGCGGGTCGGGAACATCTCCACCAGCATCGCGGCGATCGGGCCGTAGACCATCGTCACATAGATTACCAGGATGAACAGCAGCAGCAGGACCATTGGCTTGTTCATCTGCGATGAATCGGCCTTGGATGGATAGCCTGCCCCCTTGATCGCATCGGCCAGCTCCTTCGAGAAAACCTTTTCCTTCGCCGCGGCTTCTTCCTTCGATAATTTGCTGGCGTCGTATGATGTGAGCACCTTGTCGCCGATCTTCACGGTCGCGATCGCGCCCGCCGGAGCGACTTCGTTCGAATAGTTTACCGAGGCCGCAGCCAGTTTGGCCTTCACGATATCGCAGGACGACGTGAATCTCTTGGTGCCGGTCGGGTTGAACTGGAACTGGCAGCCGGCCGGGTCGGCCGTTACCACGACCGGCGCGTTTTTCAGCGCGGCTTCCAGCGCCGGGTTCGCGTAATGGGTCAGCGCGGAAAAGATCGGGAAGTAGGTCAGCGCGGCGATCAGGCAGCCGGCCATGATAATCATCTTGCGGCCGATCCGGTCCGACAGCGTGCCGAAAATAACGAAGAATGGCGTGGCGAGCACGAGTGATGCGGCGATCAGGATGTTGGCCAGGGCCGGCTCGACCTTGAGCGTCTGGGTCATGAAAAACAGCGTGTAAAACTGCCCGGTGTACCAGACCACGGCTTGCCCGGCGGTCAGGCCGACCAGGGCGAGGATCACGATTTTCAGGTTATTCCACCTGGCAAACGCTTCCGAAAGCGGCGCTTTCGAGGTCTTGCCTTCGGCCTTCATTTTCGCGAAGGCGGGGGATTCGTTCATCGACAGGCGGATCCAGACTGAAATCGCCAGCAGGAAAATCGACACCAGGAACGGAATGCGCCAGCCCCAGTCAGCGAAAGCTTCCTCGCCGATCGCAGTGCGGGTTCCCAGAATCACCATCAGCGACAGGAACAGGCCCAGCGTCGCCGTTGTCTGGATCCAGGAAGTGAACGCACCGCGCTTGTCGTGCGGGGCGTGTTCAGCGACATAGGTCGCCGCGCCGCCGTATTCGCCGCCCAGCGCCAGGCCCTGCAGGATACGCAGGATAATCAGGATGACCGGGGCCGCGATGCCGATCGTCGCATAATTCGGCAGCAAGCCGACGATGAATGTCGAGGTGCCCATGATCAGGATCGTCACGAGGAAGGTGTACTTGCGGCCGATCATGTCGCCGAGACGGCCGAACACGAGCGCGCCGAACGGACGCACGATAAAGCCGGCGGCAAATGCCAGCAGCGCGAAAATGAATGCGGTGTTGGGATCGGTGCCCGCGAAAAACTGCTTGGCGATAATCGCTGCGAGCGAGCCGTAGAGATAAAAGTCATACCATTCGAACACGGTGCCGAGGGATGATGCGAAAATGACTTTCCTCTCCTCCGCGGTGATGCTGCGCGATGCAGTCTGTACTGTGGCCATGTTTGTCTCCGTCCTTGGATTAATAATTCGCGCAAGTCCTGCTCGCGCTTCTGGTACCGTAACGAGTGTAGGAGCCCAAACTTACGGGACCCTTGCTTGAAACTTACAGAAACTTACAGCCTCTTTACCGGCAGGTTCCGGTCGCGCAGCGCCGGCCGGCCTGAACGGAATGAAAAATATTTTGCGAACGATCGTACTTAAATATGCTATTCTCAGAAGCTGGACGCAAGCGGATTTCAGGCGGATCCTGAAATCACCATCACTAATATCAGGAGACTCACATGACCGACGCCGTCATCGTATCGACCGCACGCACTGCCCTCGCCAAGTCCTGGAAGGGTGCATTCAACATGACCCACGGCGCGACGCTGGGCGGGCATGTGCTCAGGGCGGCGATGGAGCGGGCCCGGATCGAACCGGGCGAAGTGGAAGACGTGCTGATCGGATGCGCGACGCCCGAAGGCGCGACCGGCAGCAATATCGCGCGCCAGATCGCCTTGCGCGGCGGCTGCCCGGTGACGACGGCCGGCATGACGATCAACCGCTTTTGCTCATCCGGGCTGCAGACCATTGCGACCGCGGCGCAGCGGGTGATCGCGGGCGAAGGGGATATTTATGCCGCCGGCGGCGTCGAGTCGATTTCCTGCGTGCAGCAGGAAGCGAACAAGCACATGATTGTCGAGACCTGGCTCAAGCAAAACAAACCCGAAATTTACTGGTCGATGCTGCAGACCGCGGAGACCGTCGCCAAACGCTATAACATCAGCCGCGAGCGCCAGGATGAATATGGCGTGCGCAGCCAGCAGCGCGCGTTCGCCGCGCTGAACGAAGGCAGGTTCACCGATGAAATCGTGCCGATGACGACAGTCATGGGCGTGGCCGACAAGGCTTCGGGCATGCTGCTGTCGCGCGAAGTGACGATCTCGGCCGACGAGGGCATCCGCGGCGATACCACCATGGAAGGCGTCGCGAAAATCCGTACGGCGCTGCCGGGCGGCGTCATTTCGGCCGGTAACGCGAGCCAGTTTTCAGACGGCGCATCGGTCGCCATCGTCATGAACAGCAAGACCGCGGAGGCGAAGGGTTTGCAGCCGCTGGGGATTTTCCGCGGCTTTGCGGTGGCAGGCTGCGAACCCGATGAAATGGGCATCGGCCCGGTATTTGCGATTCCGAAGCTGTTGAAGAAGGCCGGACTGAAAGTCGAAGACATCGACCTGTGGGAACTGAATGAAGCATTCGCGGTGCAGGTGCTGTATTGTGCCGACAAGCTGGGCATTCCGATGGATCGCCTCAATGTCAATGGCGGCGCGATTGCGGTCGGCCATCCGTATGGCGTATCCGGTGCGCGGCTGACCGGCCACGCATTGATCGAAGGCAAACGGCGCGGCGCGAAACTGGTGGTGGTGACGATGTGTATCGGTGGCGGGCAGGGCGCGGCGGGTTTGTTCGAAGTGGCCTGAGCCTGCCCGAATTGTCACGGCGCGTTCGCCCGTCCGGATTGCGGCGAACGTGTTTCGTCGTTCCCAGCAGTTTCCTTATGCGCTTGTGCCCGACCCGGCGGGCAAGATGGAGCCCACTATGCAATCGAAGATACTTTCCCGCCGCGACCTCGATTTCATGCTGTATGAATGGCTGGATGTCGAGGCGCTGACCGGGCGCCCGCGCTTTTCCGAGCACTCGCGCGAAACCTTCGACGCCGCGCTCGATACCTGCGAACAGGTCGCTACCGATCTGTTCGCGCCGCACAATAAGAAAAGCGATCAGAACGAACCGCATTTCGATGGCGAAAAAGTGCGCCTCATTCCCGAGGTTGGCGTAGCACTTCAGGCGTTTTGCAAGGCCGGGCTGATGGCCGCCGGCCAGGATTTCGAGATGGGCGGAATGCAGTTGCCCTGCGTGGTTGAGAAAGCCGGATTCGCCTACTTCAAGGGCGCCAACGTCGGCACTTCGTCATACCCGTTTCTTACCATCGGCAACGCCAATACGCTGCTTAAATGCGGCACCGCCGAACAAATAGAGACCTTCGTCAAGCCGATGCTGGAAGGACGCTTCTTCGGCACCATGTGCCTGTCCGAGCCGCAGGCCGGCTCGAGCCTGTCCGATATCGTGACGCGGGCCGAGCCGCAGGCTGATGGCAGTTATCGCCTGACCGGCAACAAGATGTGGATTTCAGCCGGCGACCATGAATTATCTGAAAATATCATTCACCTGGTGCTGGCCAAGGTGCCGGGTCCGGACGGCAAGCTGATTCCCGGCGTGAAAGGCATTTCGCTTTTCATCGTGCCGAAACGGATGGTCAACCGGGACGGCAGCCTGGGCGAGCGCAACGACGTGGTGCTGGCCGGCCTGAACCACAAGATGGGTTATCGCGGCACCACCAATTGCCTGCTGAATTTCGGTGAAGGCAAGTTCAGGCCGGGCGGCCGGCCCGGCGCGATCGGTTACCTGGTCGGCGAGGTGCACAAGGGCCTGGCCAACATGTTCCACATGATGAATGAAGCGCGCATCGGCGTCGGGCTCGGCGCGGTAATGCTCGGTTATACCGGCTACCTGCACGCGCTGGACTATGCACGCAACCGCCTGCAGGGCCGTCACCCGCTGGCCAAGGATCCCGCCAAACCGCAACTGCCCATCATCGAGCACACCGATGTCAAGCGCATGCTGCTGGCGCAAAAAGCCTATGTGGAAGGCGGCCTCGGGCTGGCGCTCTATTGTTCCAGGCTGGTGGACGAGGAGCGCACCGCCGAAATGCCGGAAGCGCGGCGTCATGCCGGCCTCCTGCTCGATATCCTGACGCCGATCGCCAAGTCCTGGCCTTCACAATGGTGCCTGGAAGCGAACAGCATGGCGATTCAGGTGCACGGCGGGTATGGCTATACGCGTGAGTACAATGTCGAGCAGTTCTATCGCGATAACCGCCTCAATCCGATCCACGAAGGCACGCATGGCATCCAGGGGCTGGACCTGCTTGGCCGCAAGGTCCGGCTGCAGGATGGCGCCGCATTCAGGGCGCTGGGGGTGGAAGCGGGGAATACGATCGCGCGGGCGCTGGCCGTGCCGGAACTGTCTTCCCACGCGCAGGCGCTCGCCGCCGCGCTGACGCGAATGGAACAGGTGACGCAAGTCCTGCATGCGGCCGGCGACATGAACAAGACGCTCGCCAACGCATCGTTGTACCTGGAAGCGTTCGGCCATGCGGTGGTGGCATGGATATGGCTTGAACAGGCGTTGCGGGCGGTTGGAAAATCAGGCCATGACGCCGATTTCTACCGCGGGAAATTGCAGGCCGCGGCCTATTTTTTCAAGTGGGAACTGCCGAAGGTCCACCAGCAGCTGGATCTGCTGGAAACGATAGACACGACCACGCTGGATATGCGGGATGCGTGGTTTTGAACAGGAACAGGGAACAGGGAAAATGCTGAAGCACATCGTGATGTGGCAAATCAAGGACCAGGCGGAAGGCGCCGGCAAGGCCGCCAACGCCTTGAAAATGAAAGCCCTGCTGGATGACTGTGCCGATATTGTGCCCGGCATATTGAAGTTTGAAACCGCCGTGGCGCAGCCGGGGCTGGAAGCGACTTATGATGTAGTGCTGTATGCTGAATTCGCCTCCCGGGCAGATCTCGACGCTTACCAGGCGCATCCGCGCCATGTTGCGTTAAAGCCGTTCTTCAGCGCGGTAAGGCAGGGGCGGCAATGCATGGATTATGAAATTTGAATCGATTGAAATCATGGGCCGGACAGCCGGCCAGGACACGGACCCGGGGCTTTAATAACACAGGAGACAATATGCGCACCATAAAAGAATTATTCGATTTGAGCGGCAAGACCGCATTGGTCACCGGCGGCTCGCGCGGGCTGGGCCTGCAAATTGCCGAAGCCCTCGGCGAACAAGGCGCCACGCTGGTGCTGTCGTCGCGCAAGCAGGCCGAACTCGACGAGGCGGTCGCATACCTGAAATCGCGCGGCATCGAAGCCAGCGCCATTGCGGCCGATTTGTCGCAGGACGCGGCGGTGGCGCCGCTGGTGGCGGAAGCGATCCGGCGCCTCGGGCATATTGACATCCTGGTCAACAATGCCGGCGCCACATGGGGGGCGCCAGCCGAAGATCATCCGGTCGAGGCGTGGGACAAGGTAATGAATCTGAACATCCGCAGCATATTCCTGATGTCGCAAGCGGTCGGCAAACAATCGATGATTCCACGCAAATACGGCCGCATCATCAATGTAGCGTCGATCGCCGGTCTCTCCGGCAATAATCCGGAGGGCTTGCAAACCATCGCCTACAACACGTCGAAAGGCGCGGTGGTGAACTTTACCCGCACGCTGGCTGGCGAGTGGGGCCGTCACGGCATCACCGTCAATGCGCTCGCGCCGGGATTCTTCCCTTCCAAAATGACCAAGGGTGTGCTGGACAAATTCGGTCGCGAGAAGATGGCCGGTCGCGCGCCGCTGCAGCGGCTCGGCGACGATGAAGACCTGAAGGGGGCGGCACTGCTGTTTTCTTCGGATGCGGGCAAGCATATTACCGGTCAGATCCTCGCGGTCGACGGCGGCGTCTCGTCGGTGCACTGATGGGGACATCGGAATTGCAGCCGGAATCACAGCCGGAATCACAGCCGGAATCACACCAGGAATCACAGCCGGAATCGCACCAGGAAGCGCATCTCCTGTCAATCACCGGCGGCCCGTTTCTGCGCGATCTGGGGGTCGACCTGATTTCAATGAAAAACGGCGAGGCGGAAATTGCCCTGACTCTGGAAGAGCGCCACATGAATAGCTGGCATGTCACCCACGGCGGGGTTACGATGACCCTGCTGGACGTGGCGATGTCGATGGCCGGGCGATCGCTCGATCCGCAGGCGAAAGGCGGCGTCACGATCGAAATGAAAACCAGTTTCCTGCAGCCGGCGGGCCAGCCCGGCACGCGCATCGTCGCCCGGGGCCGGGCATTTCATCGTTCCACGACAATGTGTTTTTGCGATGGGGAAGTATGGGATGGCGAACGGTTAGTGGCGCGGGCGATGGGCACATTCAAATACATCCGGCGCGTTCGAGACAAGCAGGAAACCTGATTTCAGCTCAAACCCGAACCCGAACTTCAACTTACACAGACTACAGCAAAGGAAAGTCCATGACTACTTATCGGCAATTCGTGCTGGCTTCGCGGCCGCAGGGCGAAGTTGTTCCATCCAACTTCCGGATGGAAACGGTGCAGGCGCCGGCATTGAAGGACGGCGAGGTGCTGGTGCGTAATCATTATCTGTCGCTTGATCCGTATATGCGCATGCGCATGGAAGACGTCAAGAGTTATTCCGCCCCGCAGGCGCTGGATGCCGTGATGGTCGGGGGCACCGCCGGGGAAGTGGTGGAATCCAGAAATCCGAAATTTTCCACCGGCGACAAGGTGGTCGGCTACCTGGGCTGGGCTGAAATGGGCGTTTCCACCGGGGCCGGCCTGAACAAGGTCGACACCACGCATATTCCACTGTCCGCTTATCTCGGCGCAGTCGGCATGCCCGGCATGACCGCCTGGTACGGGCTGACCCAGATCATGCAGCCGAAGCCGGGCGAGACGATCGTCGTGTCGGCGGCCAGCGGCGCGGTCGGCAGCGTGGTCGGGCAACTGGCGAAGCAGCGCGGCTGCCGCGCGGTCGGCATTGCGGGCGGCCCCGAAAAATGCGCCTACGTAGTCAATGAACTCGGCTTCGATGCCTGCATCGATTACAAGGCCGGCAACCTCGCGGCCGACCTGGCCGCCGCGACCCCGGATGGCATCGACGCGTTATTTGAAAATGTCGGCGGCGCGATATTCGATGAATGCCTGGCGCGCATGAATCCATTCGGCCGGATCGCATTGTGCGGCTTGATCGCGGGCTACGAAGGTGAACCGATGGTGCTGAAAAACGTGCGCAATTTCTTGACAATGCGCCTGACGATGCGCGGTTTCATCGTATCCGAACATCCGGACCTGTGGCCGCAGGGTTTGAAGGAGCTTGGCGCCCTGGTCGCGGGCGGAAAGCTGAAATTCCGCGAATCGGTGGCGCAAGGGTTGCCGGCGGCGCCAGAGGCATTCATTGGCTTGCTAAAGGGCAGAAATTTTGGCAAGCAAGTGGTAAAACTGGTGTAAGCACTCGATCCTCCGCAGCGCGCCGCGGCCGGGAATGGCGGCGTACAGCGCGCAGCGTACTACTGCCGGCAGACACTTCGACAAACTGGAGGTTCCGTGACGGACATCATTCTTCATCATTACCTGCTTTCACCATTCGCTGAAAAGATCAGGACAATTCTCGGGTTCAAGCAGTTACGCTGGAACTCCGTGATTATTCCCCTCATCATGCCCAAGCCTGACCTGACGGCGCTGACCGGCGGATACCGGCGCACGCCAGTGCTGCAGATCGGCGCCGATATTTATTGCGACACCGCGCTGATCGCCGATGTGCTTGAACGGATTGCGCCAGCGCCGTCCCTGTATCCGGCACCGGTGGCCGGCATGGCCAGGATACTGGCGCAGTGGGCCGACTCGACCCTGTTCTGGACTGCGATCACCTATGCATTCCAGCCGGCGGGGAGAGCCAGCCTGCTCGGCGGCATGAGCCCTGAAGAGATGAAGGCGTTCGGTGCGGACCGCGCCGCCATGCGCGGCGCCATGCCGCGCATGGCGGCGGCCGAAGCGACAGCTAGCCTGGCCGACTATATTTGGCGCCTGGACAATATGCTGGCCGATGGCAGTCCCTACCTGCTCGGGACGCAGCCGACCATCGCCGATTTCTCGGTGTACCACCCGCTCTGGTTCGTGCGCAAGGCAACGGCGCTGGCCGGCATCCTCGACGCGGCGCCGAAGTTGTCGGCCTGGCTCGACCGGATGAAAGCCATAGGCCATCATCGGTTTGACAGTATGGATGCCGGGCAGGCGCTACAAGCCGCCCGCTTCGGCGCACCATCGGATTGCAAAGACTTGCCGTTCAGCGACACCCATGGCATCGCCCTGGGTGAGCGGGTCATCATTACGCCGACCGATTACGCGCTCGATCCGGTTGAAGGTGAACTGGTGGCGGCAACCGCAAATGAATTTGCGCTGCGCCGCAGCGATGAACGCGCGGGCAGCGTGCATGTGCATTTCCCGCGCGTTGGTTTTCAACTGAAGAGGCCAGGGATCGAGGAGAGACGATGAAAGATTTTCAAGGCAAGGTCGCTGTCATTACCGGCGGCGCCAGCGGTTTCGGGCGTGAGTTTGCCAATGTCGGCGCCCGGCTCGGCATGCGGCTGGTGCTGGCGGATGTGCAGGACGACGCGCTAAATCAGGCAAAAAAAGAACTCGAAGCGCTGGGTGCGCAGGTATTGGCCATGCGCTGCGACGTCCGCCATGGGGCCGACGTGCAAGCGCTGGCCGATGCGGCGATGGAGAAATTCGGCGCCGTCCACCTGGTATTCAACAATGCCGGGGTCGGTTCGGGCGGCCTGATCTGGGAAAACACGCAAGCCGATTGGGAATGGGTATTGGGAGTCAATCTGTGGGGCGTGATTCATGGCGTGCGGATTTTCACGCCCCTGATGCTGGAATGCGCAAGGCGCGATTCGAGTTACCAGGGCCATATCGTCAATACGGCGTCGATGGCCGGTTTGCTTAATCCGCCGACCATGGGCGTATATAACGTCTCCAAGCACGCGGTGGTATCGCTGTCCGAGTCGTTGTATCAGGATTTGAAACTGGTCGATGCGCCGATCGGCGCATCGGTGCTGTGCCCGTATTTTGTGCCGACCGGGATCAGCCAGTCCGAGCGCAACCGTCCCGACGATGTCAAGGGCGAGGGCGGAATGACGGCCAGCCAGCGCGCCTCGCAGGCGCTGACCGAAAAGGCGGTCAGCTCGGGCAAGGTTTCCGCTGCCCAGGTTGCCGACATGACCTTCGACGCGATTCGGGAAGCGCTTTTTTATATCTTTTCGCATCCCAAGGCACTGGGGAATGTGCAACGGCGGATGGAAGATATCCTTACGCAGCGCAACCCTGGCGATCCATATGAAACGGCGCCGCATATCCGCGACATGCTGAAGGAAAAACTGAAGGCCGGCTGATTGGAGGTGACGGACATGATCCAGGAAAACCAGTATGCGCTCCTGCCGAACGGCACGCGCCTGCATTACGCAAGCGCCGGCGCCGCCGGCAAGCCACTGATTCTGTTTGCCCATGGTTTCCCCGAGTTCTGGTATGCATGGAAGGCGCAGCTTGCCGAGTTCGGGCGTGATTATTTCGCGGTGGCGCCCGATCTTCGCGGCTTCAATCTGTCGGACATGCCGGCGCCGGCGTCGGCTTACCGGGCCAGGCATATCGTTGAAGACCTGCGCCAGCTGGCGGCGCACCTCGGATATGAAAAATTCGTGCTGGTGGCGCATGACTGGGGCGGGGCGATTGCGTGGAGTCTCGCGATCGCCATGCCGCAATTGCTGGACAAGCTGATCATCGTCAATTCGCCGCATCCTTACCTGTTTATGAAAGCGCTTGCGACCGATGCAAATCAAAAAGCGGCGAGCGGCTACATGAATTGGCTACGCGCGGAGGGATCGGAACAGGCGCTTGAAAAAAACAGTTTCGCGATGCTCGAAAGTTTCCTGACCGGACTGGGTCAGCAATCCGCGTCCTGGCTCGATGACGAAACGCGCGCCAGGTACCACCAATGCTGGGCACGCGGCTTGCGCGGTGGCGTGAATTACTATCGGGCTTCGCCACTGCATCCGCCGACTGACGCCGAGACCGGGCCGCTTGAACTGCAGATGGACCCCGCCGACTATCGTGTCACGGTGCCGACCCGGGTGATCTGGGGAGAACGCGACACGGCCTTGCCGAAGACATTGCTCGACGGGCTGGAAGAACTGGTCGACGATCTTGTGGTGGAGCGGATTCCGGAGGGCTCCCACTGGGTGATTCATGAACAGCCGGAGCGGATCAATCAATTGATTCGCGGGTTTTTGTGAAGGTCATGTATTTATGTGGAAGTTCACCCCTGGATTTTAACGGGTTACGGCGGGCAGCCAGTTTTTTGGCGAAATCGGCATTGCAAACGTTGCTATGCATCAAGGAATTGGATATTGAATCCGAGCATGCCGAGCGGCGGTGTACCATGGGGACTCAGGCGCCTATGCCGCAGCAGTTTCACAGGGATGAAAAAAGATGAATCAATCGCCTACTTCGCCGCCCCAAAACCAGGGAACCGAGCAGCGGTTCCAATTGCTTGTTGCAGGAATCACGGACTACGCCATCTACATGCTTAGTCCCGAAGGCATTGTAACGAGCTGGAATGCCGGCGCACAACGCTTCAAGGGATACACTGCTGATGAAATCATTGGTGAGCACTTTTCCCGTTTCTACACCGAGGAAGATCGCCAAACCGGCCTGCCTGCCAGAGCACTTAAAATTGCGTTGGAAGAAGGCAAGTTCGAGGCAGAAGGATGGCGTGTGCGCAAAGACGGCGCGCAATTCTGGACCAGTGTCGTCATCGATCCGATTTACGATGCCAATGGCCAGCATATCGGGTTCGCCAAGGTGACGCGCGATGTTACCGAACGCAAGATCGCCCAGGAAGCGTTGCGGCAAAGCGAACAGCGGTTCCGGATGCTGGTGCATGGCGTGACCGATTACGCGATATACATGTTGTCGCCAAGCGGTGAAGTCACCAACTGGAATGCGGGAGCCGAGCGTATTAAAGGTTATACCGCTGATGAAGTCATCGGCACGTCGTTTGCCCGTTTCCATGTCCCCGAAGACCAGGCCGCAGGATTGCCGGCGGTTGCACTGGAAACGGCTGCCAGGGAAGGCCGTTTCGAGCGCGAGGGTTGGCGTATGCGCAAAGACGGGACCAGGTTCTGGGCGCATGTCATCATTGATGCTATCTATAACGATGATGGAACCTTGGCCGGCTTCGCCAAAATTACCCGCGACATCACTGAGAAAAGGAATGCCGCCCAAGCGCTGGAGCGGGCGAATGCGGAACTGTTCCAGTCGCAAAAAATGGAAGCCATCGGCCAGCTGACCGGTGGCATCGCCCATGACTTCAATAACTTGCTGTCGATAATTAGCAGTGGGCTTGAAGTACTGCCTTTGAAAACAGAGGACCCCGGCGACCTGAAGATCGTTGACAGTATGCGACGCGCTGTCGACCGCGGTGCGACGCTGACCCAACAACTGCTTTCCTTTGCCCGCCAGCAGCCGTTGCACCCGGAAAAGTGTAACTTGAACAAAGTGATTAACGGGTTTGAAGCGGTCCTGCGACGCGCAGGCAACTCCACCATTACGTTCGACGTAAAGCTTGCCCCCGATCTGAATACGGTATTGGTCGACGCCCCCCGCTTCGAGACAGCATTGCTGAACCTGGTGGTGAATGGCCGTGATGCCATGCCAAATGGCGGGGCAATCACGGTCGCCACATCGAATGTGGCAGTCGCCGATCAACAGGTTTCAGGCCTGGCCGCAGGAAATTACGTCAAAGTGTCCGTCTCCGATACCGGTCATGGCATGACGCCGGATGTGATGGCACGTGCGTTTGAGCCGTTTTTTACGACCAAGGAAGTCGGCAAGGGTACGGGATTAGGGTTAAGCCAGGTGTATGGTTTCATGACGCAGTCCGGAGGGGGCGTGGAAGTCGTGTCAACGGCCGGTCATGGCACCACGATCAGCCTGTACTTGCACGCCCTTGATGAACGCAGCGGTGACGGCGAAGCGACTAAAGAAAGCAATGACAAGGTGCTGGTTGTCGATGACGAGCAGGACGTTATGGATATGGCAGCAGCATTGTTTCGCAGCATCGGTTATGAAGTCTATACTGCGAATAGTGGCAATGCTGCGCTCGAAATACTGCAGCGTAGCAAGGACATATCCGTGCTGTTCTCGGATGTCATGATGCCGAGCATGAGCGGTATCGAGTTGGCTAAACGGGTACGCCAGCTTCGACCGGACATAAAAATATTACTTGCCTCGGGTTATCCGCTCCCCGCGCTAAAAGCGCAGCATAGCGGGATCGACGAATTCGCTTTCATGAATAAACCTTATAAGCTGGCCGAACTCGCGAAGAAATTGCGATTGTCATAGTTTCACTCGCCCGGTGTATTAACAGCGGTGCGGTGCATCGATCAACCTGGCTTTGGACATCGAGCTATTGTCCTGACCGTCCGTTCATGGCCGATCGTGTTGGAAAACTCGACTCGGATATAGGCATCAAAGCGCTTTCGTTCCTTCGGGCGCTTGCGCTGCCTGAACGAACGTGCGGGGTGCCTCGTACGGTTCTCCCCAGGTTGCCATCGTCACTTTGGCCTTGTCCATAACCAAAGCATCCGGCAGATCGGCTAGGCGCCAGCCATCAGCCGTCCGGATCATGGGGCATTGAAGTAGCCATCAAGCGCAGGCCATGCCGCTTGCTGGTTTTGCGGATGCAGTCAGGGATCTGATCTATCCGGCACTGAACTCGCATTGGATATTGACATTTTCACATGGATATTTGCATGCGTATCCCCTAACGGTTCTATCATCTTATTGCCGACTGTAGACTATCATTGCAAAATTACGCCGCTGCCCGCCGATGATGTGACAGGAAGGTGTAACATACGATGTTTTAAAGCAAGACTAATCATCAATCATGCCTGTTCAGCCACAATTGACGTCGTATCCGCGCCTGCGCCAGTTGTTGAATATGCGCACAGCGCTCTCCGGACTTCTGGCGTTATCGCTTGCGATGCCGGTCATGGCGGACGACGCCGCCGATGTGATTAAATTGACACGCGCAGGACAGTATGCCGAAGCGCTCGCCAGGGCGGATGCGGCGCTGGCGCAACGCCCGCGCGACGCACAGATGCGTTTCCTGAAAGGCGTGGCACTCGCGGAGCATAACAAGCCGGCCGAAGCCATTACCGTATTCACCCGGCTGACAGAGGATTTTCCCGATCTGCCTGAACCCTACAATAATCTGGCCGTGTTATATGCCGCCGGAGGACAGTATGAAAAAGCGCGCACGGCGCTGGACAAGGCGATCCGCACCAACCCGGCGTATGCCACGGCTTACGAAAATCTCGGCGATATCCATGCGAAGCTGGCCAGCCAGGCCTATGAGAAGGCATTGCAGATCGATACCCGCAATCCGGATACCAAATCGAAGCTGGCCCTGGTGCGTAACCTGAATTCGTACAACGGAACGTTCGGCGAGCCAAAATCGGCGGCGGCACT
>JAQGMO010000380.1 GCA_028292315.1 Herminiimonas sp. | reverse complement strand
CGCGCAAAAACCGGTCCAGTTAAAAAAAACCCCACCTTTCCGGGGCGGGGCCTAAAAAGTCGCTGTTCGCAACCTCTGGAGACTTTACTATAAGCAACTAATATGCCAGAGATTAAAATTCGCGGATCCGATCCGACTGAGATGGTAAACCGCCGCCGCGCTGAAAATCTTCCTGGCGGCGCTGATCGCTTTTGACCCCGTAGTTGCGGTTGGCTTCGCGCGTCAGGCGCTCTACGCGCTGCCGTTCTTCTTCCTGGGTCGGGGGCGTTGCGCCTGTCTGGCCTGCGCGTGCCCTGGCAAGTTCACGCTGCCGCGCCAGGTTGGCGTCGCGGTTATCCTGTAGCCGCTGCGCGTCACGCTGGCGGTCCTGAAGACGCGCCGCTTCACGCTGCCGTTCTTGCGCGCGCAATTGTTCTTCTTCCCGTCGCATGGATTCCCTTTCATTTCGATTTTGGCCGGCACGCCGTTCGGCATCGCGCTGCTCCCGGCGCAATTCCCGCTGGCGGGCATTGTCTTCCTCGCGCCAGCCGGCAGGGGCAGGTGCGTAATAGCCGGGGTTTTGGTAATAGCCCGGAGCCTGGTTGTAGCCGGGACTCTGATAATAGCCGGGACTCTGATAATAGCCGTCCCGGTATTCATATTGGGCGACTTCCGGCGCCGGCATCATCGTTGCATTGCACCCGGCAAGCAGGAAGGGTACAGCAGCCGCTAAATATTTCATGTGAACTCCAGTCGATCCGATATGTGATCAAATATACACGTTCGGCGGACCAGTACAATCAATGATTCATCTGCTTACAACTGACACATTTTCGGACGTCCCGATTGCAAACCGGGTATGCAGCGCCATGTCCTGGCCGGTAATAAGCGGTACCAGGCCCGGCTGCCCGGGCATATGGAACGCATCGATCGGATGGGTAATCGGCTCAAGGCAAAAGAAATTCAGTCCGGGCGGACGGTACATCAAGGTGTATCCGGGGGAATCCTGCATGCGCATGATGATCGATAAACCGCGGTCGGGATAATCTATCCGCGCCACGCCATCCCATCCGCTGAAACAGTTGTCGATCATCGGGCCATCGAGCGGCGCCGGTCGGTTGTAATCCCAGCCCGGCGGCAGCACGGACGAATGCGCTACCGGAATCGGGTCCGCACCGGATAGCCAGACCCCGTCGGAGCGCGCCCGCAGACGGGTTGCTTCATTGCGCATGAAATAAGGGTGAAGGCCGAGGCCGTAGGGCAAAGGGCGGTCGCCGAGATGTGTGACGGCCAGCTCGATCGCCAGGCCGTCGGGCAACAGCGTGTAACGTTGCCGGCTGCGGTAATGATAGGGATTGCCGTCGTAGCCCCGTGATTCCAGTTCCAGCGTGACACTGTCGGCTTCATGCCGCGTCACCCGCCATGGCTGCAACCAGCCGTCGCCATGGATCGGGTACGGTTCCCCGGCCCGGTTCGGGCGGACTGGATAATGGACGCCGTCAAAATCGAAGCCCCCCGCGGTAATGCGGTTCGACCAGGGCACCAGCGGGAAACAGGCCAGAGTGTACCGGTCTTCCGATGCGCGGTCCCATGGGCGAAACAGCGGGGTCCAGCCGGCTTCTGACTTCCAGTCCCATGCCGCCACGCCGCCGCCCAGTCGCGGCACCAGTTGCAGGCGCTGGGCAGGAGTCTCGAGTGTAATGATCTCGTTTGCCATATCGGTTCACTTAGCCTCTGAAAAGATTGGCCGGTAACCCCGCGATCTCGAGGTCGATCGCAAACAGTCCGCCCGCCAGCGGTTCGCGCTCCAGCTGTTGTGCCGACAATCCATCGGCGGCGCTGCTGATGTACAGCGTTTTGAAATCCGGGCCGCCAAATGCGCAGCTGGTTACCTGGCTGCAGGGCAGAGCGATGGTTTGCAGCACCGCGCCGGCGGCATCATGCCGCGTCAGCTGGCCGGCACCCCAGTGCGCAATCCATAAGCCGCCCTCGGCATCGGTGGTCATGCCGTCCGGGGCGCCCTGTTCCGCGCTGAACTGGAGGAACAGGCGCTTGCCTGAAGGCGAACCGGTCGCGGGATCGAAATCGAAGGCGTATACACGGCGGCGGTAACTGTCATTGACATACATCGTGCGCTGGTCCAACGACCACGTCGGACCGTTCGTGACGGGATAACCCGAATCCATTTTTTCATGACGCAGATCAGGGTCGATCCGGTACAGGGAACCGGTCGGCGCGCGGCAGGCGAAATCCATGCTGCCGGCCCAGAATCTCCCATGCCCGTCGCATTTACCGTCGTTGAAGCGGTTGCCGGGAAGTTCGGCTTCGATTTGCGGCAACAACGTCAGCCCGCCGCCTGCAGGATCGAAAAATGCCGGGCCGTGGCGCAGCGTGATAATCAGGCCCGCAGCGTCCTGGCGCTCGGCGGCGGCGCTGATCTCCTGGTCGAATTGCCAGCTGCGCCGTTCCTCGCTTGCGGGCGCGTAACGATGCAGCCGGCGGTTAAGGATATCGACCCAGTACAGGGCTTGTTCCCGGGTTGACCAGAGCGGCCCTTCGCCCAGGGCGGCATGCGCATCCCAGATGCAGCGCGGCGTATCCGTCATCGCCGCCCGGCTCAGTGCGAATCGCGCGGAACGGCGGCGCCGCTGTTCCCCACCAGAAAGTCGAGGTCGGCGCCCAGATGGGCCTGCTGCACATGTTCGACATACAGCTTTGCATAACCGCGGACCGGCGGCTGAGGCGCCACCCATTGTTCGCGCCGGCGCTGCAGCTCGGCTGCATCGACTTCGAGATGAAGCCGGCGCGCCGGCACATCGAGTTCTATCATGTCGCCATCGCGCACCAGTGCCAGGGGGCCGCCGGCGCTCGCTTCCGGCGATGTATGCAGTACCACGGTGCCGTACGCGGTGCCGCTCATGCGGGCATCGGAAACGCGCACCATGTCGGTAATGCCTTTTTGCAGTATCTTGGGCGGCAGCGGCATGTTGCCGACTTCGGCCATGCCGGGATAACCGCGCGGGCCGCAGTTCTTCAATACCATGACGCAGGTTTCATCGATGTCAAGGTCGTCGCTGTCGATCCGGGCATGAAAGTCTTCTATGCTTTCGAACACGACCGCGCGGCCGCGGTGCTGCAGCAGATGCGGCGATGCCGCCGACGGCTTGATGACCGCGCCGTCCGGCGCAAGATTTCCCTTGAGGACGGCGATGCCGGCATGCTCCTTGAACGGTTCCTCGACGGTCTTGATCACTTCGCGGTTGTAGCACGGCGCCTTCGCAATGTTTTCGCCGATCGTCCTGCCGTTCACGGTCATCGCATCGAGGTGCAGCAAGGGCGCGATCTCACGCATGACGGCCGGCAGCCCGCCGGCATAATAAAAGTCTTCCATGAGAAAATGGCCGGACGGCTGCAGATTGACCAGGCAGGGCATCTTGCTGCCGATTTCGTCCCAGTCTTCCAGCCTCAGCGGAATGCCGACCCGCCCCGCCAGCGCCAGCAGGTGAATCACGGCATTGGTCGAGCCGCCGATTGCGGCGTTGACCCGGATGGCGTTTTCAAACGCTTCACGCGTCAGGATCTTGTCGATGCTGATGTCTTCCTCGACCAGCTGCACGATGCGGCGGCCGGTCAGTTGCGCCAGCCGATTGCGGCGCGAGTCGGCTGCCGGGATCGCGGCGTTTTCAGGCAGCGCCATCCCGAGCGATTCGACCATGCTGGCCATGGTCGATGCGGTCCCCATCGTATTGCAGTGGCCTTTCGAGCGGTTCATGCACGATTCGGCCTCCGTGAATTCATCCTGGCTCATGACGCCGGCCCGCACCATTTCCGACATCATCCATACGCCGGTGCCGGATCCGATATCCTTGCCATGAAACTTGCCATTGAGCATGGGGCCGCCGGATAAACCGATGGTCGGCAAGCCGCAGCTGGCGGCGCCCATCATGAGTGCCGGCGTGGTCTTGTCGCAGCCCATCAGAAGGACTACGCCATCGATCGGATTACCGCGTATCGATTCCTCGACATCCATGCTGGCGAGGTTCCGGAACAGCATGGCCGTGGGCCGCAGCTGTGTTTCACCGAGTGACATGACCGGAAATTCGAGCGGAAAGCCGCCGGCTTCATACACGCCGCGCTTAACGAATTCGGCCAGTTCACGGAAATGCCCGTTGCACGGCGTGAGCTCGGACCAGGTATTGCAGATGCCGATGATGGGGCGGCCGTCGAACTCATCGCTTGGATATCCCTGGTTTTTCATCCAGCTTCGATGCACAAAACCGTCGCGGTCCTGTTTGCCGAACCATGCCTGGCTGCGACGTTTTGGATTTTTTGTAGTCATATGGCTGTCAAGTCTCGAAAATGTGCAGGAATCGAACCCGCATAATGATTTATTGAGTAGCCTATTCAATGAAAGTTCAGGAGAAAAAGCATGGCGATAGAGAATAACCTGGCAATATTTCCCAGCCTCAAGGGTAAGACGGTATTTATTACGGGCGGCGGTTCCGGCATCGGCGAAGCCATTGTCGGCGCTTTCGCGGAGCAGGGCGCCAGGGTAGCTTTTGTCGATATCGCACGGGAGGCCAGCCTCGCCCTGTGCGACAGGATTGCCGCAGCGGGCCATGAGAAGCCGGTATTCCGGCAATGCGATATTCGCGATATCCCCGCGCTGCAGGCGGTCATGCGCACCCTGGCGCAGGAACTTGGCGATTTCGACGTGCTGGTCAACAATGCAGGGAATGACGACCGGCACCGGGTGGAAGACGTCACGCCCGCATACTGGGACCAGCGCATCGCAATCAACCTGCGGCCCATGTTTTTTACCGCGCAGGCCGTGCTGGACGGAATGAAAAAGCGCGGCGGCGGATCGATCATCAATCTCGGGTCCACCAGTTGGCATATGGCCGGCGGCGGCTATCCGGTCTATACCACCGCCAAGGCCGCCGTCAGCGGATTGACGCGCGGGCTGGCGCGCGACCTGGGGCCGTTTAATATCAGGGTCAATACGGTCACCCCGGGCTGGGTCATGACGGAACGCCAGATCACGCTTTGGCTGGATGAGGAGGGAGAGAAACTAATTGATAAAAGCCAGTGTTTGCCAGGACGGGTCCAGCCCTCGCATGTGGCGCGCATGATCCTGTTCCTCGCTTCCGCCGACAGCGCGATGTGCACCGCGCAGGAATTTATCGTGGACGGGGGCTGGGTATGAGGTTGAACGCCCTGACCGCAAACTGCTCTAACCCTGCTGGAAAATTCCGGGAGAACCAGATGAGTCAATACAGATGAGTAAACCGATCACGCAGCAATCTGCCCCCTTGCTGGGAATCGACTGGGGAACGACCAATCGCCGTGCCTATCTGCTGGATGAACAGGGCGAACTGCTGCGCCGGCATGATGACGAATGCGGCATCCTGTCGGTCGCCGGCGATTTCGCGAAATCCCTGGACGGCTTGCTCGCCGAGCTCAAACTCGACCGGGTCGACGTGATCATGTCGGGCATGGTCGGCAGCCGCAACGGATGGCGCGAGGTGCCCTATCTTGAGGCCGGACAGTCCTTGCCGCGGCTCTCGCAGGCGATGCATGAAATCGATGCCGGCCGGCCGGATTTGCGGTGTCGCATTGTCCCCGGATACCGATTTTCCAACGCGGCGGGCGTACCGGATGTAATGCGCGGCGAAGAAACCCAGGTGCTGGGCGCGCTTTCGCTGGCGGCGACCGATGGCTGGTTCCTGCTGCCCGGCACGCATAGTAAATGGGTGCTGGTGCAGGATGGATCGATCCGCGACATCATTACCTTCATGACCGGAGAATTGTTTGCGCTGCTAAAACATCATGGCACGCTCGCCAGCCTGATGAAGGAGGACGAGTCCACTGTCCCGGCCGCATTCGAGGCCGGTCTCGAGGCGGCGCGACATGGGGGCTTCACCCATCTCGCGTTTACCTGCCGGGCGCTGGTGGTGACCGGCGCCATGCCGGCCGCGCATGCCTCATCCTATCTTTCGGGCCTGTTGATCGGCGCCGAAATGCAGGAAATTCGCGCCAGAGCCGGCGCTGCCGGGCGTATGCCGGTCCAGCTGATCGGCTCGCCCGCCCTGGCCGCCCGCTATGTCGATGCGCTAGAGATTTTTGGCATGGCGCCATCGGTATGGCAACCGGATGATGTCTATGTCGCCGCGCTGCGGGTGCTGGCCGGCATTACACCGCTTACGCTGAAGTAAACCAACAGAAAGGAATCAAGATGCCAATTCTCGACCAGTATCCGATGCCGCTTATCGCCATCCTGCGTGGACTCACCCCTGCGGACGCCGAATGGGTGGGGCACACCCTCTTTGACGCAGGATTCCGCCTGCTTGAGGTGCCCCTGAACCGGCCGGGCGCGCTCGACGCAATGCGCATACTGCTGCGCAGGGCCCCGGCCGATGCGGTGATCGGGGGCGGCACCATGCTCAATCGTGCTCACGTCGATGCGGTCGGCGAGGCTGGTGGGCGGATGATGGTATCGCCCAATTGCAATACGGATGTGATCCGGTATGCGGTTGAAAAGGGCATGCTGGTGTTGCCCGGCGTCGCGACGCCGAGCGAGGCGTTTAGCGCGCTCGATGCGGGCGCGCATGGCGTCAAGCTGTTCCCGGCCGAAATGATTACGCCCGCCGTGCTCAAGGCAATCTATTCCATTATGCCGCCCGGTACTATTTTAATGCCGGTGGGCGGAATCAATCCGCAAAACATGGCGGCGTACGCGGCGGCCGGCGCAAATGGTTTCGGCATCGGCAGCGCACTCTACAAGCCGGGGGTTGCGCCGGATGCCCTTAAAAATGCCGCAATGGCATTCATGCAAGCCAGAGAAGCAATCCGCAAGACAGCGTGACGAAAAGGCAACTTCCCGGGTAAGTCGACTCGTTAATGTTGCAGCGCAATGGTAAAATACCCGGTTAATCTAACTTATGCATGCAAGGGACCATAGTGCTTTCCACCGCTAATATTACGATGCAGTTCGGCGCCAAGCCGCTGTTTGAAAACATATCCGTCAAGTTTGGCGACGGCAACCGGTATGGTTTAATCGGCGCGAATGGTTGCGGCAAATCCACCTTCATGAAAATTCTCGGCGGCGATCTCGAACCGTCCGCCGGCAATGTCATGCTGGACCAGGACGAGCGTCTCGGCAAATTGCGCCAGGACCAGTTCGCCTTCGAAGAAATGCGGGTGCTCGATGTCGTCATGATGGGGCATACCGAGATGTGGGCAGCGATGTCCGAGCGCGATGCAATTTATGCCAATCCCGATGCGACTGACGACGATTACATGAAGGCCGCCGAGCTGGAAGCGAAGTTTGCCGAATACGATGGTTACACGGCCGAAGCGCGCGCCGGCGAATTGCTGCTCGGCGTAGGCGTGGCAATGGAGCAGCACCAGGGGCCTATGAGCAATGTCGCACCAGGCTGGAAGCTGCGCGTGCTGCTGGCGCAGGCGCTGTTCTCCAATCCGGATATCCTGCTGCTCGACGAACCGACCAACAACCTCGACATCAATACGATACGCTGGCTCGAAGACGTGCTCAACGAGCGTAATTCGACGATGATC
>JAQGMO010000178.1 GCA_028292315.1 Herminiimonas sp. | reverse complement strand
CGGCGTGGTCGGTCCAAGTTCCTGCATGAGCAATTGTACCGACGCGAGATGATTTGACATGTATAGCCTTAAAAGACATGGTTAGGCCGCCTGGTCGTCAGCTTCATGTGTCAGCCCGATCGACACGGGAAGCATCAATGACTCGTACGGAAACACATATGGAACATTGAGGGGTTTGGCAAGCCCCCTCGCGCCTTGCGATTAGTTACGACCCATCAATGCAAAAAGTGAGTAACATTGGGAGATGTTTAGTTCCAGGATTTAGCTGAGATTGCCTATGAAATTTTCAGTGCATCCTGATGCGGGACTTAACTTGCGCCGCAGCCATTCTATTATCGACCACTCTCGCGCAGCGGAATACCGACATCGTGTAATGGATCGAGCCGGTGCAATCGATCCGCGGCCGGCCCTGCAATGTAACGCACAGATCAGCCGCCAGCTCGACGCCCGCGCCGAGCGGTATTAACAGGTGCAGTGCAGGCCCGCGCTGAAGCGTTGAAAATTTTACCGCCGCCAGACGTTTTTGCATTCGGGCGATTCCCGCGCCTGTGGAGCGAATATCTTGCATGCATCTTGCTATCACAATCCAGGGATAATGCGGCCGGCCCATGACCCGGTCGCCGGAGGAGACGGACGTTCTTCGATAACAAGGTGATGCGGGCAGTCACCTGCGATTTCAAAGCGCATCCCTCCTGAACGATGGAAGAACCATTATCTGTTTTACCGTGTCCATCCATTAAATCGCGATAAACCGATGGGAGTAAATGTGATGATGAACTTCGACAAATCCGATCATTCGGAACAGCATGAAAGCTTCATGAAAAGCTTGGTGGATTTTACCAAGGACCATCGCGCGGTCTATTGGTCCGGACCTCTGTCGCAATTCCTGGAGACGATATTACCTGCCGATCCGCAAGGCGCGGCGCGCAGTTCGCACCAATATATATGGGACATGATTCGCTGGACCCGCTCTGAAGATGAGAACGGCAACTCGCATTGCAAACTATTCGATGAAGAACTTTTCGGCGTCGATGAAGCGATCGAACGCGTGGTCGACTATTTCAAGGCAGCCGCGGCCGGCTCGGAAGTCGGGCGTCGCCTGCTGTTATTGCTGGGACCGCCATCCGGCGGCAAATCGACACTGGTGATCCTGCTCAAGCGCGGCCTGGAGGAATACAGCTACACCGACGCGGGGGCGCTGTATGGCATTCATGGCTGTCCTGTGCACGAATCGCCGCTGCATCTGATTCCGCATACCTTGCGCTCTACCTTCCGTGAAACCTATGGCGTGGAAATTTCAGGAGAAGTCTGTCCCCACTGCCGCGCGCGGCTGGAACAGCAATACAGTGGCGATTTCCTGCAAATGCCGGTGGAACGGATGTTTATTTCCGAAGCCGGCCGAATCGGCATCGGCACTTATGCGCCCCATGATCCGACCACGGCCGACCTGGCGGACCTGGTCGGGTCGGTGGATTTATCCAAGGTGGCCGAGTATGGCGACGAAGGCGATCCGCGCGCGTGGTCATGGTCAGGCGCCGTTTACGCGGCAAGCCGCGGCATGCTCGAGATGATCGAGATACTGAAGGTCAAGCGCGAATTTCTTTATCTATTGCTGACGTTGACCCAGGAAAAGAATGTGAAAGTGTCGCGGTTCCCGCTGATCTATCTCGACGAAACAATTCTCGCGCATACCAATCTGGCGGAGTTCCGCAAGTTCCTGCAAGAGAGCGAGAACGAAGCCTTGCTGGACCGTATGGTGATTATCCAGGTCCCCTATACGCTCAATTACAAAGATGAAGCGCGGATTTACAAAAAACTGATTTCCTCGGCCGCGCCAGCCTTCCGCGAGGTGCATCTGGATCCGCATGTGTTGCATGCCGCTGCGGTCTTCGCCACGCTGACCCGGCTGCACGAGGGTGAAGAAAAGGAACAGGAACTGACCCGCAAGGTGCGGCTCCATGCGAATGAGGATGTGGAAGGGGTGAATCGCGCGGAGGCGGAACGCGCCCGCCAAAAAATGCCGGATGAAGGCCTGGGCGGCGTATCGCCGCGTTTCGTGATTAATGCCTTGTCAAACGCAATCATTCAGTCAGACAAGAAAAGCCTGACCACCATGGATGTGCTGCTGGCGCTCAAGGATGGCATCGAAAGCGACGCCCGCATCGATCCGAAGAAAAAGCGCAAATGGGTTGACTACCTGGTCCTGGCGCGCAAATATTTTTACAACCGCTGGGTCAAGGAAGACGTGCACAAGGCCCTGTTCGTTTCATTCGAGCAGGAGGCGCAGGACTTGTTGGACAAGTATCTCGATGAAGTCGAAGCAACGCTTGACAACCGCCAGATCAAGGACCCGATCACCAATGAAGAGCGGCGCCCCGACGAGCGGTTCCTGCGCTCGGTGGAGGAAAGAATTCATATCTCCGATTCAGGCAAGCAATCGTTTCGGCAGGAAGTCGTCAGAAAAGCAATGGGAGCCTACAAGCGCAGTGAAAAATTCACGCTCGACAGCCACGCCCAATTGCATGACGCGGTTCAGCAATATCTGTTCGAGCAGCGGCGGGACGTGTTGCGGCTGGTGAGTTCGAGTGCCCGGCCTGACGATGAAGTGAAACAAAAGATTTCCGTAGTTGAAAAACGCCTGGTGGATGAATACGGGTATGACAGCCACAGCGCGCGCGAAGCGCTTAACTATGTCACTACCCTGTTAGCGCAGGAGTAAAAACAATGGCGCGTGCGTCAGGTCTAAAACTATTGGGACGCGGATGAATCATTTTTCTGTGATTGCTTCCCGTCCTGGTCCGTTGCAGTTTTTGGATGAGAGGTAACACAATGGAAAATCATATAACGATTTCCGCCGAGACACCCTGGTACGACCTGTTTTCACGCGGCGCCCGCGACTGGCTCCGCCACAATGAAAAAGTTCGTGAAAGCGTACAGAAGAACTTGCCCGACCTGATTTCCGGGCCCGACCTGATCACGGGTCCGCAGGACCGCACGGTAAGAGTGCCGGTGCGGATGCTCGAGCATGCGCGCTTCCGCCTGTCCGACTCCGCTGCCCAGACTCAGTCCGATGCCGGCCAGGGCCAAGGCAAGCCCGGTGACGTATTGCGCCCGATGCAGCGCGGCCTCGGCGATGAGGAGGGCCAGGGCGACAACAGTGAAGGTGAAGTGCGGCTGCTGCTCGAACTGAAGGTCGACGACATCATGGACTGGCTGTGGGAAGAACTCAAACTGCCGGACCTGCAGCCGAAACGCAAGGTCAGCATCATGGACGATGAATTCGTTCGTGAAGGCTGGGACCGGCATGGCGCCCGCGCCCGCCTCGATCGCCGCCGCACCGTCAAGGAAGCAGTCAAGCGGCGCGCGATCCAGCACGATCCGGTGCCATTCACCAACGAGGATCTGCGGTTCCGCCAACTGGTGCAGCGGCGCAAGCCCGCCACCAATGCGGTCGTCCTGTTCGCGCTCGATGTGTCGGCCAGCATGACCGAGGCCGAACGCAAGCTGGCGAAAACCTTTTTCTTCTTTGTCTTGCAGGGCATACGCCGGAAATACGGAAAAGTTGAAACACGATTCATCGCCCACACCACCCAGGCCTGGGAATTTACGGAAGGCGATTTCTTCCAGGTGAGCGGCACCGGCGGCACCGGCGCGTCGACCGCATTCAACCTCGCGCTGGAAATGGTCCAGGCTGAATATGATCCGGCCCAGTACAACGGCTACCTGTTCTATGCATCGGATGGAGAAAACTTCACCGAAGACCGGATCGCCGCCAGCGAAAGCCTGGCCAAGCTGGCGGGCATGCTGAATTACATCGGGTATGTTGAAACGGTGCCGGGCGCGCCGCGCAGCACCGAGACCGAAATGAAGACGATCTGCGGCGATCTTGAGCGCAGCGGCGCACCGATCGGCACCAGCGTGCTAACGCGCTCCGACGATGTCTGGAAAGCGATCCGGAAATTTTTCCTGCAGCAGGCCGAACAGAGCGAGGTGGCATGATGGTTGCCGCAAATCCGGGCCTGAAAGATTACGCCGACCGCATAGAGCAGCTTGCCGTCCGGCTTGGGCTGGATTTCTATCCAGTCGATTTTGAAGTTGTTCCTAACAACTTCATGATGGAGATCGCGGTGTACGGCTTACCGGTCCGCATGCCGCATTGGTCGTTCGGGGTGCGCTATATACATCAGCTGATCCGGCAAGGCATGGGGCATTCACGGATTTTTGAAGTAATGTTTCCGGGGGATCCCTGTCACGCCTATCTGACCGAAGACAATACCGTGCCTGAAAATACGCTGGTAGTCGCCCATGTGCTGGGGCATGCGGATTTCGCCAAAAACAATCACCTTTTCGCGCGGTTCATGGAAATGGCGGGCGGCCATATTCTAGAGAACGCAGCCGCCCATGCCCATCGTATCGATGCGGCGCTGGAAGAGTACGGGCAGGAACGGGTGGAGGCAGTGCTCGATGCGGCGCTGGCACTGGAACCGCATATCGACACCAATGGTGAACTGCATCGGCTGCCCTACCCGGCCCAGCCCCAGGACGCCGACGCGGCGGACGAGCCTGATTCGTTTCGTCAGCGCTTTCATAACCTGCCTGGTGAAAAACGCTTGCGGTCCGAGCCGCAACGGCCTGGACGCCCGCAGATTCCACCGCGGCCCGAATACGATCTGCTCTGGTTTATTGCCAACTATGCGCCTGAGCTGGAAGGCTGGGAGCGCGATATTTTTCTCGCGGTGCGGGAAGAATCGTTTTATTTTTACCCGGTGTTTGCCTGCCAGATCATGAATGAAGGATGGGCATCCTACTGGCACGCGCGGCTGCTGCGCGAAGCGGATTTTTTGCCGCACGAACTCTACCTCTCGGCCATCAAGGCGCATTCCGACGTGGTTCGCCCGTTTGCCGCGGACAATCAGCTGGCGCTTGCGGTCAACCCCTACCATCTCGGGTTTTCGATCTGGGAAGACCTGATTGAAAAGCGAGGCCTCGAAGCCGCACGCCGGATTTGCCGGGAGGAAGACGATTTTGGTTTCATCCGCAACTACCTGGACCGCGAACTGGCCGACAAACTGGAACTGTTCGTTTATGAATCGCACGATGACGGCGGCATCCGGATTGCCGACCGCGACATCCATGCGATCCGCGAAGCGATCCTCGCGCCGAAATTCAATTACGGCGCACCGCGTGTGGCGGCCTCGCGGATGCATGTCGACGGCAGCCTGGAACTGGTGCACGACCACCAGAGCGATGGCCGCGGACTCGACATTAGCCGCGCCGAGCGCGTGCTCGAATATATCGCCCGCGTGTGGCGTCGCCCGGTCAGCTTGCATACGATAGGCGTCAGCGGCAATCCACGGGTGATCAGCAGCCGCAAATGAGCGGCGCAGGCACTTCGGAGCCTGGGAACCGCGGGATCAACCTCCCGCAGAGGGCTCGTTTGCGGGCCCGGCAAATTCTTCATCAACCTGCAATAATGCACGACGGCGAACAAGATCAGCGACCTGAGTTTTTTCGGAGAGTAAAGAATGTCCCCCACTGAAGTCTTCGTTAATATCGAGCAGGAAAATTTAATTGAACTCGCCACCGCCGCCCTGCGCGGCTACGGCATAAGTAAAAACGACGCGCGCGACGCCAGCCGGATCCTGGTGCTGGCTGACATGTTCGGCGTGCATACGCACGGCGTAAGCCGCATCAGCTCGTATGGCGAGCGGCTGCAGGTCGGCGCCATCAAGGCGCAGCCGGACATCCGGATTGAACGCGTCGCGGCCGTCATCAGCCGGATAGACGGTGACAATGGCGTAGGCCCGCTGGTCGGGATGCGGGCGCTGGACGCCGCAATGGATTTGGCCAGGGAATTCGGCGCAGGCATCGCATTCGTACGCAACAGTAATCATTTTGGTCCGGTGTCGTCGTATTCCTATATCGCAGCGCAACAGGGATTCGCGAGCATGATCGCGAGCAACACGAACACCATGATTGCGCCCTGGGGAGGGCGCGACGCCCGGGTCGGCAACAACCCGATCGGTTTATGCGTGCCGAATCCGGACGGCGATCCCATCATGCTCGACATGGCGCTCAGCGTCGCGGCACGCGCGAAAGTCCGGCGCGCGCTCGATCGCGGCGAGACGATTCCATCAACCTGGGCGACCGACCGCGGCGGCCATCCAACCACTGACCCTCGCGCCGCGCTCGATGGTTTCATGCTGGCGATCGGCGGCCACAAGGGTTATGGGCTGGCCTTGATGATGGACCTGCTGGCTGGCTTGCTATCCGGCGCCAACTATCTGACGCATGTCCGTTCATGGCTGGAGGCGCCGTCCGACCCACAAAACCTCGGGCATTTTTTCTTGCTGCTCGATTCATCCAGGCTCGGGCCGCAGGAATGGCTGGCTGAACGCATGACGGACTTTGCGGCGATCGTGCACGACACGCCGCCCGCCGACCCGAACGCCCCGGTCCTGCTACCCGGCGAAATTGAAATGCGCAAGTTCCGGCGCGCGGAAAAGGAAGGGATCATGCTCGAGCGGAAGGTACTCGATGAATTACGCACGAGAGCAGCCAGAGTGGCCGTATAGCCAATCCAAAAACGGGTCCCCGGCCCTCACGCTTATCGTTGGGTGACGGCCAGCTTGAAAGCCAGCGCCGCAAACACGGTTCCGGCAATCCGGTTCATGGCCCGGACGGCCCTGCCGGAATCGGCCAGGCGCCGGCCGAGCGACCCGGCGAGCAAGGCGATCGCGCCGAACACCAGCAGCGTCGCAAGCATGAACAATGCGCCGAGAAGCAGGATCTGCATGGTCAGGCTGCCTTGCGCCGGCGCGGCGAACTGGGGCAGAAAAGCCAGAAAGAAAATCGACACTTTCGGATTGGTGATGTTCATGATGATGCCGCGCCGGTAGAGCTGCCATCCGCCAAGCGGCACCTGCTGCCCGATCCGGATGCCGGTTGCCGCGGCGCGAAACGATTGCCAGGCCAGGTACAGCAGGTAGCCGGCGCCGATCAGCTTGAGCCCGGTGAAGGCAAGCGCCGATGCCTGAAAAATCGCCGCAATGCCGAGCGTTACCGCCAGCGTATGGACAATCAGCCCGCTGCATAATCCCAGCGTGACCAGTATCCCGGCGAGCCGACCGCGCAAGGCGGACTGGGTCAGCACGAAAATGTTATCGGGCCCGGGAGTCACGGCAAGCACCAGTGAAACGCCGAAGAATGTCAGTATCGTTGTGATCGGCAGCATATCCGCTCAGGCTTTCTCCAGGCCGGCGGCCGCTTAATCAAAGGACCGTTTTAATTTAAACTGCTCAGTGGCGGCGACCAGCGCCGCCGCGATCCCCGGCTCGAACCCGGAATGGCCGGCATCCGCGATCAGGTGGAATTTTGCCTCGGGCCAGGCGTCGTGAAGGCGCTGCGCCGTCAATGGCGGACAAACCACGTCATACCGGCCCTGCACGATCACCGCGGGCAAATGACGGATACGCCCGATATCCCGAATCAACTGGTCCTCGCTGAAAAAGCCGCCATGCAGGAAATAATGCGCTTCGAGGCGCCCTACCCCCAGGCTGACCGCCTCGGAGCTGAAATCGTCGACCGATTCCAGGTTCGGCAGCAGGAACAGGCAGCGGCCTTCATACCGGCTCCAGGCGCGCGCGGCCGGCATGTAAACTTCCGGGTCCTCACTGAACAGACGTCTCGCATAGGCTTCCAGCAGATCGCCGCGCTCGCCAGGCGGAATCGGCGCCACGAACTCGGCATGCGCTTCAGGAAAGAACCAGCGTATCTGGTTCATGAACCAGTCGATTTCGTCGCGCGTGCAAAGAAAAATCCCGCGCAGTACGAAACCCAGGCAATGCTGCGGAAAGGCTTCGCCATAGGCCAGCCCAAGCGTCGAGCCCCATGACCCACCGAATACCAGCCACTGTTCGATTCCCAGCATCCGCCTGATGCGCTCGATATCTTCAATCAGCAATTGCGTCGTGTTGTTCCGGTATTCGCCGAGCGGCGTTGACCGGCCGGCGCCGCGCTGGTCGAACAGCACGATCCGATAGTGGGCCGGATCAAAGAAGCGGCGGTGCTTCGGCGACAGCCCGCTGCCCGGACCGCCATGCAGGAACAGGACCGGCTGACCATCGGGATTGCCGCATTCTTCCCAATACAACGCATGCAGGCCGTCGACCGCAAGCCGGCCGCTGCGGTAAGGTTCAATCGGCGGGAACAGCGCTGAAGTCATTGATCTATGACAAAAAATGTTGTGTTGTTGAAATTGCCCAACGCATAAGATTGCCCGTTCAGTTAGTATTGCTCTGGCGTCATCGTTCGTTGCCACGCATTCTATCTGCAAATCGCGTTGCGCCGCTAGGTGCGGTGGCACACAGACGCCGGACCCCTTTCGCTTTATATTTTGCGGCGTATATACCCCCGCCGCATTCAGCCCGACATATTTTACCCGGTGACCCCAGAGGAATTAATGAAACGAAGAGATTTGTTGAAGAACGGTGCGATAACTTCCGTCCTGCTTGCCGCCGCCATCGCCCATGGCACTGCGGCAGCGGCATCTCAAACCACGCCGCTCGTAATCAATGCCGCGATTCTCGAGGTGACCGGTCCGACGCCGCGTTGCCAGTCGGGTTTCGGCGGCACGATCACTGGCCAGGGCGACAGCCCGCAACTCGGCCGCGTGGTATTGATTGCGACCGATTGCATCACGCAAGTCGGCACCTCCTTCAACTTTAGCGATGGCAAACTGATCATCATGAATGCCGGCGGCGACCAGATTTTCGCGAATTATAGCGGGCAGTTCGTCCCGACCGGGAACGGCCCGGAATTTGTGTTCAGCGGCGCGACCTTTCAGATCACCGGCGGTACCGGACGCTACGCAAAAGCCAGCGGCGGCGGCAGCCTCCAGGGCGGCGAGAATATCGCAACCGGCGTCGGCACCATGAAGGCCAGCGGAACCATATCCTACAAGGATAAGGACAAGAGCTACGGCGAGCGTGACTGAAGTCCATTCGTCATGCTCCGGTTCATACGAACCGGAGCATGACGGCATGTTAAAGCACTCCTGTTGCACCGCTATTGCATTGCCAATACACCTCTAGTGATACTGCGACGGATTGGCGGCATCGCCGATATCGTCCATCACCGCGCCGTCGGAAACCGGCCTGCCGAGTGTGGCTTCCTCGAGCCAGGCGCGCACTTGCTGGAGGTGGACGCGTTCTTCATTCAGCGCCACGGTGAAATCGCCCACCATCGCGTCCTGGCCGTTGTCCCGGGCCAGCGCAATCAGCATTTCCCAGCCGGCGTTGTCCGCCAGTTCGGCGATCAGGATCGCATGCAGCGACTGCGCAACCGTCGTGCGCGGATCGGTCACCACCTGCGCCAGGCCCATCGACTCTACCCCGGTCACATCCGCACAGGGCGTCTGCGCGGTGGGATCGCCGCCCATCGCGGCCATTGCGGCGGCGACCATTGCAAAGTGGTTGTGCTCGTCCTGCCGGATATGCTGCAAGTCCGCCAGCGTCATGCTGGTCGAGTTATCCTGCGTTGCTTCGAACTTGGTGATCAGGGCGTCGTACAGCCGG
>JAQGMO010000337.1 GCA_028292315.1 Herminiimonas sp. | reverse complement strand
CTGGCTGAGCTCTTTCGGCGGCTCGGGCGATCGGCAGCCAAGCGCGCCCGGATAAGTCGTGGTGCGGTAAAGCAGCTTGCCGGCCGGATCGCAAAATGCCAGCGCGAACAGCCGTCCATCCTGGACCGAACGGTCAAATAACTGGATGATTTTTCGTTGCGACTTTTGCGGAACATATTCCAGCAGCGGTTCCTGCAGTGCTGAGGAGAGCATTTGTGAGCGCGCGTCGAGGTCACGCACGAACCAGCGCACTGTCATGTCGTCCACCAGCGGCACAACGGCATAGGCGAACAAACCCAGCGCCAGTGCCAGCGGCAGAATGAAACGCAATGACAAACGGAATGATTGCAGTGCCATGGATTTTTATAATACGTTCTGGCCGTCATCGATCGGATGTCGGGAAGGACAGCCATATAAAAACTTCTACATTAACTGTTTGGCATCCTTGGTTCTGGTGGACATTGCGGGTCTTGAACAGTTCCGATGCCGCGCGGCATTTCGGCATTGTTCCATCCTGTTTTTGACCGACCGCAACGCCCGCTTGTTCCGGCCGCGCGCTTTGGCAGTTCCACAATCCGGCTTTAAGCTTTCCCTTTACAAATACCTACCGGAAAAAAAGCCCTCGATTGCTCGAGGGCGCAATCCACGCCCTCGCAAGGCGTGGCCGGAAGAGGTGCATGAAACTGTTCAGATTTCGTGCAAGTGAGGGTAATCATGCGCGCAAACTTCCAGATAGTCTGTTCGGCAATTAACTTAGGAAGCGCGCTCATAGGCAAACTTACGACCAGGCATCCTGACAATGCCAAATATCGAACTTTCCAGCCTGGTGCCGCTCATGTTGTATAGGTCGCTTGCAAAAGCGTGTATCAATCAATACATCTCAGCATGCATTTTATCTTTGGAGAAACATCATGGCACAGGCAAGCAATGAACAGGCGTTGAATGGGATCACTATCGCGATCCTCGTGACCGACGGCTTTGAACAGGTTGAAATGACGGAACCGCGCGACGCATTTGAAAAGGCTGGCGCGCTGACCAAGATCATTTCGCAAAAACACGGCAAAGTACAAGGCTTCAAGCATGACGAGAAGGCAGACCAGTTCGATGTCGACCTGGCATTCGATGAAGCGGATTCGCAAGACTTCGATGCCGTGCTGCTGCCCGGCGGCGTATTCAATTCAGACCAGATCCGGATGATTGAACCGGCGCAGCGCCTCGTCCAGGGCATCCAGAAGGAAGGCAAGCCGATCGCGGTAATCTGTCATGGCGGCTGGCTGCTGGTCTCGGCCGGGCTGGTTAAAGGAAGGACCATGACCAGCTGGCCGTCTTTGCAGGATGATATACGCAATGCCGGCGGCAACTGGCTGGATCAGGAGGTAGTACGCGACAATAACCTGGTCAGCAGCCGCAAGCCGGCCGACATCCCGGCATTCAACCAGAAGGCGGTCGAACTGATTGCGGAAAGGGTGCGGGCCAGCGTAAAGGGCACGGAAGATGAACAGATCGGGTTTGGCGCCGGTAGCTGAGGCATGCCGAATAAAACGCTTGCACTAATAGTCCGTGAGGGCGCGGTTGGCATGTTCCCGCCGCTCAAAACCTCATGTGACGAGCATGAAGGCTCCGGTGCGGTCAAGGTCCAGCAATGGAATGGCACCAGGTGGGCGGCGGTCACCCGGAACCGGGTGGTAGGCGATAAGGCGCTGATGCGCAAGTTGCTGGAAGAATCGTCAGCCAGGCATGCGGCGGAAAAGAAAATCACGCCGGCCTGCATGTAACAGGCTTGCCCTCCCCCTTGCGGCGGCAAGGGCTGGCCCGTGGTTACCACCATCGTTCACACATCCGCCACGCACCTGATAATCTGAAAAGCCGTGACGACCATGCACAGTTACGCCGCTAGCGATGGCGTACCACTACTTCCCGCGATTGAAACTGCGGCGCACTTGGCAAGCCGGCTACACCTCGGGCGGCGAACAGCAGATGTGCGCGAGGGAACTGCAGAGATCATCAATGACACTAAGCGAGGTGACCAGGTTGCGCGGTGATGTGAAGCTGCTCGCTCGTGGAAGCTTGCCCAACGACGGCAAGATAATTGAAGACGCCCGTACTTATCGATAATTCCTCTCCCCTTTTCAGGAACCAGATTCGCGTTTGTGTTACTTATGCATTGGCGTTTACCTCCTGAAAGGGTGACATGGATTCGCACCGGCTTACTGCACGCAAACATCTCTCGATCAGTAACACGACATCGATAGCCGACTTGTACCAATTCCTGAGTTCGCTTCCCAGGGCGGATTACTTGCGCGGTGCGGGAGACGGCGAACCGCGCCTATACGCGAAATCCGCACCAGGAAAAAGTAAGGATTGGCTGCAATTTCAAGGCGCGATTCTGATATTACTTGAAAATATGACAGGGCTTCCTATTGATGAAGAAGCGGCACGGCAGATCAGGAACAAGATCCGTCGGCACCACAAACCTCTCAATGTCGAGGATTTTCTCGTAGTGCTTCAGCCCCTGCACAATGCCGAAGAACGGCGCTGCCAAACCCGCAATCTTTATAGCCGTGCTTGGGAGAAAAACCAGCGACAGCTACTTAACTGCATGTCGTCAAACGAATTTAATGCGGTACGAAAAGTGCTGTCGCGGCTTGAGAGAAAATTTCACAAGGAGACTGATTCAGCAACAATCAAACTTGCCTTGAATGCCGCAGTCAACGCATTGTGCGCAGATGAACAAAAATGGCTGCGCAAAGCACGATTGAAGCTGGAAGTAAACCTGGAGGCGTTTTCGAAGACTACCGTCACGGCAGAGACGGTTACATTGTTGCAAATACTCGAAGCAATCGCGTTTCCGGATCTGGAAGGCGCACTGCTTCAAAAACTTCAGGCCTTTTTCGAAATAGGGGGACATGAGAAGGTTACCGGGGTTGCCGTTACTGGTGAAACTGCGCATGACGTAAACACCACGGAGGGGGTGGCCGATCGCCCGGAGCGCAAACTGCCTGTTGCGCACAAAACCAGGATGCGGACCAAGTCTCTTGAGTACGGCGATCGCCCTCGTAAAGCCCCTGCGCCGGACGGGGAAGAGCGCGCCATGCAGGACCAGCGCGGTGATGACCATGCTACCAAACCAACGCTGCCGGCAGGGCTGGAATTTTTTCCTGAGCCGCCGCATCTGAAGCCTGTCCAGCGCACCAGCCGTTCCCATTCCGAACCGGAAGGCAAGACATCTGTCATCCGCAAAAAGGTGCGGGCTCAAAAAGCAGGTTCAGATGACGCTGATGTTGTCTCTGACAAAGACAATACCGTAGCAAACCGTTCAGCCGGATTTCCTCAATCACCGAGCCCGCGCAAGCTGCCCCGGCGGCTCTTTACGCGCGACAGCAATTCCGGCGCCGCTCCGGCAAGACCGGACAGGGCGGAACGGCAAATTGTTCCCCCTACCCCTTATGATTTATGGGAGCACTGGGAAACGGAAATGAAGGAGGTACTCAATCCCGGCGCTTATGAAGCTGTTCAGACCGTGTTTGCCGGATTGCCTGCACTGGAAGAGCTTACTGATAGCAGAGTTCAACGGTTGGTCCGGGCTGCTATTCAGGATGTCAGCTTGACCGATACGCAAAAAGCACTGATCCGCCATGCAGCACGATTCCTTAACGGCCACAGGTCTCTACCCTGGCATAAAGCGCAATTCGGCTATTTAGTCGGCTTGATTTCTTCAAATCTTGAACCAGGCCAAGCAGAAAAATCCTATGTGGTTACGACTTGGCAGTAGTGTTTCCTATCGATTCGCGGTTTTTCCCGGCGCGCAGGCTCACACGGCTTTTTGACTGTCTTTTCACCGCCGCGCTGTTTCCGAAAATCGGTAGCGATCTGCCCCTCGCCGATATCGTCATACGCCAGCTTCATATCCTCGCGCGGCCCGCTGGACTGGCTATCGTTCGATTCGTCACGCTCGTGCGGCAGGCGAGCGCGGTGACATTAAATGGCCAGGCGTTTCCTTGCGTCTGCGTACTCCTGTTTCAAACGCTGCACTACTTCCGCCACAGTCGACACTTCGTCCATCAACCCTACTCCCTGGCCCGCGCCCCAGATATCGCGCCAGGCCTTGGCCTTGCTTCCGCCGCCAGACCCGAAATTCATCGCTGACTTATCGGCTTGGTGGAGATTTTCCGGGTCGAGGCCGGCGCTGATGATGGATTTTCTCAGGTAGTTGCCATGCACGCCGGTAAACAGGTTGGTATAAATAACATCGGCCGCCGACGACTCGATCACCGCTTGCCGGTACGCCTCGTCGATATTGGATTCCGAAGTCGCCAGCCAGCGTGACCCGATGTAGGCGAAGTCGGCGCCGATCGCTTGCGCGGCCAGCACCGCATCGCCGGTCGCAATCGCGCCGGACAATGCAATCGGCCCGCTGAAAAACTTGCGCACTTCGCCGACCAGCGCGAACGGCGATAGCGCGCCGGCATGGCCGCCGGCGCCGGCCGCGACCAGGATCAAACCATCGACTCCCGCTTCCAGCGCCTTCTTCGCATGCCGGATTGAAATTACATCATGCAGCACGATGCCGCCATAGCCATGGATTGCGTCCATCATCTCTTTCGGTGGCGCGCGCAGTGAAGAAATGATGATTGGCACGCGGTGCTTCACGCATACCTCGACATCATGCGCGAGACGATCATTTGACTGATGGACGATCTGGTTGACCGCGATTGGGCCAACCTTTGCTCCCGGATTGGCTTGGCCGAACGCCGCGAGGTCAGCCTGTATCTCGGTCAGCCAGCTGTCCAGCAGTTCGGCCGGGCGCGCGTTCAGCGCGGGAAAGGAACCGACGATGCCGGCCTTGCACTGAGCAGTGACCAGGGCCTTTCCGCTGGCAATGAACATCGGCGAGCCGATGACAGGCAAACTCAGATTTTGCAATACGACGGGCAATGCCATGCTGACCTCGCGGAAATTGAATAAGTTGCTCGATTATAGAAGGAAAAGAACGGTCGTTCTAGAAAATAGGTTCTAGAACTGTTCCAACTGTTCCAACTGTTCCGCTGATTTTTTCGCTTAATATTAAAAGCGACACGCCGGATGACATTCATAATAAAGTCAGGAGACAGCATGGACTATCAATGCCTTGCGCTTACCATCCCAGGAAAAAGTCGCTTCTTTCGAAGATGCCGGGTATGACCTCAAGTAAAAATTTTCCAAAAGGAGAACAACATGTTTGAAGCCGGATTGATGCAGGGCAAACGTATTCTGGTCACCGGCGGCGGTACCGGGCTTGGCCGCGCCATGGCGGAGAAATACCTGTCTCTCGGCGCCGAGATTTATATCTGCGGCAGGCGCAAGCAGGTGTGCGACCGGACCGCGGCTGAATTGATGGCGCAGCATGGCGGCAGCGTGAAAACCTTCGGCCTTGATATCCGGGATGCTGCCGCCGTAGACGACATGGTGGAACAGATTTTTGCCGAAGGCGCCCTGACAGGGCTGGTCAACAATGCGGCCGGCAACTTCATTTCTCCGACCGCAGCGCTGTCGCCGCGCGGTTTCGATGCGGTTGCCAACATCGTGATGCACGGCACCTTCTATGTCACGCACGCGGTTGGACGACGCTGGGTGGAGATGGCGGCGAAAGGAAAATGGAAACCGGCCGATGCCTATCGCAGCGTGATATCCATCATCGTCACCTGGGTGCTGAACGGCGGGCCGTACGTGGTGCCCTCCGCAATGAGCAAAGCCGCCATCCATGCAATGACGATGTCGCTGGCGACCGAGTGGGCGCAATATGGCGTGCGCCTGAACGCAATCGGGCCCGGTGAAATTCCGACTGAAGGCATGAGCAAGCGCCTGAATCCGGGCGAGCAGCCGGGCGCGCGCACGGCCGCGGTCAATCCGATGGGACGCGCCGGAAAAATGGAAGAGCTGCAAAACCTTGCGACGTTTCTGATGTCCGACGGCTGCGACTGGCTCAATGGACAGGCGATCATGATGGATGGTGGCGGGCACCTGGCCACCGGCGGCAATTTTTACGAATTACGCGCGTGGTCGGAACAGCAATGGAAAGAAGCGCGCGACAGGATCGAGGCGCAAAACAAAAAAGACCGCGAGCAGCGTACTGTTTGATGCGCGTCGCGGCGCGGTCGCGGGCATGGAATGGGCACGGCGGCAGGGGCGGTTTACCGCAACGTGACCCGTGGTTCCAAGTAAAGCGGTGCAACCACCTCCAGGTCGCCGGTGTACAGGCACTCCCCGAGATCCAGCTGGACCGAAGAATTGCGCGTCAGCGCGCTGACCAGCGCGGTCGCTCCCGCCTGGTCAAACACCAGGCCGCGCAGATGCAGATGGGTGAGCGTCCGATTGACTTCCAGCGCGCTGGCCAGCGCCGCAATTCCTGCCGCACCGAGCCGGTTGCCGCTCAGATCGAGCACGGTAAGCGATTGATTGACCGCCACCGCCTCGGCCAGGGCAATGAGGCCCCGATCGGAAATCCCATTCTCCGGGAGATGCAGTTCCTTGAGCGTGCTGCTGGTGCGCAGCGAGCCCGCCAGTGCGGCCGCGCCGTCGTCGCCGAGCTGGTTGCGATCAAGGTTCAGCACTTTGATCCCGCTGCGGTCGAGCGCCGCGGCCAGCGATTCCGCGCCCTGGCGCGTGATATTGTTTTTGCAGAGACTCAGGTTGGCGAGCCTGGCGTCAGGAAGAATATTCGCAAGTATCTGCGTGCCTTCGTCATTTATTCCGTTGTCATCCAGGGTCAGTCCCCTGACGGCCGGATTCCCGTTCAGCAAAGCGGCCAGCAAGTTCAGATCGGAGGCGCCGATATTATTGGAGCTGGCTTCCAAAAAAATCGCCGGCTTTGATCCTTCGGCAACCTTGATACGTTCCAGTAGCGGAACAAGCTCGGAAAAAGAATGCTGCAGCCTGGACGCTTGCACTTCAAACGTTGATTTACCGCGGGAAGCTTCATCAATCACCATTGGCCATCTCGCCGGCGGTACCGGGTCGATATCTACCCTGACATGCGAATAGTCGCGCAAGGCACTCGCTATATCGCCTTCGCGCAAGTCACGGTCGGGCCGGGCGAACGAGCCGACCAAGCGTACAGAAATACCCATTTCCCGTGTCACCTTGTGGGTATAAGCGCGCGCCAGCTGGTCTGTCTCCGATTTTAGTTTTTCTTGCCCGGGCTGATTCACGAAGGCCCGGGTCGCGTCATGGGCCTTCCTGGAGACCTGTCCGAGCCGCATCAGTGCTTTTGCACCGCCCGTGTCGGCGACGGTCGACGCGATTATGTTTTGCACGTCTTCGACCGGCAGGCCGGGCAGCCATCGCCTCGACGGCGCGACTTGATGGCCGGGACCGGTGGAAACCAGTCTGGGCTCGCTTGATTTCGACGGATTGAAAACAGTGGCCGTTCCGGGACTGCCGATCCTCGGGCTTTGGGCGCTGCGGTCGGACCGCAACGTGGGTGGCCCGGTATCAGCCACGGAAACCGGGCCTTGCGCGGGCGTTTCGGCGGCAGGCGCAGGTATGTTTGCGGCCCGGTCGGCAGTCAGCTTGTCCATGTTTTTTCCTCGTGATGCGGGCGCGGCATGCCGTACGCCTGCGTAGGTATAAAACATGAGTAACAGGCCCTGTAAAAAAGGTCCATGCCGAAGCCGGGGAAAATCGTGAGGTGAAAAAAGCGAGCCGACCAGCCCCGATCGGCTGATTTTCGTTCGGGCCGCTCAATCGCGATTGACCAGCGCGCCGCCCTGGATCCCTGCTGCGCCGGCGCGCACCAGCCGGTCGATCGTCCATTGCGCCAATTGCTCTTCCGTCAAATGCAGATAGCGCTGATTCACGATGGCAATCAAAGGTATGCCCGCCAGTAAATCCGGCACGTCGGCAAGAGCGATACGCTGCCGCTCAAGCAGCAGGAATTTCAATAACACCTTCATGCCGTTTTGCGCATTGCGCAGTGGATCCGCGGCCAGGTAATCAATGCGTGAAAATGCTTTGTCCAATGCCGCCCGCACCTCGGTAAAAGGCGCCCCGTGGCCGGGGATCACGAGTCTGACGTCAAGTGTTTCGATCAACTCCAGGGTCGCGCGGGTTTCCGCAAAACCGGGTTCGCCGGCCAGCTCCGGAAAAATCACCCCGAATCCGTTTTCCCATAAGGCGTCGGCGGAAATCAGGATGCGCTCCTGCGGGCAGTACAGCATCACCGAGTGCGGATCATGCCCCGGCGCGCCGAGCACCTGCCAATCCATGCCGCCAAGTTCGATCAGATCACCCGGCGCAATCGTGCCGTCGAACCCGAAGCGAGGACATTCCTGACCGGTCGCGTGATAGCTCAGCGCATCTTCATCCCAGGCACGCACCTTTTCGGCTTCGGCGGCCGGAATCAGGGTGCGGCAGGCCCAGGCCCGCTGCAAGGCCGCATTGCCGCCGCAGTGGTCGGAATGAAGATGGGTATTGATGAGCCGGTCCAGCGGGCGCTCCTGCAAGTAGTGCGCGACCAGTGCAATGGTCTGCGGCGCATGTGTCACATATCCGCTATCGACCAGCGCTGTGCCGGCGTGGCCGTCGAACAAGACATTGTTGGACGATAGCCAGCCGCGCTCCAGGATCTGCATGGTGACGGGCAGCTTCATCGCTTTAATTGGTACGCCAAGGCGATTTTTGCGAATTCGATCAATATGTCCTGTGTGCCGCCGTTGAATGTGCTGAACGAATTCCCGGTGCGCACCACCAGCCGTGGCGGAAACAGCCAGCCGGCGAAAGGTATGCCTATCATTTTCGCGCTGCGCACGTCGCGCCATTCGACATGCCGGTTATAGAGCCAGCTTTGGGTAATCCCTTTTTCGTCGATCGTGATGCTCGAGCGCAGGAACCAGTAATAGCTCAGCGCAAGCATTCCGGCAGCGCCCAGCAGCAACAGCTTGACCCCGGTCCCGTATTGCAGAAGCGGATAGCGCAGCGCCACGCTGGCGCCATACCCGGCCAGCGCCAGTGCCACGATAGTCGCCAGCAGTTTGAACCATCGGCTGTAAGCCGGGCCGCTTACGGCATGTTCCGGCCGGTAGAATTGCATGTTCATTTGCGTGTCCCGGCTTGTTCATTTTGAGTGCGGCAGTTAGCCGCACTCTCAGCCACACGTTCGCGCCGCCGGATCTCACCCCACACCGTACGTTTTTCCTGCTCGTTTGCGCTGCTCCATCCCGCGATTTCATCGATGGTGCGAAGGCAACCGTCGCATAAACCTGTTTGCGGATTCATCGTGCATACATTGATGCATGGCGACGGCACCGCGCCGGTTGGCTCTTCAGGATCGTATTCCTTCAACATGAACTGCTTTCCGGCTGCATCCGCCCTGTGGGTCAAAGTCAGCCCTGCCACTTGGCGGCAATCGCATTGCCGGCCCTGCTGGCCGCCTTGCGTCCCAGGAACCGGGAAATAAATTGGCCCGCTTCGACCACCTTGTCGAGGTCTATGCCGGTCTCTATGCCCAATCCCTGCATCAGGTAAAGCACGTCTTCGGTTGCAACGTTGCCGGTGGCTCCCTTGGCGTAGGGACAGCCGCCGAGGCCCGCGACCGATGAATGGAAGATCGATATCCCGACTTCGAGACAGGCGTAGATATTCGCCAATGCCTGGCCATAGGTATCATGAAAATGGCCCGATATCTGCCCGATCGGAAATTCCGTTATCACCCGCTCCATGACCCGGTGCACCTGTCCGGGCGTCGCCACGCCAATCGTGTCGGCAATGTCGATTTCATCGCAAGCCAGTTCGCGCAGGCGTTGCGTGACATCAGCCACGCTCTCCACCGGGACCTCGCCCTGATAGGGGCAGCCGAACGCGCAGCTGACCGAGGCGCGCAAGCGCAAGCCATGGTCCTTGGCCGCCGTAGCGACGTCGCGAAAGCGTTCGATCGATTCGGCGATCGAACAGTTGATATTCCGTTGCGAAAATGCTTCCGACGCCGAGCCGAAAATGACGACTTCATCGGCCTTTGCGGCGAGCGCCGCCTCGAAGCCCTTCATGTTCGGCGTCAGCGCCGAATAGATGACACCCGGTTTGCGGTCGATGCGCGCAAACACTTCCGACGAAGTCGCCATCTGCGGCACCCACTTGGGCGACACGAAAGAGCCTGCTTCAATATTGGGAAAGCCGGCCTTCGTCAGCCGGTCGACCAGCTCGATCTTGATATCGGCGGGCACGGTTTCCTTCTCGTTTTGCAACCCATCCCGCGGACCAACTTCCACGATCTTGACGCGTATCGGTAAAACGCTTCTTGGAGCCATGTCAGTATCCTTTCGTACGGTCCACCAGGCCGGCGACAGGTTCCCCGCGCTCGAGGGCGCGGATCTTGCCCGCAATCTGCCTGATGCTATCGCCGCGCAAGGTCAGCGCGGCACAGTGCGGCGTGACCGTGATGCGCGGCTCTTTCCAGAACGGGTGCGCCCGCGGCAACGGCTCTTCATTGAATACATCGAGCGTTGCGCCGGCAATATGCCCATTTTGCACCAACTCCAGCAAGTCTTGCTCGACCACGTGATCGCCGCGCGCCACGTTGATCAGGAATGCGCCCTGCGGCAAGTGCGCCAGCGCCGCCCGGTTCAGAAGGCCGCGCGTCTCCGGCGTCAGCGGCAATACGCATACCAGCACCCGCGAATGACGCAGGAATTCGGTGAAACCTTCCGGCCCGGCGTAGCACTGTATGCCGGCCAGGTTGCGCTGCGAACGGCTCCAGCCATTCAAGGGGAAATCGAAATGCGCCAGCGCTTCGGCAATCCGGCGGCCAAGCACGCCCAGGCCGAGAATGCCAACCCTGAAATCGCGCTTTTCGTAGGGCTTCAGGAAGCGCCAGTTCGCCGCGTTTTCCTGCATCGAGAATTCATCAAAGCGGCGGAAATAGCGGAGTACCGCATGCGTGACATATTCCGCCATTTGCATGCCCATGCCGGCATCATCCAGGCGAATGACCGGCAATTCCGCCGGCACCGCATCGCCCAGTTCCAGTATCGCGTCGACGCCGGCGCCGACGTTGAACACGGCTTTCAGGCCGGGCCTGCGCCCGAGCATTGCCGCCGGCGGCTTCCATACCACCGCATAATCGGCCGGATCGTCGTCGCCCGGCTGCCAGACCCGCAGTTCAGCCTCCGGAAGCACCGTCCGCAGCTCGGCCAGCCAGGGATCGGGCTTGCCGCCGCTTACGTGGACCAGGATACGCATGCCGCTTTTCTCCTCTTCAAACCGGTTTAAATGACAGCAACTGCGCCCCTTCGGCGACCTGATCGCCGACTGCATACAGGATCGCTTCCACGACCCCGTTGGCCGGCGCGGCAATGGTGTGCTCCATCTTCATTGCTTCCATGATCAGGAGCGGCGTGCTTTTTGCCACCGAATCGCCCTGGCTGACCAGCACCGCCACGATTTTACCGGGCATCGGCGCAGTCAGCCGGCCGGAATCGGCCTCGGCCTCGCCGGCATGCGCCATCGGGTCGGCATAAGTCAGCACCGCATGCGTGCCGCCGGCGAACACGTGGAATGCATCGCCGTCGCGCACCACTGCGCCGCGCACGGCGACGCCGCCCAGTTTGATCAGCATGTCCTGTGCGCCGCGCCCGACGATGGTCATTGCACACGATTCGGCGCCTTGCCGCAATAACCAGTCATTGCCGCGGTACTCGACCGTAACGGCATGGAGGTGTTCTTCTTCCGCAAACTCGAGTTGCCGTTGCAGCCTGCCGTTCATGCGCCAGCCGGTGGTCGCGGCCCAGGGGTTGGCAGCGCCACCCGCCCCGCCGCTCTCTTCATCCAGCAACGCCGCCGTCGCCAGCGCCAGCGTCTGCATCGATGCCGGTGCCAAAACCGGGAACAGGGCTGTATGATTGCGTTCAATCAGGCCGGTATCGAGGTCGGCGCCCGCGAACGCCTCGCTCTCGACCAGGCGTTTCAGGAAAGCGATATTGTTCGCCAGGCCGACGATCTGGTATCGGGACAAGGCCTGCGACATGCGGGAGAGCGCTTCAGCCCGGTCGCGGCCCCAGACGATCAACTTGGCAATCATCGGGTCGTAGAATGGCGAGATTGCATCGCCTTCGCGCACGCCGGAATCAATCCGGACCCCGTCGCTTGCGGTGGCAATCGAAAACATGCCGGCATCGGGCGTGCGCAGATGCCGCAAGGTGCCGGTCGAAGGCAAAAATCCCTTCTCCGGATTTTCGGCATAAATACGGGCCTCGATCGCATGCCCGCTTATCGCCAGATCCTGCTGCGCCTTCGGCAAGCGTTCGCCATAGGCCACGCGCAATTGCCACTCCACCAGGTCGGTGCCGGTAATCATTTCGGTGACCGGATGTTCCACCTGCAGCCGCGTATTCATTTCCATGAAATAAAAGGAACCATCAGACTGCGCGATGAACTCGACGGTGCCGGCACCGGCATAGCCGACCGCGCGCGCGGCAGCCACCGCCGCTTCGCCCATGGCCTTGCGTCGCAGTTCCGTCATGCCCGGCGCCGGCGCTTCCTCCAGCACTTTCTGATGGCGGCGCTGCACCGAACAATCCCGCTCAAACAGGTAGACACAGTCACCGTGGTTGTCCGCGAAAACCTGGATCTCGATATGGCGCGGGCGTAACAGGTATTTTTCCACCAGCACCGCGTCATCGCCGAAGCTGCTGATCGCCTCACGTTTGCAGGAAGCCAGCGCCGCGGTGAAGTCCGCGCTGTGTTCGACGATGCGCATGCCCTTGCCGCCGCCGCCGGCGCTGGCTTTCAGCAGCACCGGATAGCCGATGCGATCAGCCTGCTCGCGCAGGAAATCGGGATCCTGATTGTCGCCATGATAGCCGGGCACCAGCGGTACGCCGGCTTGCTCCATCAGCGACTTGGCGGCCGACTTTGACCCCATGGCGCGAATCGCTGGCGGCGGCGGGCCGATGAATACCAGGCCGGCTTCGGCACAGGCGCTGGCAAACCCTTCGTTCTCCGACAAAAAACCGTAGCCCGGATGAATCGCCTGCGCACCGGCCGCCAATGCGGCCTCGATAATCCGGTCGCCGCAGAGATAGCTTTCCCTGGCCGGCGCCGGGCCGATCAGCACCGCCTCATCGCACAGCGCTACATGCCGCGCGCCCGCATCCGCTTCGGAAAACACCGCCACCGTTTTAATGCCCATGCGGCGCGCCGTCGCGGCGACCCGGCAAGCGATTTCCCCTCGGTTGGCAATCAGGATTTTTGTGAACATGAATTCCTTCCGGTAGTCGGATCGCCTAGCCTATTATGAGCTTACTTCGCAGCGGGCGTCCACGGCGCCGCTGCGCGCGCGCATGCCCAGCTTGGCCAGCAATGCCTGGTCCTGCTCGACTTCCGGATTCCCGGTCGTCAGCAGCTTGTCGCCATAAAAAATCGAATTGGCGCCGGCCATGAAGCACATTGCCTGCACCGCCTCGCCCATCTGGCGACGCCCGGCGGACAACCGTACGCGCGCCTTCGGCATCGTGATGCGGGCCACCGCGATGGTGCGCCCGAATTCGAGCGGATCGAGCGGATCGATGCCATGCAAGGGCGTGCCTTCCACCTGCACCAGGTGATTGACCGGGACCGATTCCGGATACGGATCCATATTGGCCAGCTGGGCGATCAGGCCGGCGCGCTGCAGGCGCGACTCGCCCATGCCGACGATGCCGCCGCAACAGACCTTGATGCCGGCGCCGCGCACCTGGCCCAGCGTGTTCAGCCGTTGCTGGTAATCGCGGGTCGTGATGATGTTTTCATAAAATTCCGGCGCCGTGTCGAGATTATGATTGTAGTAATCGAGTCCAGCCTGTTTCAGGCGCTGCGCCTGGCCTTCGCCGAGCATGCCGAGCGTGGCGCAGGTTTCGAGACCGAGCGCTTTCACTTCGCGCACCATTTGTTCGACCTGCTCAAGATCGTGATCCTTGGGTGAACGCCATGCCGCGCCCATGCAAAAACGGGTGGCGCCATGCGATTTGGCTTCGCGCGCGGCTTGCAGCACCGTGTCCAGCGGCAGGATTTTTTGCGCGGTCACGCCGGTGTCGTAGCGCGCCGCCTGCGGGCAATATCCGCAGTCTTCGGGACAGCCGCCGGTCTTGATCGACAACAGCGTCGCCAGCTCGACTTCGGCCGGATCGAAATGCTCGCGATGCACCTGTTGGGCGCGATACAGCAACTCATTGAACGGCAATTCGAACAGGGCCAGCACGGCGTCGACCGGCCAAGTGTCGGCGGCTGGAGCAGCGGCGGCAGTGACGGGAGCGGGGTGAAATGAAACGGGTTGGTACGACATGAACGACTTCCTTTAAATCAAACTACTGCGCGAGCCAGGATGGCTTGCGCTTTTCCAAAAACGATTGCACGCCTTCGCGCCCTTCATCCGAGGCGCGGATTTCGGCAATCCGTGTGACCGTATCGGCGATCAGTGCATCGTCGATCGGCCTGGCGGCGATATCCCGCACCAGTCGCTTGGCCGCGCCGACAGCATTCGGGCTTGCCGTCGTCAGCGCCTTGACGATCTGGCCGACCGTTGCATCGAGCGCATCGGCAGCCGCCACTTCATGCACCAGACCGATATGCAGGGCCTGCTGCGCCGAGAAGCGCTCCGCCGTCAGAAAATAGCGGCGCGCCGCATTTTCGCCCATGGCCCGGATTACATAGGGCGAGATTGTCGCAGGAGTCAGGCCGATTCTGACTTCCGAAAGGCAAAAATTTACGGTGTCGGCGGCAACTGCAATATCGCATGCCGCCACCAGCCCGATGCCACCTGCATAGCAGTCACCTTGCACTTTTGCCAGCACCGGCTTCGGACATTCATGGATTGTACGCAGCATCGCCGCCAGCCGCGCCGCGTCCGCCAGGTTTTCGGCATGGGTATAGCCGGCCATTTTTTTCATCCAGTTCAGATCGGCGCCGGCGCAGAATGCCGATCCGCGCGCGGCGAGCACGATCGCGCGCGTCTTTTCATCGGCGCCGGCGTAGCGGAATGCCTCGGTGATTTCGGCGATCGAGGTTTCGTTAAATGCATTGCGCATATCGGGACGGTCAAGCCAGATCGTCGTCACTTGCGCATCATGCTGCAGCTCGAGCGTTTGGAATTTCATGGATGGCGGCTCCATTGATGACGCGCGGGCGTGTTGTTCTGGTTCGAGTGATCATCGCATAGCGACTGTTTCGGGCACGGCGAGCGATGTTCCGGAGTGGTTTGCGGATATCTGTAATTCGCGAGCGATCCCATCGCTGTTTTCAGGTGCGCGGGCGCCTGTTTCCGATCGGCGCGCAGCGCGGCGATTTCCGTCTCATGGCGCGAGACGACGCCATTCAATTTTCTCATGATTGCATCCGCGTCCATTTCGTCCAACGATGCGTGGCCGCCTGGTATCAGCCGATTATGAACGCTGGTCAGCGTTTTCCCGTAGCCGGCGCAGACGAGCCTGTTCGCGCTTACGCAACATTGCCACGCATCGTCATGCCGTGTTCCCTGTATGGCTCAGGTTTGTCGTTACGCTGACAGTGAAGCCACTGGAACATGCGAAATATTGTAGCTTAAAAGCCACCGAAGAACCATCCGGGCACTGGCGTGCCGGATGGTACTTGTCATTGGCTCACACCGCGCGAACTGGCTTGATGAAGCGTTCATTCACCTGTTGTTTGCAATCGAGGCGGCGGTGTGACGACGGAATGGAACCTATGCGGATACGTCAGGTTCCGATTACTGTTAATGTCGTCCCGGCAGGCCTGTCGGTTCGGGTTGGGCCACGCCGTTAACAAATGTAATCGTTTCAGTCTCGGGAGGCTCGCCTTCGCCGCCGGACCAGACGAATAGTGCCGCGCTAAGAATTTCGAACAGGCCCTCCCGTTGATCGCTGGATGTACGGTTCATTTGCTCGACCGCTACGTCAAACAGCGCTGTTTGATATTCATCTTGCAAGCCGGCGTTCAGGACAGCCGTCGCGATTTGCTTCGCATGGCCGGGCCTGAGGGGAATTTCCCGCGCCAATCGCGACAGCATTTCAAGCTGGGACGCGCCTGCCAAGATCCCGCGCAAGTCAAGCAAATCCTGGAAATTCTTGAAATAATCCGCGTCTGGCAAACCGGTAACCTGCGTTGCCAATGCAGACAGGACTTTACCGCTATCCCGATCCGACAGGTGCTTACTGCCGATCAACGACAAAATTTCACGGTACGCCCTGGAGCGGGAGCCTGGCTGGAATTTCATGACCTGGCTTGCCAGCGCACAGGCCACTTTTCCTTTAAAACCAGGCGGCACCTCTGAATTTTTTAGATACTTTATTCCCAACGAAAACTGGTCGATCTTTTCGCCTTCCGTAGGAAGGTTACCAATGTTGTTTGCCTTGTCGACTTGCCACGACTGCGCGCGCTCAAGTTCAGTGCAGGAATATAGAGTCTTACCGGTGAGGCAAACGCTCACGAGCGACTTGTGATCGAGATATTTAAAAGTCCTGATAAAGACGTCTGGAGGTAACGGTAAGGTTGAAGTTTCATTCGTTAAAGCTGCGGGTTGCCCCCCACGAACAGGAGGTATGGAAAGCGGAAACTTTTGAAT
>JAQGMO010000314.1 GCA_028292315.1 Herminiimonas sp. | reverse complement strand
GCGCACGGTCAGTGCCGGCGGCGCGCTCTCGCCTTCCTTTACCACGTCGAAGTGATGATAGAAGCTTGCCACCTCGTACACCTCGGTTTGCGCCAGCCGCATTTCCTGCGCCAGCGCGGCAAGATGTGCCGCGGACAAATGGCCATACCTATCATTGATCAGATGTAAATTTTCAATCAGTAAGTCAGGCTGGCGCGACTTCTCGCCGAGCAGTGCCCGCACTTCTTCCAGGGCTGCCGGATCGACCTGCCGGCCTTTGGGTGCCTGGCGCTTGCGTTCTTTCGTCGACGCCGCCACGGCTATCGGAATAAACCTGTTGTTCAACTCGCAACCCCGTCAAAAATTCTTTCGCATATATGCTTTTATTAACATATAGTTTGTTAATGTCTTCTTCGACGTTATCACTGAAATAATCCCGATTCAATAGGCTTTTTTTTACATATGTATAAAGTCACCATCCGTCCGCATTGGGAAATCAGCCGCGATGCGCAGCCGGCGCTCGATACGTCGGCCCTGCTCGGCCTGCTGCGATCGATCCAGCAAACCGGCTCGATTTCGCAGGCCTCGCGATCGGTCGGTTTGTCTTACCGGTATGCCTGGGGTCTATTGCGCGCGGCCGAACAGATTTTCGGCGACAGTCTGATGCGCACTGACCGCGGCCGCGGCACGCAACTGACGCAACTTGCGGAAAAGCTGATCTGGGCCGACCGGCGGATCATGGCCCGGCTGTCGCCGACGCTGGATAGCCTGGCGTCCGAACTGGAAGGCGAACTGGGTCGGATGATCACTGGGAAATCGAAAGCGATCCGGCTGGACGCCAGCCATGGCTTTGCCGTCGCCGCTTTTCTCGGGCAAATCGCCGCCGCGAAATTGCCAATCGAGCTGCGTTACCGAAACAGCACCGACGCGGTCGCCGCCTTGTCCCGGCGCGAATGCGACCTGGCGGGATTTCATGTGCCATTCGGCCAGTTCGAGCAGCTTGCGGCGGCACGCTACGGCCAATGGCTGGAACCCGGGCTGCACTGCCTGATCCACCTCGCGGTACGCAATCAGGGCCTGTTTGTCGCGCCCGGCAATCCGCTCCGGATTTGCTGCCTGGAAGACCTTGGCCGCAGGGAAGTCCGCTTCGTCAACCGGCAGGCGGGCTCCGGTACCCGCATGCTGCTGGAGCTGATGCTGGCTGCGGCCGACTTGCCGACCGGCCGCATCAACGGCTTTGAAAACACGGAATTTACCCACTCCGCCGTGGCCGCCTACATAGCAAGCGGCATGGCCGATGTCGGTTTCGGCGTGCAAACCGCTGCCGAACGCTTCGGACTCGACTTCATTCCGCTGGTCAGCGAGCGCTATTTTTTCGCAGTGACAATCGCGGCGATGGAAGAACCGCCGATGCAGCAGGTTCTGGCCATCTTGCAGTCAGCCGCGTTTCGGGCCGAAGTGGACGCCCTGGCCGGCTATGATGCCGGGCAAACCGGAACGATCCTGTCCCTGCAGGAGGCGTTCAAAATCACTGGCAGCCTTGCGCCGGACGCGGCATAGCGTTCGCACGGGTGGCGTCGGGAAGCGAAATTTCGCAATACCCGTTGCGGCGTTTATCGTGACCGCCTCGGCTTGAAATACAATGCTTTCAATTATTAAAGGAAACCAAACCAGTGATGGATATTGATCAAATAACCGGCCTGATCCTCGCGGGTGGCCGCGGCTCCCGAATGGGAAATGTCGACAAGGGCCTGCAGATCTTCAGGCAAGCGCCGATGGCGCTGCACGTGCTTATGCGGCTGCGGCCGCAAGTAGGCGAACTGATGATCAATGCAAATCAGAACCTCGCGCCCTATGAATCGTTCGGCGTGCCGGTGTGGCCCGACGAATTACAGGGTTTCGCCGGACCGCTTGCCGGGATCCAGACTGGCTTGATCCATTGCCATACCGAGTATATGGTCACCGCACCGTGCGATTCGCCATTCCTGCCCGGCGATTTGGTCGAACGCCTCAGCGATGCGCTGCAGGCGCAGAACGCCGATCTTGCGGTTGCGGTTACCGGCAATGGGGAGACGCGCCAGCCGCACCCGGTGTTTTGTCTGCTGAAATCTTCACTGTTACAGCATCTGACCCAATACCTGCGCGACGGCGGACGCAAGATCGACGCATGGTATGCGACCCTGGCCGTGGCCGAAGTCCCGTTTGAGGATGAAGCGGCATTCCGCAATATTAATACGCTCGACGACCTTCAGAAATTCGAAGCGGTCTGAACGATTCGTCGATAGTCGCGGCGCCATGCGCGCAAAGCGGTCTCCGCCGCAGACTTTCTGCGCTACCGCAAGGCAGCAATTTCATCATTCGACTAATGTATTCGAAGGCTGGCGACGGCTGGCGCGACGATGTGCCGACAACGAAGTGCCGACATGAGGAGTGTTGAGAATGGCTGAAGAAACGGTTGCAGATGCCGAATCGAGAGTGACCCGTAATGCGATCGATCTTCTCACCGCGGATCATCGCAAGGCGGAAACCCTGTTTAATGAATACGACGGCTTGAAGGAAGGCAGCCCCGAGGAAAAATATGAGGTTGCCAAAAAAGTATGTGGAGACCTGCTGATTCACATGGCACTCGAGGAAGCGATTTTCTATCCTGCGGTGCGGGAAAAGGTTTCCGACGAGGAGTTGGTCAACGAAGCGGAAGTCGAACACAATGGGGCAAAGGACTTGATCCGGCAGCTGGGAGAAATCAAACCGGACGACCCGATGTTCGACGCCACGATGAAAGTCTTGTCGGAACAGATCGACCATCATGTGCAGGAAGAGGAGTCGAGCATGTTTCCCAAGGCGCGCTTGTCCGGGCTCGATATCAATGCACTCGGAGCGCAATTGCAAGAAGCGAAAAACGAGATGCGCACCCGCCTTGGTCTTGAACCTGAATAACGTTCCGGGCCCGAGACCGGCGGCAGGGTCCGGGTTATTCAGCCTTGACGTTGCTGCTGCCGCGGTAAAGGCTGGTAACGCGCTACAGCGTCATACATTCGGATAATGGAATCAATCATCAGTTCGATCTCATTGTCTTCGAGCGACTCTACTGTGCGCTTGATAATGCACTCACCTTCCTGCACCGGGAAGCGTCCGATATTTCTTGTAAGTTGAGAGAACTCGTCGCGTATTTCTTTCGGTACATCTTTTTGATCCAGTTGCATGAGATTCAGCTTGTAAGCCCTCAGCAAGCGGTCGCGCTGCGATTCGCGGCTCGCTAAAGTATGCATGGCCAAATTAAAACTTTCCCAGGCGTATGACATGTGAACCCCCTGAAATGGTGCTGTAATAATCTCGTCTTCTTTAATCGCCGACAAAAAGCGATAGACGGTTAACATCATTACAGCCAAGTAAATTGTGCAACATTTCAGATAGGGTATCTGTTCGATAGTTCACATAAGCATGTTTATCTGACGGAATAATTTGTAAGAAAGTTTTACAGCTGCCAGATTATCGAGCAACGAGGAAGTGCGTTACCCGGGATTTTGCGCCGAATTTACGCGGGACCAATAAGCCACCAGGGCAATCCGGCGCTCAGCTACGGGAGGAGCAATCCAGGGGAGCCACTTTCGCCCCGCCGATCGGCTTTCCATCTTTATCCCGGTAGAGATAGGCAATGGTCACGCCGCTTCTCAAAAACTTCTGCATTTCAGGACTTCCGCACACCCGCGTAGTCAAGGATGGCGAAATCAGTTTTTGAAAGTCGGCGCTTTTGATATCGCTGCCGGTGGTACCGGGCAGGGTGTAATGGTAGGTCAGCTTCTGGCCAGGTTCGGTACTCACCTTGTCCAGTCGCGTCGACTTGTCGACGGCCATTGGCGTCTGCCGGTTTATCTGGGCCGCCACCTTGACCAGGGCATTATCGACACTTTTCTCATGCCCCATTTCGCCTGATCTGCCGGCGAGCGCCCCAAAAATGTTCCCCAGGCTTGCGGCCTGCGCACTGAGGCTGATCGTCCCGGAGCTGATCAATACGAGCCCTACTGCGGATATTGACTTAAGCATTTTGATTCCTCGGTTTGACGGGCAAACGCAACGGTAGACTTTGAATGAAGGAAATGGTTTCATCATTGCATTTCCATATTAAAAGTCAACCGCTTTCTTAAGTTCAACAAGAGCAATGTAGCATACCAGCGAATAATTACTCGTTTCTCCCTTGCTTGGGTTTGAAATGCTGTTCGCTGATGCGGAATTTATTCCGCCGGTCTCCCAGCAACGATCGTAACTCACTGATACTGAGATCGCTGACTTCATGCATCCGAATCAGGAGCGAGGCAGTGACCGGCAGCCTGCGGTGCCGGATCTTACTGATCATCGGCGGCGACACCTCGAGGGCGCGCGACAGCGCTGCATCATTTTTGAGATTAAGTTTACCGATCAGTGACCCTAGCAAGTGATCGGGATCGTACCCGCGTTGCTGCATGGCGCCTTCATTGTTCATTCCATCTCCTCAAGGGTAATTACAATTTGAATCAATTTTGATTGGTTGCATGAAGCCTTGTCTTGATAATTCACAACGCAAACGGCTGCGCGCTCAGGATCGAATCAATGATGGTGAGTCTGCACGCCGCATCCCTTGTAAGCGAATGTAAAAACTGCAGGCAAGCCTGGTCTGGCTTGCTATAGTGAATTCGTAGTTCTACCAAGATCCTCTCAGGATTGGACTTCGCCCGTGCATGGCTGAGCTTGCGTGTGCGGGCTTTTTTATTGCGGAAGCGATTGCATCATGGCGCGCACATGCGCTGCCGTGCTGCTTGCGAGTCCTTCCATGCTATAGCCGCCTTCGAGAATAGAAACGATGCGCTCCTCACAGCAGTCGCCGGCGATGCGCATCAACTCTTCGGTGATCCAGCGGTAATCATCATCGGTCAGCTCGAGTCCGGCCAGCGGATCCGAGTGGTGGGCATCGAACCCGGCCGAGATAATCATCAACTCTGGATTGAAGCGACGGATTTGGGGCAGGATTTCATCCTTGACGTGCGCACGGAAACTGGCCGAGTCACAGCCGCGCGGCAGCGGCACATTGACGATGTTGTGATCGACGCCGGTCTCCGATCTGGCGCCCGTACCGGGATAGAACGGCGATTGATGCGTGGATGCATAGAACAGTTCAGGCCGGTTGTAAAAAGCTGCCTGGGTGCCGTTGCCGTGATGTACATCAAAATCGACAACAGCGACGCGCCGCACGTTGTGGGCGTCGCGCGCATGGGCTGCAGCAATCGCGGCCTGATTGAAAATGCAAAAACCCATGGCACGACCAGGTTCGGCGTGATGTCCGCACGGGCGTGTTGCGCAAAAGACGTTGCGCACTTCCCGTTTCATCACCGCGTCCACGCCGGCGCAAGCCGCCCCGACACAGCGCATGACCGCCTCCCATGACCCGGGCGACATCATCGTATCGCCACCATCAAGCGGAACGGTGCCATACCGCGGCGCAATCTGTTCAACTTCCTCGACGAACGCCGGAGTATGGATCAGCAATACCTGCTCGCGGGTGCCGAGTGGCGCATCCTGCCATTGCAACGATTTGAATTCAGGGCTTTGCAGTGTAGTCAACACGGCTTTCAAACGTTCCGGCGATTCCGGGTGATGCGCACCGGGCCGATGTTCGAAACAGGCAGGATGAGAATAGACGCGAGTGGTCATGACAATGTCTCCTGTATTTATCAATCGGCGCGTTGTGCCGCGATGTTTTTATCGGCGATTGTAATCCGCATTACGAATTACAGGGACCTTGTCAAGTGCATGAAAATCACCTTTTACCATTTCGGCGTTTTCTAAACCTCATCCAAAATAGGGGAAATCGAGCTAAGCAGTTGTTTTGTAAAAGCCTTTTCAAGTTGCTCACAGCTGCTGTGGATAACTATGTGGATAAACGCCTCTTGACAGCCTTAAAGCGCTGGATCGACGCGGCTTTCAACAGATTGCACAAATGACAGTCAATTTTTTAACGCTTTAAAATCAAGCATTTAAGAATTTGAAGTTGTGTTCCAAAATAAATATTAATATTGACGTTTGGCAACCAAGGAAATGTGGATAAACGCTGCGTACCAAGGTGCGGTCAAGCCTGATGGCTGGTGCATCGTGCGCCGATTTGCGCGTAATTCCTTGCATAATGGCTACTTAATGCTTTTTCGGTTCTTGTGCCAGCGCCGGTTCCGCCGGTGCGAGCATTGCTTCGGGTTCTTCCGCTTCTTCTTCGGTTTCCCTATCCAATACCCTTCGCATTCGTGCCGTATCGAGATCGCCGGTCCAGCGCGCGACGACGACTGTGGCAACACTGTTACCAATCAGGTTCGTCAGCGCGCGCGCTTCGGACATAAAGCGGTCAATGCCGAGAATCAGAGCCAGCCCGGCGACTGGCACGTGACCGACCGCGGACAAGGATGCCGCCAGCACGATAAAGCCGCTGCCGGTAACACCCGCGGCGCCTTTTGAAGTGAGCAGCAACACCGCGAGAAGGGTGATTTGCTGACCAAAGGTCAATGGCGTATTGGTGGCCTGCGCGATGAACACCGCGGCCATGGTGAGATAAATCGACGTCCCGTCCAGGTTGAACGAATAGCCGGTCGGGATAACCAGGCCCACCACCGTTTTTTTGACCCCGAGATTTTCCATCTTCGCCATAATGCGCGGCAAAACCGACTCCGATGACGAGGTACCTAAAACGATCAACAGCTCTTCCTTGATGTACTTGATGAACTTCCAGATGCTGAAGCCATGCAGCCGGGCGATCAGCCCGAGCACGCCAAAGATGAAAATCAGGCAGGTCGCATAGAAAGTGCCCATCAGCTTGCCGAGCGAAACCAGCGAACCCAATCCATATTTCCCTATCGTGAATGCCATTGCGCCGAACGCGCCGATCGGGGCCAGCTTCATGATGATGCCGACGATCGAAAACAGAACATGAGAAGTATGTTCAATCATATCGAATACGAGCGTGCCGCGGCCGCCATAGCGATGCAGCGCAAAGCCGAACAGGATTGCAAACAGCAGCACTTGCAAGATCTCGCCTTTGGCGAACGCGTCGATCACCGTCGAAGGAATAATATTGAGCAGGAATTCGGTGGTCGACTGCATCTTGCCCGGGCCGGTATAAGCGGCGATTCCGGCGGTGTCAAGCGATTTGGGATCGATGTTCATGCCGCCGCCCGGTTGAACCAGGTTGACGATAAACAGACCGACGATCAATGCGACGGTGCTCACCACTTCGAAATAGAGCAAGGCAAGACCGCCGGTCTTGCCAACCTTTTTCATGTCTTCCATGCCGGCGATACCGACCACCACCGTGCAAAAGATAATCGGTGCGATGATCATCTTGATCAACTTGATGAACGCATCGCCGAGCGGCTTCATTGCCGCCGCGGTCTGCGGATAAAAGTATCCCAGCAACACGCCCAGGACGATGGCGGTAAGCACCTGCACATACAGGGACTTGTACAATGGTCTACGGTTCATGCCCTTGCTCCTTCCCTTTTCTCTTCGGCCGCCTTTACCGCCGCCACCGCCGTCATGTTGACGATCCGGCGCACGCTCGACGTGGGCGTAAGGATCTGGATCGATTTTGCCAGCCCGAGCAAAATCGGGCCGACCGTGATGCCGCCGCTGGCCACCATCTTGAGCATATTGAAGCTGATGTTGGCGGCGTCCAGTGTCGGCATGATCAGCAGATTGGGATCGCCCTCGAGCCGTGAGTTGGGAAAGGTTTGCGCCAGGACTTCTCTTGACATCGCCGCATCGCCCGACATTTCACCTTCCACTTCCAGATCGGGCGCGCGGCGGGCAATGAGTTCCATCGCGTGACGCATCTTTCGCGCGGACGGCGTGTCGGCACTGCCAAAACTCGAGTGCGACAAAAGCGCTACCTGCGGAACCAGCCCGAAGCGCCGCACTTCGTCCGCAGCGAGAATCGCCATTTCCGCAATCTGTTCCGCATTCGGCTCGGGATTGACATAGGTATCGCATACGAACACCGTGCGTTGGGGCAGGATCAGCGCGTTCATCGCCGCCAGGGTCGCAACGCCGGGCTGCATGCCGACCACATTGGCCACCGATTGGAGATGGGTTTCATATGAGCCGGAGGTGCCGCACAACATGGCGTCGGCATGTCCGCGCAGGATCAGCATCGCGCCGATCAGGGTCGGACTGCGGCGCAATGCGAGGCGCGCATCTTCGACCGATACGCCCCGGCGTTCCATCAACCGGTAATAATCGAGGTATGAATCCTGGTGCCGCGGGTCTTGTTCGGGACTCACCACCTGGCAGTCCGTACCCATCCTGATACGCAGACCGAGTGCTTCAATGTTGGCTGCCACCGCCTCGGGCCGGCCGATCAGGATCGGATGCGCAAGGCGCTCATCGAGCACCACCTGCACCGCACGCAACACGCGCGCATCTTCGCCCTCCGCATAGACCACCCGCTTCAACGCCTTTTTTGCCGCATCGAACACCGGCTGCATGATCATGCCCGTGTGGTAGACCAGCCGGCTCAACTTTTCACGATAGGCTTGCAAGTCGACGATCGGTATGGTGGCAACACCACTATCAAGCGCGGCTTTCGCGACGGCGGGGGCGATCTCCGTGATCAGGCGCGGATCGAACGGACTCGGAATCAGGTACTCCGGCCCAAAGCTCATCGGGCGGTCGCCGTAAGCCATCGCGACGATTTCGGATTGTTCTTCCTGTGCCAGTTCAGCAAGCGCGTACACGCAGGCCACTTTCATTTCCTCATTGATCGTGGTGGCACCGACGTCGAGAGCGCCCCGAAAGATAAAGGGGAAACACAGTACGTTGTTGACCTGGTTCGGATAATCGGAACGGCCGGTGGCGATAATGGCATCCGGCCGAACCTGCTTTGCCAGTTCAGGCCGGATCTCGGGCTCCGGATTGGCCAGCGCGAGAATCAGCGGATCGCGCGCCATATTTTTAATCATCTCGGGCTTGAGTACGCCTGCGGCCGAGAGTCCGAGAAATATGTCGGTGCCATCGACGATTTCAGCCAGATGGCGTGCTGACGTCGCGCGCGCAAAGCGGGCCTTGTTAGCGTCCATATCTTCCTTGCGCCCCGCATAAACGACGCCTTTGCTGTCGCTGATGGTAATGTTTTCGGGCGTCAGGCCGACCCTGATCAGCAAGTCGAGGCAAGCCAGCATGGCGGCTCCGGCCCCCGATCCGGCCAGCCGGACATCCCGAATATCCTTGCCGGTAATCTTCAGTCCATTCAATACCGCGGCAGCAACGATGATCGCGGTGCCATGCTGGTCGTCATGAAACACCGGTATACGCATCCGCTCGCGCAATCTGCGTTCAATGGCAAAACACTCCGGGGCCTTGATATCCTCCAGGTTGATGCCGCCAAAGGTCGGCTCGAGCGCGGCGATCATGTCCACCAGTTTGTCTGGATCGTTTTCATTGATTTCGATATCGAACACGTCGATATCGGCAAATTTCTTGAACAGGCATGCCTTGCCTTCCATCACCGGTTTGCCTGCCAGCGGACCAATGTTTCCTAATCCGAGCACCGCCGTGCCGTTCGTGATGACAGCCACCAGGTTGGCGCGCGAGGTGACGGTTCGTGCTTCCGATGGACGGGCGACGATCACTTCACAAGCGGCCGCGACGCCTGGGGAATAGGCAAGCGACAGATCGCGCTGGTTGATTAGTGCCTTGGTCGGAACAACGGAAATTTTTCCGGGAGGATGATGGCGGTGGTACTCGAGTGCTTCATCGCGCAGCTTTTCATCCATGATGCAACTCCAATCGGTACGAAATGGCTGGCTTGCCCTGAACGAATCATTACCGTGAGAAAGAGTCAGCCTTTTTCGTGAGTACCATGCGGCAAGGTGTATCTGAATTGGCGGCGATCCTGTGGAAGGACACGTTCACGAAATGTGGAGCACCTATTCATGTTCATGCTAAGAGGCTTGCTTACTGCGAGCTTGATCTATGACAAATCCAATGCCACATCTTATTTTAAGATTGCTTTGGGATTTGTAGTATTTCCGGCATTTTATTGCGATCTGCAGGACGGCGGGAATACTGTCTTATTCATCATCGGGCGGTACCTGGTAATTGTGGGGTTATTGTCCGGTCTGGCTAACTGGTATGACGATTGCGTATCCGTTCAGTGAACCGGCATCCGCCTTCTCAATAAGGAGAACTTGTATGAACAAAAGCACAGTGTTGAAACAGCTGGCGGGTATTACGCTAGTGACCCTATTCGGCACAGTATCCGTGTCCGCAAGCGCCCAGGCCGATAAGAGCTCGACTGGCGCTAGCAAGGATAGCCAGGCCGGCACAACCGGCGCAAGCGAACAGAAAGGTGCCGGTGCGGCATCGTCCGGTGCCGGCAAGAGCACCGGTGCCACCCTAAGCAAAGCGGATGAAAACCTGATGCGCCAGATAGCTTATGCAAACATGGCAGAAATCGAGGCAGGCAAACTTGCGTTGAGTAAAACCCAGAATGACAACGTAAAAACATTTGCGCAGAAAATGGTAGATGACCACACCACGTCCACGAAGGAATTGCAGACCCTGGCGCAGGGCAAAGGTGTGACCTTGCCGAGCGAACCGGATAAGCAGCACAGGGATATGATGAAAAAAATGGGCCAGCTTTCCGGTGAATCATTTGACCGTAGATACCTGGCACAGGGTGGACTTGCGGACCACAAAAAAACACATGCGCTGTTGCAACGGGTTGAATCTCGCGCTAAGGATCCTGACCTGAAGGCGTTTGCCGGGAAGACTATGCCGGTTGTCGACCAGCATCTCGTCATGGCGCAACGCCTGACGCAGACGAAGGCAGCAGAAAAGAGTTCTGGAAAAACGTCCGGCACGTCCGGTACGGGCGGCGGTGCGGGCTCTTCGCCAGGTGCAGCGGGGTCTTCATCAGGCGGAGCGGGTTCTTCATCAGGCGGAGCGGGTTCTTCATCAGGCGGAGCGGG
>JAQGMO010000303.1 GCA_028292315.1 Herminiimonas sp. | reverse complement strand
CTTGCCGGAGCCGACAAACAAGGCGGCGTCCGGACTCGACCGTTTGCCGGTGATGGTGGTAATCGGCTCCGCGCCCGCCGATTTCGCGAGCAGAGCCAGTTCTTCGAGGCTAGCGGCAAAGTCGCCTTTGCCGAAATCTATACCGACCAGAGCAGCGCGCATATCACGCCCTGCCCGGTAAGTTATGCGCGCGCACGGCGCTATTCAGTTTCTGGCTCAAGATTCAGATTGACCGCGCGTGCGGGCACCACGGTCGAAATGGCATGCTTGTACACCATCTGGGTTACCGTGTTGCGGAGCAGGACGACATATTGATCGAACGACTCAATATGACCCTGAAGTTTAATTCCGTTGACGAGATAAATCGAAACCGGGACGTGCTCTTTGCGTAAGGCATTGAGGAAGGGGTCTTGTAACAATTGCCCTTTGTTGCTCATGGAAGCTCCATTGTGTTGTTGTGATGAGGAGTTGGAGGCAACTCGCAGATTTTCAAGTGCCTCGGCACAGTGTATTCTGAATGTAAACGATTTTACTGTTTCATGCCGAAAAAGGGGCCAAAGCGCTTCTTCCGGCGACAATAATCAGGCGGAAACTTCCCTAAAATTACTTTTCCGTCCGTTCATACGGATTTTTACCGGATCGAAGCTCTATACGCAATGGAGTTCCGACCAGTGAAAAAGTTTCGCGAAAATGTTTCTCGAGATAGCGCCGGTAATTGGCGTCGATTGCATCGAGCGCATTGCCATGAATGACGATGACCGGTGGATTTTGCCCGCCCTGGTGGGCATAGCGCAGCTTGGGCCGGATCGATCCCTTGCGCCTTGGCTGCTGATGTTCCACTGCTTCGATCAGTGCACGGGTCAGCTTCGGCGTCGGCAAATTCGCCGTCGCGGCCGCATAGGCGGAGTCGACCGATTTCATCATCTGGACAATACCGGTCGCCTTCTGCGCCGAGATGAAATGGAATTTGGCGAAAGACAGGAAATTCAGCTTGCGCTCGAGATCCATCTTGATTTCATCGCGGCGGTCACTGGTCAGGCCATCCCACTTATTTACCCCGACCACCAGGGCCCGGCCCGACTCCAGGATAAAGCCGGCAATATGCGCATCCTGCTCCGAGATATCCTGTTGTGCATCAAGCAGCAGCACAACCACATTGGCTTCGGAAATCGACTGCAGGGTTTTTACGACTGAAAACTTTTCGATCGCCTCGAATACCTTGCCGCGGCGCCGGATTCCCGCGGTATCGATCAGCGTGTAGCGCTTTCCATCCCGCTCGAATTCGATTTCGATCGAATCGCGGGTCGTGCCCGGCATGTCGAACGCAATCACGCGCTCTTCGCCCAGCAAGGTATTGACCAGAGTTGACTTGCCGACATTCGGGCGGCCGACGATGGCGATCTTGATGCCGTGGTCCACGCTATCCGGCGCCTCGTCCACGATGGTGTGCCCGGCCAGCGCCAGGTTGAGCGCCTCATCGACCAGGTCCATGACGCCGTCGCCATGCGCTGCGGAAATGACATACGGATCACCGAGGCCCAACTCATAAAAATCCGCCGTTACCGAGGTGTACTTCATGCCTTCCGACTTGTTCACCACCAGCATGACCGAACGGCCGGACTTGCGCAAAAAATCGGTAATGGTCTTGTCGTGCGGCGTCAATCCCTGGCGGCCGTCCACGATAAAGACGACCACATCGGCTTCCGCGACCGCCTGCCTGGTCTGCTTTGCCATTTCATGCATGATGCCTTCCTTGGCAACCGGTTCGAAACCGCCGGTGTCGATCACCAGGAATGGCCGTTCGCCCATGCGGCCTTCGCCATAATGGCGGTCGCGCGTCAGACCGGGAAGATCGGCGACCAGCGCATCGCGCGAGCGCGTGAGGCGGTTGAATAAGGTGGATTTGCCGACATTCGGTCGGCCTACAAGTGCAATAACCGGCTTCATTAATTTCTACTCGGCTGCTAACGCAACCACTGTTCCTGCCTGGGTTTGAAAAATTACGTTCGATCCGGCGACCACCGGCGTCCCGATGACCGGGCTGCCGTCGGTTGCGGTGCGCGCCATGATTGCACCGTCCTCGCGGGAAAGAAAATGGATATAGCCCTGGCCGTCGCCGACCGCAACTGCGCGTCCGACCGCCGCCGGCGTCGACAGGCGCCGGTTGGCAAGGCTGTTATTGCGCCACACGCTGGTTCCGGCTTCCCGGGTAAAGGCATTCACGTTGCCGCGCTCATCGGCGCCGAATACATAGCCTTCATCCACACCGACCCCGACGTCGCTGGAAAATTCCTTGGCCCAGTTGACGGTCCCGTTGACCGCATCAAAACACGCCATGCGGCCCTGGTAAGCGACTGCGCATACCTGGCGCCCGATTACCGCCGGAACACCGGAAACATCGGCTATCCGCTCCAGTTCGGTCGCGCCGCGTGGATCGCCGACCGCCGCTTCCCAGCGCGGACCGCCATTGACGGTCGCCAGCGCCAGGAGCCTGCCACCAGGCAACGCGACGAAGGCGCTCGGTCCAGCCACTGCGATCCCTGGCGCGGTGCGCAGGGTCAGCGCCGGCGCGGTGCGCTGCACTACCCAGCGGCGCACGCCAGATTCGGCGTCGTACGCCGCGATCCGGTTATCCATGCTGCGCACAATCACCAATCCCTGTGCAACCGCCGGCGCGCTCAGGATTTCACTCGATGCCTGCGCCTTCCAGCGCTGTTTTCCTTCGGCATCGAATACCAGAAGCGTACCGTTGGCGCCACCGACGGCGACGATCGCGCCATCGCTGCCGACCCCGGCCGTCAAAGGCATGCCCGCATCGACGCGCCACAACTGCCGGCCGGTTGCCGCATCCAGACGCACGATCGCGCCGTCGGCCGCGGCGGCGTAAACGCTGCCGCCTGCCAGTGCCGGTGAAAAAACATTGGTGCCCGCTTTGCCGATCGAGGCCGACCATACGTTTCGCACCGTGAGCGTCGGCTTGAATTCCACCAGGGCGGCCGGCGGATTACGCGGCGCCACCTTGCGGGCGAAGGGATTCAATGAAGACAGCGTTGAACATCCTCCCAAAACTGAAAGTGCCACCCCTACCGTCGCAAGCTTTGCTGCAATACCCATGTTTTTCCCTTTGACTGGTTAAGCTGCCGCTTTGGCGGGCGCGCCGCCGATAGCATCCAGTTTTAGCTGAATCAGCTGGCGCGCCGGGTTGCTCCCGGCTGTTTTTTCGAGCGCAAGCTGATATGCCGCGCGCGCTTCTTCGATTTTGTTTTGCGCCACCAGCAGGTCGCCCTTGCGGTCGGCAACAATACTGGCGAACTGGGTCGGGAATTCCCCCGCCAGCAGTTTCAAGCCTTCGTCATACGCCTTTTCATCAAGCAGTATGCCGGCCAGCCGCACCTTCGCAAGCGCCTTGTATTCATCGTCGCGGCCGTTATCGATCACCCATTGCAGGCGCTCCTTCGCGGTTTTCAAGTCATTCGCGTCGAATGCCACCTTGGCCGCGGTCAGCGCGCCCATGCCGGCATAGATGCTGCGGCCGAACTTGTCCTGCATGTCGGTAGCGACGCGCTGTACTTTGACGCTATCTTTTGCCGTGACGGATTTTTGCAGTTCTTCGTACAGCTGCGCGGCTTGGGCGGACTGGCTGCGTTCATAATATTTCCAGCCGGTCCAGGCGGAATAAGCGCCCAGCACGATAATCAGCAGCCAGGTGAGCAGGTTGCCATATTGATTCCACCACGCCTTGACCGAGGCGAGTTGTTCCTGTTCTTCGAGATCGTATGCCATGATGAATGTCTTTTAGTGTTTGTAATGGACGTGCCCGGCATGATCGTGATCATGCCCATGGTCCTGCTCTCCGCCGCTGACGATCTGATCCACCAGGTAGTCGACCACCGCGTCGAAGCCGACGGTTTGCTGATTGTTCGCCGGGTCGTCGGAGCGCAGGGTTTTGACCGTCGCGGTGCCATTCGCCACTTCATCCTCGCCGAAGATGACCGCGAAAGCCGCGCCGCTGGCGTCGGCCCGCTTCATTTGTGCTTTAAAGCTGCCGCCCGTATTCGCCGAGGCGCAATGTAGCACAACATCGAGTCCTGCATCGCGTAATCTTTCCGCCAACACAAATGCTTGCAGTTGCGCCGCCTCGCCCTGGTGCACCAGGTAGGCGTCGCACTGGTTTGGAGCATACTGCTCGCCGGATGCCTTCATCAGCTCCAGCAGGCGCTCCACGCCCATTGCAAAGCCACAGGCCGGGGTCGGCTTGCCGCCGAACATTTCGACCAGCGGATCATAGCGGCCGCCACCGCAAACCGTGCCTTGTGAACCAAGCTGGTCGGTCACCCATTCAAACACGGTGCGGTTGTAGTAATCCATGCCGCGGACCAGGCGCGGATTAATCGTGAAGGGAATATTGCTGTGGCGCAAAATGTTCTGGACGCCTTCAAAATGCGCACGCGATTCCGGGCCCAGGTAATCGAGCAGTTTCGGCGCCGCATTCACCATTTCCTGCATGGTGGGATTTTTGGTGTCAAGTATGCGCAGCGGATTCGAATACAGGCGCCGCTGGGCATCGGCATCGAGCAGGTCCCGGTGCTGCTCGAAATAGCTGACCAGGTCGGCCCGATGACGATGGCGCTCTTCGGCATCGCCGATGGAATTCAATTCGAGGCGGATATTGTCCAGGCCGAGGTCATCCCACAGGCGCTGGCACAGCATGATCAGTTCGGCATCGATGTCGGGTCCGGTGAAACCGACCGCTTCAGCCCCCACCTGGTGGAATTGCCGGTAACGGCCGCGCTGCGGCCGCTCATGGCGGAACATCGGGCCCTGGTACCACAGCCGCTTCGGGCCGTCGTAGGTCAGGTTATGCTCAAGCGCCGCCCGCACTACGCCAGCGGTGCTCTCCGGCCGCAAAGTCAATTGATCGCCGTTCATCGAATCGGTAAAGGAATACATTTCCTTTTCAACGATATCGGTCACTTCCCCGAGGCCGCGTGCAAACAGGGCGGTCGGCTCGACGATCGGGGTCCTTATCTGCTGGAATCCGTAACTCTTGAGCACCGTCTGCACGGTATTCTCGAATAACTCCCACAGCGGCGCATCGGCGGGAAGAATGTCATTCATTCCCTTCACGCCGACAATTTTTTCTGATTTTTTATTTTCTGACATATTTCCAGCGGCATGCTTAAGGCATGTCCGCACAACAATTAAATAGAATTAAATTAAATTAAATAAAATTAATTCAGGATTAAATTCACGATTAAATCGTGGAGACCTCTTTCGCATAACGGGTCCTGACATAGTCGAACACCAGCGCCTGAAACTCTTCGGCAATGCGTTCGCCACGCAAAGTAACGGATTTCTTGCCATCGACAAAAACCGGCGCGGCCGGCGATTCGCCGGTGCCCGGCAGGCTAATGCCGATATTCGCATGTTTCGATTCGCCCGGCCCATTCACTATACAGCCCATGACCGCAACATTCATGCTTTCTACGCCTGGATATTGCTTTTTCCAGAGCGGCATCTGATCGCGCAGATAGGTCTGGATACTATCCGCCAGCTCCTGGAAAACCGTGGACGTGGTGCGTCCGCAGCCTGGGCAGGCAATCACCATCGGCGCAAACTTCCGCAAGCCCATGGTTTGCAGAATTTCCTGGCCGACGATCACTTCCCGGGTACGATCGCCACCCGGTTCCGGCGTCAGGGAAATGCGGATCGTGTCGCCTATGCCTTCCTGCAGCAGCACCGACAAGGCCGCGGTGGACGCAACGATCCCCTTGCTTCCCATGCCGGCTTCAGTCAGCCCCAGGTGCAGCGGGTAATCGCAACGGCGCGCCAGCTCACGGTATACCGCGATCAAATCCTGCACGCCGGACACCTTGCATGACAGGATGATCTTGTCGCTGGCCAGGCCAAGTTCTTCGGCCCGATGCGCATTTTCAATCGCGGAAGTCACCAGCGCTTCATACATCACGGCCTGTGCGGTCCACGGCGCGGCGCGTTGCGCATTTTCATCCATGATCCGTGCCAGCAGCGACTGGTCCAGGCTGCCCCAGTTGACGCCGATGCGGACCGGCTTGTCGTACTTGCAGGCCACCTCGATCATTTGCGCAAACTGGGTATCGCGCTTGGCGCCCTGTCCCACATTGCCGGGATTGATCCGGTACTTCGACAGCGCCCTGGCGCAGTCGGGATAATCATTCAGCAGCGTATGGCCGTTGTAATGAAAATCGCCGACCAGCGGCACATCGATATCCATTTTGTCGAGCTGCTCGCGGATCGCCGGCACGGCGGCCGCGGCCTCCGGCGTATTGACGGTGATACGCACCAGCTCGGAACCGGCGCGCGCCAGCTCCTTGACCTGGATCGCAGTCCCGATCGCATCCGCGGTATCGGTATTGGTCATGGACTGCACCACGACCGGCGCTCCGCCGCCGACGATGATTTCACGCGCGCCATAACGAATCACCGCCTGACGGGTGATATGGCGGGCGAGCGGACCGGATGCGATCTGAAGGTTGGAGGATGTCATGCTTGCGCTTCCAGGAATGTAGGGAATGTAATAATTGCGCCTTCTAAAGGTGGCAAAAGCCTTATTAACGGCTATTTCAGGTTGAGACGGGCAATGTTGGTCTTGGACTTCATCTCGAGCGGCACACCGCGCAAGGTCGCGTCGACACCGCGCGCATTGCCAACAATCAACTGGACGGGTCCATCGATTTTGAACGATTCAGTCGTACCGGCCTTGTACATCTGGGACACGATTGAAGTCCGGTCCGGGCGCCGTAGTGTGATCCACGAGTCTTCGCGCAACGTCACCGACAGCTCGCCGCCGGTGGCGCCGGCGGGCCTGTCGAGCATGGTCGAGAGCTTGTTGGCCGATGGCGCCTGAGACAAGGCGACCGGCGCTGCCGGCGCCGCCTGGCCGGCCGCCGGAACCACGGGCGCCGGCGAACCTACGGACGCCGCCGGCAGCGCCGGCGCAGCGGCAGGCGCCGAATCTATCGGAAGAACCGGCGCCGGATGCACGATCACCGTGCCGGAACTGCGTTCCGCCGTATCCGCGCCGCCCGATGGCGCGGCCCGCTCCGCAGCGCCGGCAAATATCGTCTTCGCTTTAGCGGCCCCGGTCGAAAACGCATCGGTCGACAAGGAAAACAAGCCGGACTGCTGCCCGGCAAACAAGATGCCGCACAACACAAGCAGCATGCCGCCGCCGACCAGCAGCCTGGAAGGCTGACGACGCCGCAACATCATGGCGGATGAACGGCTCTCTGAAAAAGGCGTGCCGGACAAGGTCCGGCGCAACGGAATTTCCGCTTCCGCAGCAGTGGTTTCACGGGCGAGCAATTGCAACAGCGGCGCGGCGTCGACCCGCATCAGCTTGGCATAGGCACGGATGAACCCGCGCGTCACGGCGATCCCCGGCAGCGCGGCGTAATTGTCGGCCTCGATCGCCTCGACCTGGCGCGGTGCAAGATTCAACTGGCTCGCAACCTGCTCGACCGTCCAGTTCAGCTCGAGCCGCCTCGCGGCCAGTTCAGTCCCGGGGGTGCGAACCGGCTGGACCGGATTCTGCTCTTGCTGCGCCGGGTCCTGCTGGCCATGACTTGAAAAGTCAATTTTCGCACCGTCACTCATCGAATGCCCCACGAAGAAGCGCCGCGTATTCCTTCGAATTCGGATGGTGGCGGCGCAACTGGTTGGCAAGTCCGGAAGCAGCGGCGCTATCGCCGAGTTTTCGCTCGATTTTCAATGCGGTCCATAATGCTTCCGCTGTCAGGTTGTCCGATTTCATAAGGTTGCTGATATAAAAACGCGCACGCGGATAATCGCCGCGCGCATAAAATAATTTCGCCAGGTTTGCATTGGTTTGCTGGTTTCCCGGCTCATGCTGGAATGCCTGCATCAGGTAACGATGGGCGGCAGCCTCGTCCTTCAATTTCAGGCTGCATGTTCCCGCATTGTTCAGGGCTTTGGCCGGCGATTGATAGGTGCGGCTCTTGAGCGCGGTTTCAAAGTAGGCGATCGACTCGCGTTCCCGTCCGTTCTGGCACAGGAACCAGCCATAATTATTGATGAGGTCCGGATTGGTCGGCGCCAGTTTCATCGCGCGCACAAAGCTTTCATCCGCCAGCCGGGTTTCAGCCATTTCCATGTAGATCAGTGCGCGCACGCCGAGCGCATCGACAAAGTTGGGATCGAGCTGCAAGGCTTGCTTGACTTCATCCAGTGCAACTGCCATCTGGCCCTGTTCGTAATAGCCGATCGCCAGTTGCAGACGGATCTGGGCCCGGCGCTGCAGTTCGGTCTGGTCAGAGGCGGTGAGCGGCTCCACCGAACCGCTATCGGCTGGATTCGTGGCGCATCCGGCGATCGAGCCCAATATCGCCAGCAGAAATACGCATACCGACCCGCGCCGTGACAAAACTGATCCGGCGCAGCAAAACAGCGAATGCAAACTCACGAGGGAATCTCCACGATGCGACCGAAATCCTTGCCGAATTTTTTCTGGTACTCCGCCATCTTTTGCATCCGTTCCTGGACCCGCGTGCGATCCTGCACTTCACCGGCCAGTTGACCACAGGCTGCGTCGATATCGTCGCCGCGTGTTTTCCGGATCGTGGTAACGATGCCCGCATCGGACAGAATCTTTGCAAACGCCTTGATCCGCACGTTGTTCGAACGCTTCAGACCCGATTCGGGAAACGGGTTGAACGGGATCAGATTGAATTTGCACGGCACCGCCTCGGCGCCACCCTGCACCAGCGCCACCAGCTCGCGCGCATGCGCATCGGTATCGTTGACGCCGTCCAGCATGCAATACTCAAAGGTCACGAAGTCGCGCGGCGCATACTCGAGGTAACGCTTGCAAGCCGCCATCAACTCCGTGAGCGGATGTTTCTTGTTCAGTGGGACCAGGCCATCGCGCAATGCGTCGTTGGACGCATGCAGCGACACCGCCAGCGCAACCGGACATTCCTGAGCCAGCCTGTCGATCATCGGCACAACACCGCTGGTGGACAGCGTCACCCTGCGCCGCGACAAGCCATAGGCATTATCGTCCAGCATCAGCTTCAGCGCGGTAACGGTGGGCTCAAAATTCAGCAGCGGCTCGCCCATGCCCATCATCACGACGTTGGTGATCTGGCGCTCGCCCTTCGGTCCGGGCTCGATGCCCTTGGTCTTGCGCAGTTCAAACTCCGCCATCCATAACTGGCCAATGATTTCAGCGACCGACAGATTGCGGTTGAAACCCTGTTTGCCGGTGGAGCAAAACCGGCAGTTGACCGCACATCCGGCCTGGGTGGAGATGCACAGCGTGCCGCGATTTTCTTCTGGAATAAAAACGGTTTCGACCGCATTCCCCTGTCCAACATCGAGCAGCCATTTACGGGTGCCGTCGGCGGACGTGTGGTCGCTGATCACGGCCGGCGCCGCGATGAATGCGCGGCCTGCCAGCTTGTCGCGCAGCGACTTCGCCAAATCCGTCATTGCATCGAAATCGCTGGCGCCGAACTGGTGTATCCAGCGCTGCAATTGCTTTGCGCGAAATGGCTTCTCACCCAGCTCGCCGCAATAAGCGACCAGCTGTACGGGATCGAGGTCCAGCAGATTGGTGAGTAGCGTCATAGCAATATTTCAATATGCCGTTCACTTTTCAATCGTCTTTATCCAACAAGATCAATCTGAAATGAACGGGCTTTACATTAACGTGAATAAACGTTCAATGCCGGGAAAAAATAAGCGATCTCGGCTTTCGCGGTTTCAGCTGCATCGGAGCCATGCACGGCGTTGGCATCGATCGAGTCCGCGAAATCGGCGCGGATTGTGCCCTTGTCGGCCTTCTTCGGATCTGTGGCGCCCATCAGGTCGCGGTTTTTCGCGATCGCGTTCTCGCCTTCCAGCGCTTGCACCATCACCGGGCCGGAAATCATGAAGTCAACCAGATCCTTGAAGAAAGGACGCTCGCGATGTACCGCATAAAAGCCTTCCGCTTCCGCACGCGACAGGTGAACCATGCGCGACGCGACGATTTTCAGGCCGGCATTTTCGAAACGGGTATAAATTTGGCCGATCACGTTTTTCGCGACTGCGTCCGGTTTGATAATCGACAGGGTGCGTTCGATTGCCATCTGTAAAAACTCCAATAAAAAGAAAGGGTTAAGGGTAAAAACCGTGAATGCAACTAACCTTTGAGTTTAACACGAAACACCCCATATAAGGGAGGTACCGCAGGGCTGACCATGTATCGACTGTAAATCCTGCGCTGCGGTACACTGTTTGTCTTGAAAGTCATGGTATTCTTTTTGACATCGTTACATTAGGAGGAAATATGGAAAGAAATCTGGAACAACAATTCCCTGCTTATGGGACTTCGAGCGCCGTGCAGGGCGCGCGCCACCGGGTGTTGCGCAATACTTACTGGCTGTTAGCGCTTTCCATGATTCCGACCATACTCGGCGCATGGGTGGGCGTACAGTTCAAGTTTAGTTTTTTCGCAGGCAGTCCATTCATCGGCTTCATGGTTTTCATGGCAATTGCATTCGGGTTCTTTTACGCAATTGAAAAGACCAAGGATTCAGCCGTAGGTGTAGCAGTCTTGCTCGGCTTCACCTTTTTCATGGGGCTGATGTTATCGCGCCTGATTGGCAATGTCCTGGGCTACTCCAACGGTGCCTCACTGATCATGACCGCGTTTGGCGGCACGGCGGCCGTATTCGCCACCATGGCTACGGTAGCCACTGTTTCGAAACGGGATTTTTCCGGGATGGGCAAATGGCTGTTCGCCGGGGTGTTGGTCATCCTGGTTGCGGCTGTGGCGAATATTTTCCTGCAATTGCCTGCGCTCCACCTGGTCATCTCGGTACTCGCGATCGGTATCTTCTCGGCTTTTATTCTGTATGACCTGCAACGCATCATCAATGGCGGTGAAACCAATTATATTTCCGCCACGCTCGGCATCTACCTGAGCGTCTACAACGTTTTCGCGAACCTGCTTTCATTGCTGGGCATTTTCGGCGGCGAACGCAACTAGCCTTCTCCATAAACAGGTCCGGGCAGTTCCGCGACCGCATCCATGCCGGCCAGATTATAGGGCCGGCTTTTTTATGGAACTGCCGAACTCGGCAGTCCACCACAATTGTCGTGATTTCTCATGGGCACTTTTCCGTTTGGAACTAACAAATCCGGCTTGTTACTAAGAATTCAATTGCCTTAAAACCTTTCTGTATTTTATTGAGTCAAAGGACATGATGGACTTGCATCGGTATAACCAGGTACTGGAGGAAATGTGCGACCACGTCAAGCTCGGCGACCGCACACAATTTCTTGAGAATGGGCTGCTTACTATTGGCGGTACCGATATGTTCCTGCTATACGATGAAGCGTTCGATCCTGAATTTCTGCAGTTGAGAATAGACTTCGGTCCGGTGCCGGATTGCAACCGCGAACATCTCTGGCGAAGCTTGCTTAATTGTAATTTTGTATGGGGCCAGGGAGGCTACCTGGTTTTCAGCGTTATCCCGGAAAACGAGCATGTCGTGCTCACTCTCAAACATACCCTGAATGATGAAGTCAGCGGTGCCGAACTGGCTAACTGGCTCGCATTTGCCTCAGGCGAAGCCAAGGCGCAATGGATGCATATTCTGCGGGCGAATGAAGCGACGCGATATCGCAGTTTAAGCGCAACGGTTCACTCCTGATATCGATTTAGAAAGAATTGGGTATTTAGATTGGGTATTTAGATCGGGTATTTGACATCGTCTTCTGAGTTGAAAGGAATAAATGGATTCTATCGGCCCGGCGTTACAGGCAAGGAACACCAGTACCCCGAATGAGGAAGTGGAGAAAGAAACCGTTTCCACGGGCAAGCTATTCTCGACCCCGGCAGACCATTATCATCCGCTCGCAACGCGTTCACTTCCCATGCCGCTAATACGGACAGAACAGCGAACTCGATCAGCCCGGGCGGAGCCGACAGATCCGGGCGGCGCAGGCATATCGTCTGCGCCTCCGACGACGAGTTTTACAGCCAATAATCAGCCTGCCGACACGCTCCTCCAGCCAGCAGCCGGCCCCGTCCCTGCACTAACCCGCTTTTCAAAAGGTGCCGCCGAAACCCGTGCCGAATACCTTCCGCTCGTCCTTAAAGAGGCTGCAAAGTGCTGTATCAAGGCACTCACCTCAAATAGCGGCAGGCCAAACAGTGCGCCGCCCTCGCCCGAGCAACAACTCGCTAGAGCCATCGCAAAATGGCCGCAGATGGTGGCTATGTATCGCAAGGCAGACATTCCTCTCAATGCCAGGACAGTGTGCATTGATTTACATGATGAAAATCTTGTCAGCGAGATGAGGTTATTGAAACATACCGGCCTAAGCAAGGTATACACGGCTGATTATGCGGGCAAGAATGGCGGCCCGGCCCGTAGCCTTATTTTTAAATGGGAAGCGACAAATTTAGGTTTCGACATCGACGCAACAGGCATCAACCTGATGAAGCCGCGTTTTTACTGCCGCAATCTCGCTGTAGCAAGACTGAATGAAAGACTGGGCTGGAACGTTATTCCTAAAACACAGATTGCCATTCACGATGGGAATCCGGGTATCGCCATGGAAATCGCCGCGGGCAGGCAACCGACTGACAGAATGTTTTTTGACAGGGATGTCACTGATACGAAGATTGGCCTCCAACTCATGGCGCACCGGGAAGTCTTGTTATCCAACCCGAATTTGATGCGCGATCAGCTCAAGATTCTGGGTCTGCACTCGATTCGGTTCCTCGGAAGGCGCGTAAAAATCTCCGGCGCACATCCGGCGCCCGAAGCCGTCCCGCTGTTCAAGGGGGGAAGTGTCATGCGCGAACTGATAAAGCTGCAGATAATCGATGCCCTTACCGCGCAAAGCGACCGGCATGGCTTAAATTATTTCATCGATCCGGTTTCAGGCCGTGTTTCGGGGATCGACAATGATCAGTCATTTGGTCCAAATATCCGGCGCAGCGCCGACCTGGCCGCGCGAATGACCCCGTATTCATTCTTCTGCGTCGGGCTGCCAACGGTGGTGGACCTGGAAATGGTTAAGAATATAATCAATTTGACGGCGGACGATATCGAGGCCGAGCTCGGCGATCTGCTGCTGCCCGAGGAAATCGAAGCCACCCAGGCCCGCCTTGAAGAAATCCACAACCATTTCCAGCATCTGGCCATGACGAACCGGATTATTCAACCTGACCAGTGGGAGCGGCAAGTGTTTGACGACGGCACCACCAGTTACATTGCGCGCGACAGCAAAGGCCCGTCCAGCGCCATTACAATTTAAGCCGGAACGCCCAATGCAACCCACTGAAAAACCGATCAACGAGCCTGGCGAACAGGATAATCCGCTGGGTTTCGCGCGGCTGCGCTTTGCCGAGGAAGGATTGCCGTTTCCGCCGGCGCCGGTTACAACGCCCGGTCAATGGCGCCAGATCGGCAATCATACGTTCGCAACGCGCACGCTTTCGCATCCCCTGTATGACCTGGACCGGTATTTCGCCGCCGCGCAAAATGCCACGGAACCCGATTATGCCGCCCTTGGCTTCGACGGCCACGGCATCAATTCCTGGGCTTGCCATTTTTACCTGTTGACGGCCTCCGCAGCGATTTTTCTTCAATGCCGCTGGGGTAACGCCTTAGCCGACGCGAACCGTGAACGCGAACGTATCGACGGCGTGTTCGGACTGACCGGCCTGTTGATTGCGAGCCTGACCAAGGCGCGCAGCGCGGGCCGGCTTGGTTCCGGCCAACGGCTGCTGGTCAGGTTCAGCGACTTTTCAGGCGCCGGCTGGGGTTGGGCCGGTCAGCCGGACACGTGGCGCGAGGATGGCGACTTCACCCTGCTAGGCGCCCTGGAGGCAGTGGAGTCGCTGCCCGGTCTCGATACGTAACCGGATCAAGGCATAGCCCGGCGCAGGGTATAACCCGGGCCTGACGCATTCCGGTCTCAGCCGGCCCGGTCGAACACGGCGATCGACTCGACGTGCGCCGTATGAGGGAACATGTTGACCACCCCCGCCTGGCGCAGAATATAACCGCCCTGATGGACCAGCAACCCGGCATCGCGCGCCAGCGTCGATGGATTGCATGATACATACACGATACGCCGCGGCCGCATGTCCGGATCGGCCTCCATCAATCCCACCAGGGCCTGGCAGACCTCACTGGCGCCGTCGCGCGGCGGGTCGATCAGCATCCTGTCGAATTTGCCGAGCGCCGCAAACTCTTCCGTCGTGATTTCAAACAGGTTGCGGGTGCTGAACGACGTCTTTTCAGACAAGCCGTTGAATCTCGCATTCTCCATTGCCCGCGTGGTCAGCGAAGCGCTGCCTTCAATGCCGACGACTTCACGCGCCCGGGTTGCCAGCGGCAGCGTGAAATTGCCCAGCCCGCAAAATAAATCGGCAACGCGCTCGCCCGGCTGCACGTCGAGAAGCCGCAGCGCACGCGCCACCAGCACGCGGTTGATCTGGTGATTGACCTGGGTGAAATCGGTCGGTTTGAATGGCATCGCCACACCGAATTCCGGCAGTGTATAGTGCAATTGACGGTCGGTCGGATAAAACTGGAACGCGCTGTCGGGCCCGGCCGGTTGCAGCCACCATTGCACCTGATGCGCATCCGCGAAACCACGCAACTTGTTTTCATCTTCGGGCGCGAGCGGCGCCATGATCCGCAATACCAGGACGGTGAGGACACCTTCGGGGCCTTCCCCCACCGCCAGTTCGATCTGCGGCACCTTCTCCATGATCGAGAGCGACGCAATCAGTTCCCGCAACGGCACCAGCATTGCCGACACATTGGCCGGCACCACCTCGCAGCTTTTCATATCGGTGATGAAGCCCGATTTCTTTTCATGAAAACCGATCAGAACACCGCCTTTTTTAGGGACGTTGCGCACTGAAAGACGGGCGCGGTAGCGATAGCGCCAGGTGGGTCCATAGATAGGGCGAAGTATGGTTTCGGGAGCGACCTTGCCTATATGTTTCAGATTATCTTCCAGCACGCGCTGCTTGGCGGCGACCTGCGCGGCAGGCTCCAGGTGCTGCATCGCGCAGCCGCCGCAGGTGCCGAAATAAACGCACTTCGCCTTTACCCGCAAGGCCGATTCGCGATGGACTTCCAGCAGGGTCGCGGCTTCCCACTTCGACTTCTTGCGGAATGACTGAAAGCTGACGCGTTCGCCCGGCAACGCGCCTTCGACAAAAATGACTTTGCCGGGCGACCCATCCTCATTCTGAAGATGTCCGACCCCTCGGGCTTCCATGTCGAGCGATTCGATATCGATGATGTTGTGCGGCATACAAAAAGTAAAAGTCAGGATGAATATGAATGAGAAAATAAATCGGGAATTTGAATCAATCTGATCTGAATCAATCCGATTTGAATCAATCTGCGAACGCCCGGGCAATGCGGGCCGTGGGCCCTATCCTGTAAGCGCCGTTACGGTTGCGACGGCGCGGGCGGCCACGCCGCCAGATATTCCGTCCAGTGCGGCGCATCGATCGCGCAGAGCGTGCTCCGCACCAGCGCCATTTCGGTTTCATACGCGGCCTGCGACATCTCACCGCGCATCAGTTGAAAGCGGCAATAGACAAGATAGGTATTGACGACATCGGTCTCGCAATAATTCCGGATCTGATCCAGGCACCCGTCCCTGAATAAATGCCATACCTGCGAACCATCGACGCCCAGCTTGCCGGGAAAGCCGCACAGTTTCGCCAGGTCGTCCAGCGGCGCATTGGCGCGCCCCGTGTACAGCGCGAGCACGTCCATCAGGTCGAGATGACGCGTGTGATAACGGCTCAGATAATTGTTCCACCTGAATTCCCGGTCCTCATTCCCCATTTCCCAATAGCGCGATGCCGCGACGCCATTGACCAGGGCGCGGTAATGCAGCACCGGCAAGTCGAACCCGCCGCCGTTCCAGGACACGAGTTGCGGCGTGTACCGGTCGATGATGCGAAAGAAGTCATGCACCAGTTTGCCTTCATCGTCCTCAAGACCGCCGAGCGAGCGCACCCGGACCCCGTCATCATCCCGGAACAGGCATGAGATGGCCGCCACGCGATGCAGATGATGCTGCAGGAAGTCGGACCCGGTTTTCTCGCGGCGGGCGGCAAACGCGGTCCGTGCCACTTCACCGTCGCTCATCCCGGCCGGATAGCCGTTCAGTGCGCGCAAACCATTTACATCGGGGATCGTTTCGATATCGAACACCAGCACCGGGATCACAGGAGCGCATCCTTGCCGACGCCGCGCGCAGTCAGCGCGCGCTTGAGCTTGACCAGCGCTTCCTGCTGAATCTGCCGCACGCGTTCACGCGTCACGCCCATTTCCGCGGCCAGTTCTTCCAACGTCGCCGGATCATCATTGTCGAGGCCGAAGCGGCGGACAATGACGATGCGCTGCTTGTCCGGCATTTTCTTCAGCCAGTCGCGCACCAGCACCGTCATTTCATGATGTTCCGCGCGCGAGTCCGGGCTGTCTTCGCTATTACCCGGCAACATGTCCATCAGGCTGGCCTGCGGATCATTGTCGAGCGGCGCATCGAGCGAAGCCGCATGCTCCGACAAGGCCAGTATGTCCTGCACGTCTTCCACCGGCCGGTCCACCAGGTGGGCAATGTCTTCGGCGGTGGCGTCCTTGCCATCGTGATGCTGCGCCTCCAGGTGGTATTTGGCGCGCAATATCTGGTTTAGTTCGCGCACCATATGCACCGGCAGTCGCACCGTACGGGCCTGATTCATGATCGCGCGCTCGATACTCTGGCGTATCCACCACGTCGCATAAGTCGAAAAGCGAAAGCCGCGTTCCGGCTCGAATTTATCGATCGCGCGCATCAGGCCGAGATTGCCTTCCTCGATCAAGTCCAGCAGCACTACGCCGCGGTTGATGTAATGCTTGGCAATCGATACCACCAGCCGCAGATTGTGCTCGATCATCTTTTGACGAGCATTAAAATCGCCTTGTTTGGCAAGCGTCGCGTAATGCACTTCTTCCGTTACGTTCAGTAACGGGCGCATGCCGATCTGGTTCAGGTAATGTTGCGTGGTATCCGTGGAAAGCTCCGCGGCAAGCACGGTTTTCAATTCATCCACAGTTTCGGAAGCGCCCGGTATCGCGCCGTCGATCCGTTCCATGCCGCTTTCGCGCGCATCGCCCTGATCGCCATCATTATCCAATGGCGTATCCGATACATCATCCGATGCTGCGTCGTCGTCCGGATGGGCGTGCGAGTTATGTGTCATTTATCGGCTTGGCAGAAATTTAGATGGATCGACTGGTTTTCCCTGCTGACGAATCTCAAAATGAAGCTTGACCGAATCCGTGTCGGAATTCCCCATTTCTGCAATCTTTTGACCTTTTCTCACGCTTTGACCCTCTTTTACCAAGATGGTTTTATTGTGTGCGTAGGCCGACAATAAGTTATTGTTGTGTTTAACAATCACTAAATTTCCATAACCGCGAACACTGCTGGCATACAGCACGGTGCCTGATCCCGCTGCCAGAATCGGCTGCCCCATTTTCCCGGCGATATCAATGCCTTTTTTACCGCCGTCAAAAGTTCCGACCACCTTGCCCTCGGCCGGCCACATCCACACCAGGCCATCATCGACGCCCGCGCCGTTGTTGGCGGCCGCCGCTGCAGCTGCTGCCGCCGCATTACCGGCCGCTTCAGGCGCGGCTTTGTCCGCCGGTCTCGCCGGTTCCGCCCTGGCGACCGGCGCGTCGCCTTTTTGCATTTCATCCAGCGCCGCCTCGGAATACGGACGCTTGTCGCCGCGCGGGCCGGTTTTGTGGACCCCGGCCGCACTTGCTCCGGCAGCCGGCGCAGGCACCGCCGCTGCCGTGCCCGGCGCATTCAATGGCCGGATCTCAACGCCGGACGAAGCCGCCACACTGCCGGTCTGGGCTCCACCCGGTGCCGGCGCAGCCGCTGCCGCCGCGTCCGGTGGCAATACGCGCAACACCTGATCGACCTTGAGGTCGTTCGGACTCACAAGATTATTCCAGGCTATCAAATCACGCATGCTCTGGCCGACTTCCTGCGCGATGCGAAACAGCGTATCGCCCCGTTTAACCGTGTAATACCCGCGTCCTTCAGGTGCTTTAGACCTGGAAACCTCGGCATTTCTCTGACCCGGCCCGCGCTCGACAATCGGCGCGGCATTGCGAGTCGTAGTGCAAGCCGCAACCGTTGCGGCCAGGACTGCCAAAGATACCAAACGTATTTTATTCATTCTTACCATGTTTAATTTTTGCTGTACAGCTTTAGTTCATCCGGCAATCAATCGTAGCCGACAATCAAATTCGGCATTTGCATTCGCCAATTCTATCCGGCGGTACCGGGACGCAGCGGAACAAAATGACAATCTTCCAGGGTCACGGTTGTCCACTCGTATTTATTGATGCGTTCGATGACTTGCAGGACCTGGTGATGCGCGCCGACGGGCGCTACCAGGCGGCCGCCTATCGACATTTGTTCCAGCAGGGCTTGTGGCACTTCCAATCCCGCGGCGGCCAGAATGATACCGTCAAACGGCGCCACTTGCGGAAATCCAAGCATACCATCTCCATAATGCAAGCGGATGTTAGCGATACGCATGGGTCTCAAATTGGCTTTGGCAAGTTCATGCAGCGGCTTGATGCGTTCGACCGAATAGACTTCTTTTGCCACCAGTGACAATACGGCGGCCTGGTACCCGCAACCGGTGCCGATCTCGAGCACCTTGTTGAGCACGCCGCCCTGCGCATTGTTACGCATGACCTCGATCATGCGCGCGACGATATACGGTTGGGAAATGGTCTGATGATGGCCGATCGGCAGCGATGCATCGATGTAAGCCTGGCTTGCCATGGCGGGCTCGAGGAACAAGTGACGCGGCACCGTCTCCATCGCCGTCAGCACTTTCGGATCCTTCACGCCCTGGCGCGCGACGCGGGCAACCATCGCACGGCGCACCCCTTCGGAAACCATCGGCATGGTCCGCTCAGTCTGTTGCTGGGCCGGCATGTTCCGCGCGGGCTGCATTCCAGGCGCCGAGTTCGTCGCCGGCTTCCCGGCGCCGTTTTGGGCAGGCTTGCCGGCGACCGCATTCGAAACCGGCTTTGCGGCCTTGCCGGCCAACTGGATTGCGAGGGTATGCGCGGCATTCCGTGTCGCGGTCTGCGGCGTCGCCGTCCGCGTGGTTTGGCGGGAACCGGCCGGCTTGTCGGCAATCGACGAAAGCGATAATGGAAAACGTTTGCCGGTGCCGCTCATGCCAGGCCTTTACGCAGCATCGCCAGCTGTGCGCCATGGGTCAGGTCGATCTGGAGCGGCGTCACCGAAATGCAGCCCTGGGCGGTCGCATGGAAGTCGGTCCCCTCGCCGGCATCCTTGGCGGCGCCGGCCGGCCCGATCCAGAAAATTTCACGGCCGTGCGGATCGGCGGTACGGATCACCTTTTCCGACTCATGCCGCTTGCCGAGACGGGTCGCGACGATCCGGTTCAGGTTTTCATAAGGCAGGTTCGGAATATTGACGTTCAGCAGATACGGTCTGGGCAATTCATCGAAGCCGCGTTGAATGATATCGCGCGCCGCCCTGGCTGCGGCATCCAGGTGCGCCCAGCCATGCGCGACCTGGGAAAACGCGATGGCTGGAATACCGAACAGGAAACCCTCGGTCGCCGCCGCCACCGTACCGGAGTACAGCGTGTCGTCGCCCATGTTCTGGCCCTGGTTGATGCCGGAGACGATCAGGTCGGGACGGAAATCCAGAATCCCGGTCAGCGCAACGTGTACGCAATCGGAGGGCGTTCCATTGATCGAGTAAAACCCGTTTGCCGCGCGGTACACGGTCAGCGGCCGGTCCAGCGTCAAGGAATTGGACGAACCCGAACGATTGCTGTCCGGCGCCACCACGGTAATATCGGCGATCGACGCCAGTGCATCGGCCAATGCCTGGATGCCCGGCGCAAGATAACCGTCGTCGTTACTGACAAGAATTTTCATGGAGTAATTTTAACCGAAGCGTTGGCCCTACGGACCAGGCAAAAACAGTTTGCCTATTCCCGGCCAGAGTCTGGTCTGATGAAGATAACGTGATTTTGCGGCATAATCCCAAAATCAAACGACCGTTCTATTTATAAAATTTCCGGAGACAACATGAAAGCCATCGTCTGTAAAACCTGGGGCCTGCCTGATACGCTGGTGGTGGAGGACTTGCCGGACGCGGTTCCGGGCGCCGGTGAAGTGGCGATCGATGTAGAAGCGGCAGGCGTCAATTTCCCCGACGTGCTGATCATCCAGAATAAATATCAGTTCAAGCCGCCGCTGCCGTTCACACCCGGCAGCGAACTGGCCGGGACGGTGAGCGCGGTCGGCGAAGGCGTGACGCAATACAAGCCGGGCGACCGGGTTATCGCGTACACCGGCCAGGGTGCATTCGCGCAGCAGATCGCGGTGGCCGCCCACCTGGTGATGCCGATGCCGCCCGAGATGGACTTCGACACGGCCGCCGCCGTCACGCTGACCTACGGGACGTCCCATCACGCGGTCGTCGACCGGGCGCAATTGAAAGCCGGTGAAACCATGCTGGTGCTGGGCGCGGCCGGCGGCGTCGGACTGGCCGCGATCGAAATCGGCAAGGCGCTCGGCGCGCGCGTGATCGCCGCCGCATCGTCCGATGAAAAGCTGGAAGTGTGCAAGGCACATGGGGCCGACGCGGTAATCAACTACAGTACGCAGGACTTGCGCGAGGCGATCAAGGCGGCGACCAATGGCAAGGGACCGGACGTGATTTATGATCCGGTCGGCGGCGGCTATGCCGAACCGGCATTCCGCTCCATCGCCTGGCGCGGTCGCTATCTCGTGGTTGGATTCGCCAATGGGGAGATTCCGAAATTGCCGCTCAACCTGATGCTGCTGAAAGGCGCGTCGCTGGTCGGCGTGTTTTGGGGCGACTTCGTACGGCGCGAACCGAAGGCCAGCCTCGCGGCGATGCAGCAGATGATGGGATGGCTGAAGGCCGGAACAATCAAGCCGCATATCTCCGGACGCTATGCATTGGCGGATACGCCCAGGGCGCTCAACGACATGGCTGCACGCAAGGTGACAGGCAAGGTTGTGATCCATCCGCAAAGGTAAGCGACGCATTTTCAAGCTTCCGATTCCGCGCTGACGATTATGAGCTCCTCGCCCCGCGTCAGCAGCGGATCCGAACACGTCAGAACACAATAACGGAACCTGACAGTGCACCGGGAGAGCGGTTAACGGTACGGCTACTGAAGTCGGGGCCGATGTCTGAAAACACCAGACGCTGTCTAACCGACCTGCTCGACGCGCTGTTCTGCTGACGCACCAATGCGCAATCCACTCTAAAATCAATGGTTCACAAGGACACAGTCGCCATCACGGAGCAGCCGACCGGCCGACCGGCTGGACCATGCACATGCCGCTATTTTTGCGCGCTCTCAGGCAGCGTCGACGATAGGCGCGGCATCGGACTCGGACGCGGGCTGGGCCGTGTCCGTAAAAAATGCCTGCACCTGCGCCAGCTCCCGGGTGCGCCTGAACGGCGGCAGGCTCTGCCAGATCCGCCTGCCGTAAGGCTTGGAAATCAGGCGCGGATCGCAGATCATCAGCACGCCGCGATCGGTCTCGTCACGGATCAGCCGTCCGGCGCCCTGCTTGAGATTGATGATCGCTTCCGGCAACTGGTGATGCACGAAGCCATTCAAGCCCTTGCGCTCCATGGCTGAAATACGCGCAGCAAGCACCGGATCGTCCGGCGGCGCAAACGGCAGCTTGTCGATAATGACGACCGACAGCGCTTCGCCGCGCACGTCAACGCCTTCCCAAAAGCTTTGGCTGCCGATCAGCACCGCATTGCCGGCCTTGCGAAAGCGGTCGAGCAATTCCGTGCGCCCCGCCTCGCCCTGGACCATAAGCGGAAACGGCAGCTTGCGTTCCGCAAATTCCGCACGCAAACGGTCAGCGGCACGGTTCACTGCCCGGATCGTCGTGCATAACAGGAAGGCCCGGCCCCCGGCCGCTTCAATCACCGGCAATGCCGCATCGATCACCGCATCGGTGTAATCGGGCGAATTCGGTTGCGGCAAACCGGTGGGCACAAATAGCAAGCCCTGGTTGCCGTAATCGAAGGGGCTCGGCCATGACATGGCGGGCTCATCCATCAAGCCCATCTGCGCCGAGTAGTGCTTGAAATCGTTTTTCACCGCCATCGTCGCCGAGGTGAAAATCCAGGCACGCGGCGAACCTTCACGCTGCTTGCTGAAAATCGGCGCAATCGATAACGGTGTCTGGTGCAATTGCAGGGATGAAGAAAACGCCTCGACCCATAACACGCGCTGCGCATCCTCGCCCTCGCCGCCGCTCGCTCCCGGGCTGTTCCAGGCCGCCAGCCGGGTCGACAATTCAATCGCGCGCACCCTGCATTGCTCGATGGTTTCGGCGCGCTCCGCCTGGTTCTCGAGTACGGCGGTCATGCCGGCCAATTCATCCTTGAGCTTTTCCAGCGCCGGGAAAAATTCGCTGGACGGCGCGATCTGGTGTACCGCCAGCCGCACCACGTCCTGCGGGAACGCCAGCCGCAGATCGCGCGCCGCGCGTTCGACCGTCGACACCACCGCGCCCCAGTCGGCCCCGTCGCGCGCATGCGACAAGCCCTCCGCCAGCACGTCGCGGCAGAGCTCGAGCACTTGCGAAGTCGAGACCGTATCGCCGAAAAACAGCGTTGCCGTTTCCGGCAATTGGTGCGCCTCATCGAAAATAATCGTGTTCGCGGACGGCAGCAGTTCCGCCACCCCGGTATCCTTCAGTGCGACATCGGCAAAGAACAGGTGATGGTTGACGACCACCACATCCGCCTGCTGCGCTTCCTTGCGCGCTTTCATTACGAAGCAATCGCCGTGGAACTGGCATTCGGCGCCCAGGCAGGTATCGCGGGTTGACGTCACCAGGTTCCAGATGGTTGCCGTCTCCGGCACCTTGGAGAGCTCGGCCTTGTCGCCGGTACTTGTAGTTTTGACAAAACGGGAAATCTCGCGCAGGTGGCCGACGTCATCGCGTGAAGTCAGGCGGCCATTCTGCAATGTGCGCTCGAGGTGGAAATGACAGACATAATTCGAGCGTCCCTTCAGCAGTGCCACCGAAACCGGCGCCTTGAGCGCTTTGCGTACCGTGGGAATATCGCGCAGAAACAGCTGATCCTGCAAATTCTTGGTGCCGGTGGAGACAATCACCTTGCCGCCCCAAAGCAGCGCCGGCACCAGGTAGGCAAAGGTTTTGCCGGTGCCGGTCCCGGCTTCGGCAATCAGGGTCTGCTGTTGCGAAATCGCCTGGGCAATCGCCTTGGCCATTTCGGTTTGCGACTGGCGCGGACGAAACTTCCCCACCGCGGACCCCAACGGACCGTTTTCGCCGAACAGCCGGTCGATGTCGGCATCATGCGCCCCAGGCGCGCTTGCGGTGGAATTAATTTCTGTCAAAATGGCTAACGGTGATGTGGCGCAACGGCGCAATGCCGGCGGCGCTTTGTGGGCGACGCATTGTAAGCAGCTCAAGGCATGCGCCCCGGATTAAGGCATGCCACCGCTTCAAACCTCTATTTTACCAATTTCGCGACGCGAAGACCGTGACGCGTTATGCCGGAATGTCGGGAATAAGCTGCATTTTTAAAAGCGTTATATGATCCTTAAGCTGCAGCCGGCGCTTTTTCAGACGCCGCAATTGCATCTCTTCATGGCGAAGGTCGCGTACCAGGGTATCAATTACCAGGTCGAGGTCCCGATGTTCGACTTCGAGTTCGATGATGCGGCGTCGTATATCTTGTGGGATCATGTTTTTTTTAGCTTTACAGAAACTTGGTGCGTGTAATAATTTACGTAGTGAATTATCGTATGCAATTTATGCAGTTTATGCAATTTATGCGATTACCATGCAGCGCGTAAAAAATTAACATAATGACGATTACACCATACAGTTAATAAAGCTAAGAATATGCAGCAAAATAGGCAGCACGCACGCAACAAAGCGATTTACCGTAACAGAACAATAACCGAAGTTTAATCTACCCGGACGTATGAGCCAATACAGAATCGAAGCAGCAACTGGGCAGCACATCGGTGACCGCAGTGAACAGCAGGACCGCGCCGCCGTATTTTCCGCCCCCAAGGCCCCCGGCTACATGATGGCCGTGCTGGCCGACGGCATGGGCGGACTGTCGGGCGGCTCGCTGGCCGCCGAGCAGGTGATACGCACGGCGCAACAAGTATTCGAACAATTTTCGCCCGAGACCGACGATGTCGAAACCATGCTGAACACCATCGGGCACGAGGCGCATCTCATCATCAATCTCTCCGGCATATCGTCGGAAAAGCAGCCGCACAGCACCATGGTGGTGCTGGTACTGGGGCCCGACCTGCGCGCGGTCTGGGCCCATGTCGGCGACTCCCGCCTGTACCGCTTCAACGGTCCCAACCCGGCAGAGCGCACAGTAGACCATTCTTACGTCGAGAAGCTGGTCGGTGAAGGCCGGATGGCGCGCGATGAAGCAAGCAACCACCGGTTATCGAACCTGCTGGTCAACGTGCTCGGGACCACTACCAACGACCTGTTCGTGACGATCGGACGTTATGACGCACTCCAGCCGGGTGACGCATTCCTGCTCTGTTCGGATGGACTCTGGCATTACTTTGACGATGCGGAATTCGGTGCGGCGATCGCAATGAACTCGCCACGTGAAGCGTGCGAAATGCTGATCCGGAAAGCACGCGAGCGTTCGGAGGGAACCAATGCCGATAACTGTTCGATGGTGATCGCGAAACTGGTCGAATTGCCAAAGGAACCGAAGCACTACAAGGCAGAAAAGATTCGCCGCGCGGTGTAACACACGCCCGTTTCAAACCGGACCGGTCTGGTTCCGGCAAGTGCCCGGCCGGGTTTCGCCGGACCCGCCACAATTACGGTTTGGCCAGCTTCTCGGCACGCACACGTTCCTTTTCCGCCTTCTGGGCGCGTTCAAGTTCGCGTTCCGCCTTCCTGGCCGCGACCTTGCGCTGACGCGCTTCGGCAGCTTCCACCTTCTCCTGGTAATTCGCGACATTCCTGGCGCGTTTTGCGGCGTCAGCCTCTTCCGCCGCTTTGGCCCGCTCGATTTTTTCCTGGTGCGCCTCGGCCCGCTTGTCCGGCACAGCGGCACCGCCCGGCCCGGCCGGCCGCCGGCTGGACTGCTCGCGCTGGTCCAATCTTTTCGCATGCGCTGCTTCGGCGTCTTTTTGCTGCTGCAACCGTCTTGGCGCATCCGCTTCTTCCGCAGCCTGCTTTTTGGCCCGGTCATCCGCTTTCTTTGAAGCCGCCTGCCGCGCCGCTTCCTCCTCTTTCTGGCGGCGCGGCGCATCGGCTTCGTCAGCTGCGCGCTGGGTTTCCAATACCTTATCGCGCTCATCGGCGCGCAACCGGCGCTTGACCGCATCGGCTTCCACTTCGATGCTGCGCAAATGTGCCATGTCGGCGCGCCGCTGCTCTTTCGCGTCATCCAGGCAGAATGAAGCAAAAAATTTCGGGAAGCAGGCCTGCTCGGCCTGTGCAAAGCGCACGGCAACCTGCTCCCGTTCCCGATCGACGGACTTCAACGCTTCGTCCGCCGCGGCGAGCGACTTGATCGAACCGGCCGGATAGCGCGCCGCCAATTCTCGAACCGCACCTTGCGGCGGATGCGGCTCGGGAGCCTGCGCCCAGACCGGATTCGCGCCTGCCAGCGCCGCCGCAAGCAGGCCCGATCGCAGGCAAGTGGAAAATCCGGCCCGCCAACGATCCGCCCGTGAAAAACTGATTTGAATTGAAATAGCCATCAGGAAATTGCCCCCGTCACATCACGCCGCGCCGACTCCATGTATTCCCGCGATTGCATTTCGATAATCCGCGACACGGTACGATGAAATTCATTGGCCAGCATGCCCTGGGTATATAACTCTTCCGGAGGCACTTCGGCTGACATCAATAGTTTAACCCGATGATCGTACAAGACATCGATCAGCCAGGTAAAACGCCGCGCTTCCGACGACATCGATGCAGACATGCGCGGCGTGCCCGACAGGATCACGGTGTGAAACTGATTTGCGATTTCAAGATAGTCGTTTTGCGACCTGGGACCGCCACACAGCGTGGCGAAGTCGAACCAGATGACGCCGCCGGCCCGCCGCAGGGATCTTATCTCGCGCGCTTCGATCCTGATCACCGGTTCTTCGTCGGCTGCCTCGGCAACGGTCGAGAACGCATGCCGCAAGGCGCGGTCAGCATCGCCGCCTAGCGGCCAATGATAGATTTCCACTTGCTCAAGTGCGCGTTTGCGGTAATCGACTCCGGCATCGACGTTGAGGATATCGAGCTTTTCTTTCAACAATGCAATTGTGGGCAGCATGCGGTCCCGGTGTAATCCATCCGGATACAGGGTATCGGGCGCGTAGTTGGAGGTCATGATGAAGGAAACCCCGTTCTCGAACAATGCGCCGAGCAGGTTATAGAGAATCATCGCGTCCGCGATATCCGACACGTGAAATTCATCGAAACAGATCAAGCGGTATTTTTTGGCGATACGGCGCGCCACTTCGTCGAGTGGGTTGGCCACGCCCTTCAGGTCATCCAGTGCCCGATGCACGCCGCGCATGAATTCATGGAAATGTATCCGGGTTTTCCGGTTGACCGGCACCACCAGGTAAAAGCTATCCATCAAAAACGATTTGCCGCGGCCGACGCCGCCCCACATATAAACGCCGCGCGGGACATCGGGGCGATTGAGCAGGCGTTTCAATGTACTCGAGCGCTGTGCCTTAAAAGCAACCCATTCATCATAAGCGCGCTGCAAACGGTCGACCGCCCGGTGCTGCGCTGCATCCGCATTAAAACCGCGCTCGGTCAGCGCATGCTGGTAAAACTCCTGGACATTCATAGTGTTCAAACTTGTCTCGCAATGACAGCCTGGCTGCCCTTATCCTTGTTACAACCGCAGGACCAAAAAAAGGGCGAGACATTGCTCGCCCGACACGCATTTCAAAGAAGCTGTATTGCATTGGGTATATCAAGCTTACTGCGCAAGCTTAATGCGCAATCTTATTGCGCAATCTTACTGCGGACTCATTTCGACCAGGATACGGGAAGGATACCCGGCCGCATATCCGCCGCCGCCGCCGATCGGGAAACCGATCCCGAGGCCGACGCCTACCCGGCCGCCGCTGCCGCCGCCGATTCCCACGCCCACATTCGGCCCGCCATAGCCATATCCGCCGTAGCTGCCCGCGCCGTTGCCGCGATAAACCACTTCGGACGTGCGGTAGCCCGGCTTATTGCACACCACCCGCAAGTCGCCAACCGAATTGGCGGCGGGGACCGCGGCCGGCGTCGTCACATTCCAGTTGCCGGCGCTACTGATGACCTGGCAGTCGGCGCCGGAAACGAACTGTCCGCCGCTGGCTGTTTCAATCGCTATATTGGGGTTGCCCGGTCCCGGGGTGGCGCAAGCAGCAAGCGCCAGTGAAAATGACATGATCAGGTAACGCATCCGGGCCTCCCCTTCCAGGTTAAACCGCGAGCACCATGCCCGCGGCTGCACACTATTGAAACGCGCTTGGTACTTGGAAACCAAGACTTGGAAACTTGGACTTGGAAACCAAGACTTAGAAACTAAGACTTGGAAACTAAGACTTGGAAACCTGGTACTTAAAAATTCAGCGAACGCTTGTCGACGGCCAGTGCAGCTTCTTTAGTGGCTTCCGATAAGGACGGATGCGCATGGCAAATCCGGGCAATATCTTCCGACGACGCGCGGAACTCCATCGCCACCACGGCTTCTGAAATCAGTTCGGACGCCATTGGACCAACGATATGGACGCCGAGGATTTCATCGCTCTTGGCATCGGCCAAAAACTTCACCATGCCCGAAGTATCACCCAGTGCACGCGCGCGCCCGTTTGCCAGGAATGGGAATGTACCGGCCTTGTAAGCGACGCCTTCCGCCTTCAACTGCTGCTCGGTCTTGCCGACCCATGCAATTTCCGGCGATGTATATATGACCCACGGAATCGTGTTGAAGTTCACATGCCCGTGCTGCCCGGCGATACGCTCGGCGACAGCCACGCCCTCTTCTTCCGCCTTATGGGCCAGCATCGGGCCGCGCACCACGTCGCCGATAGCCCAGACATTCGGCAAGTTGGTCCGGCACTCGGCGTCGACCGCAATGAAACCGCGCTCGTCCAGCTTCAGCCCGACCTGGTCAGACTGCAGGCCGTTGGTGTTGGGCAGCCGGCCGATCGAGACGATCAGCTTGTCGAATACCGCTTTCTGCGCGGCGCCGGTACTGTCCGCATACTCGACCGTGACATCGTTTTTACCGGCCGTGATGGCGCCGATCTTCACGCCAAGCTGGATTGCCAGCCCCTGCTTGGTCATTAGCTTGTGCGCTTCCTTTGCAATCTGCTCGTCCACCGCGCCCAGGAAAGCCGGCAAGGCTTCGAGCACGGTCACCTTGGCGCCGAGACGGCGCCAGACGCTGCCCATCTCCAGGCCGATCACGCCGGCCCCGATCACGCCCAAGCGCTCCGGAACCTCGCCGATCGCCAGCGCACCGGTATTCGACAGGATCAGTTTTTCATCGAAAGGCGCGCCCGGCAATTCCCGCGCGTTCGAACCGGTTGCCAGCACAATGTGCTTGCCCGTGATGGTTTCTTCCGCGGCGCCGGCCACCTTGATTTCATAGCCGTTCGCGTCGCCGCGGACGAATGCGCCGCGGCCATGGAAAAACGTGACCTTGTTTTTCTTGAACAGGTACTGGATGCCGTCATTGTTTTGCTTGACGACGGTATCCTTGCGGGACAGCATCTGGCCCAGGTTCAGTCCGAGGCCCTTGATCTCGATGCCGTGGTCGGCAAATGCGTGCCCGGCATGCTCATAATGTTCGGACGACTGCAGCAACGCTTTCGAAGGGATACAGCCGACATTGGTGCAGGTTCCGCCGAGTGCGGGGCCGCCCTTGTCATTTTTCCATTCATCGATGCAGGCAGTGGAAAATCCGAGTTGCGCGGCGCGGATCGCCGCGATATATCCGCCAGGCCCGCCACCGATCACAACCACATCAAAACTTTTCGCCATTTTCTTCTTTCGTATTAAAACAAAAAGACACCCGGCCCGTCCTCGGACGGCCTGTGTCTTTTTGCTCGATAAATATTACAGGTCCAGCAACAGACGGGCAGGATCTTCCAGCGCCTCTTTCATTGCGACCAGTCCCAGCACGGCTTCGCGGCCGTCGATGATGCGGTGATCATAAGACATCGCCAGGTAATTCATCGGACGAATCACGATCTGGCCGTTCTCCACCACCGCGCGGTCCTTGGTCGCATGCACGCCCAGGATTGCCGACTGCGGCGGGTTAATGATCGGGGTCGACAGCATCGAGCCAAAAATACCGCCATTCGAAATCGAGAATGTGCCGCCGGTCAGGTCGTCCAGCGTCAGCTTGCCGTCCTTGGCCTTGGCGCCGAACTCACCGATTTTCTTTTCAATGTCGGCAATCGACAATTGATCGGCGTTGCGCAGAATCGGCACCACCAGGCCGCGCGGCGAACCGACCGCGATGCCGATATCGAAGTAGCCGTGGTAGACAATGTCATTGCCATCCACCGACGCATTGATGACCGGGTATTTTTTCAGCGCGGCGACTGCCGCCTTGACGAAGAACGACATGAAACCGAGCTTGACGCCATGCTCTTTCTCGAACTTGTACTTGTACTTGTTGCGCAAGTCGATCACAGGCTGCATGTTGACTTCGTTGAACGTCGTCAGGATGGCATTGGTCGATTGCGATTGCACCAGGCGCTCTGCGATCCGCGCGCGCAGGCGGCTCATCGGCACACGCTGTTCCGGACGGTCGCCCAGGTCGGCCGAAACCGGCGCGGCGACTTGCTGCAAGGCTGGCTTGGGAGCAGGAGCCGGAGCCGGTGCCGCCGGCGCAGCAGCCGGAGCCGCTTTCTTTTCCAGCAGGCTGATGACGTCGCCCTTGGTCACGCGGCCATCCCTGCCGCTGCCCTCGACCTGGCCGGCCGTCAGATTATTCTCGGCCAGCATCTTGGCGGCGGCCGGCATCGCAACCGCGGCGGACGCAGCCGACGCCGGCGCGGCACTCGCGCCGGACATCGACTGCGGCGCCGGCGCGCCCATCGTGGCGACCGGGGCCGGGGTCGGCGCTGCGGCGCCGGCCTTGGCTTCGGTGTCGATCCTGGCGATCACTTCACCGGCCACCACCATGCTGCCTTCAGCCTTCAGAATCTCGCTGATGACGCCATCGGCCGGTGCGGGCAGCTCCAGCACCACCTTGTCGGTTTCGATATCGATCAGATTCTCGTCGCGAGCGACGGCTTCACCAACTTTTTTATGCCACTGCAACAACGTCGCTTCAGCTACCGATTCCGACAGCTGTGGAACTTTTACTTCTAAAATTGCCATGTAATTCTCCGTGGAAGGTTGTGCGCGCGGCTCGCCGGCATCCGGCGCGCCGCAGCGTCATTATTTCGTGAGGACAAAGCCCTTGAGCTTCGAAAATGCCGTATCGATCAGCGCTTTCTGCTGCGCATAGTGCTTGTCATAGTAGCCGACCGCCGGCGACGCGCTGGCCGGGCGGCCCGCGTAGGCAAGCTTGCGTCCTTCATCGAGGTTCTCGAACACATTGTGCTGGATCTGGAACCACGCGCCCTGGTTTTGCGGCTCGTCCTGGGTCCATACCAGTTCGGTATAGTTCGGGAATTTTTTCAGCTCGGCCGCAAATGCCTTGTGCGGGAACGGATAGAGCTGCTCGACACGGATGATCGCGGTATCGTACTGGGCGCGTTCGCGACGCGCATTGGCCAGGTCGTAATACACCTTGCCCGAGCACGCGATAATGCGCTTGACTTTCTTCGGATCGATCTTCTCGTCCACTTCGCCGATCACGGTCTGGAACGACCCCTTGGCAAGGTCGGCGATCGGCGAACCGGCATCCTTGTTACGCAACAGCGACTTCGGCGTCATGATCACCAGCGGCTTGCGGAACAGGCGGATCATCTGGCGCCGCAGCAGGTGGAAAATCTGCGCTGCCGTGGTCGGCTGCACCACTTGCATGTTGTTGTCCGCGCACAGCTGGAGGAAACGCTCCGGACGGGCCGACGAATGTTCCGGACCCTGACCTTCGTAACCGTGCGG